>SKJX01000051.1 GCA_007121785.1 Nitriliruptoraceae bacterium
CGCCCTCGACCGCATCAACGCGATCGCCAACCCGCAGCTGCCGGAGAAGGGCGAGCGCTACCACGCCACGGTCGTCAAGACCGTCGACTTCGGCGCGTTCGTCTCCCTGACCCCGGGGACCGACGGGCTGCTCCACATCTCGGAGCTGTCCAAGATGGCCGGCAAGCGGCTCGGCCACGCGGAGGAGGCCGTCGACGTCGGCGAGCAGGTGCTGGTCGAGGTGCTCGACGTCCTCGACGGTGGCCGCAAGTTCAAGCTGCAGTACGTCGGCGACAAGGCCGGTGCGGATGAGACGCCCGAGGCCACCTCGGACGCTGGCTCCGACGAGCCGTCCGGCGGCGACGAAGGCGGCGACGACGACCGTGGTCGCCGTGAGCGCGGCGGTCGTGAGCGTGGTCGTGGCGGTGACGGCGGTAGCCGTGAGCGCGGCGGTGACGACGCGCCGAGCGACCAGGGCGCCGGTGACGATACGGGCGGTGGCCGCCGCCGTGGCGGTCGTGACCGTGGCGGCAAGGGCGACGGCGGCAAGACCGACGGCGGCAAGACCGACGGCGGCAAGGGCGACGGCGGCGACGACGGGGGCGAGCGCACCCGTACGCGCACCCGTAGCCGGTCACGCGACCGCGACTGACGCCACGCACCATCGGAACACCGCGAGGGCGGCCCCACGGGGCCGCCCTCGCGGTGTCGGTGACCTACGCTGCGACGTCCTACGCGGTCTCCCGGACAGCCGCGGTGGGAAGGGCACCGGTGGACCACCAGCGAACCAACCTGGCGTCGGGCGTCACGGTCGTCACCGAGTCGATCCCGTCGGTGCGGTCCGTGACGTTGGGGATGTGGCTCGAGGTCGGTGCCCGCGACGAGACGCCCGAGCAGGCCGGTTGCTCCCACTTCCTCGAGCACCTGCTGTTCAAGGGGACGAGCCGACGCAGCGCCCGCGACATCGCCGAGGAGCTCGATGCGGTCGGAGGTGAGATGAACGCCTTCACCTCCAAGGAACTGACGTGCTTCTACGCGCGCGTGCTCGATCGCGACCTGCCGCTGGCGTTCGACGTGCTGGCCGACATGCTGGTCGATGCTCGGAACACGCCGACGGACGTCGAGGCCGAACGTGAGGTCGTGCTGTCGGAACTGGACCTGTTGCACGACACCCCGGATGATCTCGTCCACGCCGACGCTGCCGAGGTCGTGCTCGGCGACCACCCGCTCGCGTCCGAGCCGCTCGGCACGTGCAGGTCGATCCAGCGGCTGGACCGTGACACGATCCACGCCTACTACCTCGACCGGTACCGCCCGGAGACGTTGACCGTCGCCGCCGCGGGCAACCTCGACCACGACCACGTCGTCAGGCTGGCGGACGAGCTGCTGGGTGACCTCGGTCGTCCCGGTGGGACGCGCCCGGTCCGGGTCGCGCCCACCCGCTACCAGCAAGGGGAGGTCCGGATCCGCGAGCAGGCCAGCGAGCAGGCGCATGTGGTCCTCGGTGGTGGGGGACTGGCCCAGGAGGACGACGATCGGTTCGCCCTGCGCGTGCTGGACACGGTGCTCGGTGGTGGGATGTCGTCGCGGCTGTTCCAGGAGATCCGCGAGGTCCGTGGCCTGGCGTACGCCACGTTCAGCTACGCGTCGTCGTTCACCGACGCCGGGCTGATCGCTGCCTACCTCGGCACGGCACCCGGCAAGGTCGACGAGGCGCTCGCGGTGCTGCGCGACCAGTTCGACCGGGTCGGTGACGACGTCACCGGGGAGGAGCTCGAGCGCGCCAAGGGCTCGCTCTCCGGTGCGGTGGTGCTGGGGTTGGAGGACACCGGATCGCGTATGTCGCGGCTGGGACGGCAGGTGGCCACCGGCGCGGAGGTCGTCAGCGTCGACGACGCGCTGACACGCATCGCCGCGGTCGACCTCGGCGACGTCCGCCGGGTCGCGGCACGTGTGTTGGCGGGCCCCCACGACCTCGCCGTCGTCGGACCGTTCCGCCAAGACGAGCCAGCCCGCTTCCTAGCCGCGGTGGCCTGATCATGCCGGCGGTGACGGCGTGGCAAGAGGTCGCGGACCGGATCTTCGTGCGCCGGTACGACCCGTTCGACGTCAACGTGACGGTCGTCGCCGGTTCGCACGGCACCCTGCTGATCGACACGCGGACGACGCTGGTCGAAGCGACCGAGGTCCGCGAGCACCTACGGGAGTTGCCGGTGGCGGCCCCGACCGCGGTGGTGATCACCCACGCCCACCTCGACCACTGCCTCGGCGCGGGAGCGTTCGCGGGCCTGCCCCTGTGGGCGAGCGACGGGTGCCGCGGCGACCTCCGACGGCACGGTGTCGCCCAACGTGATCGCTGGCTCGACTGGCTGCCGGAGGAGCAGCACGCCCACCTGCGCGCCAGTCCCATCCCGGTGCCCGATCGCCCCGTCACCGACCGGCATCGCCTGGACCTCGGTGGCCGCGATGTCGAACTGCTCGTGCCCGGTCGAGGGCACACCGACCACGACCTGGTCGTGCACGTCCCCGACGCCGCGACCGTGCTGGCGGGGGATCTGGTGGAGGTCGGGGCGCCGCCACAGTTCCACGATGCCTACCCCTTCGAGTGGCCGGCGACCCTGGCCCGGGTCGAGGCGCTCGGTGCGGAGGTGACGGTGCCCGGACACGGCGCACCGGCCGATGCTGCGACCGTGTCGACCCAGCAGCGGGAGCTGGCGCACCTCGCCGCCCTCGCCCGTGAACTGTTGGGTGGCATCCGTGGCCGCGACAGCGTGCTGTCGGGGTCCCCGTTCCCGCCGGAGGCGACCGCGATCGCCCTCGAGCGCGCGGCCGCGACCGGCACCGGCCCCGCGAGGTGATCGCTGACCGGCCCGTCGGGGATCAGGTCGCGGGGTCGATCCCGGGGATCGCCGGGTCGGGCACCGTCACCTGGCCGGCGAGCCGCTCGACGAGGGCGCCGAGCTCCTCGCTGGAGAGGTCCAGCACCGGCCACCACACACCGAGCACCACGGTTCGTTGCGGCGTGCGGATCGCGCCGACCCGTGCCACCTCGTCGTCGGGGAGAGGGACCCGCATCGAGGCGGAGCGCTGATCGATCACCGCAGCGAACCCGTCACCGCAGCGAACCCGTCACCGCGCAGGAGCGGCTCGGCCGCACGTCGTCGCGCCTGGACGCCGACCAGGTCGAGCGCCGGGGCCGCGCAGATCGATCGCCAGCACCTGGTGGGTCGGTTCACCGGATCGCCTGGGTCCGAGGTCACGATGCACGCCTCGCTGCCGTCAGATCAGCCGGTGTGGGTCCCCGTGGTCGCGCGACCACGAGTCCGGGCAGCCTGCACCAGGGTCGGTGTTCCCGGTCGCGGGATCGCGGCTCGTCCTCGTTCGGTGACGCCGGGTCGGGACGAGCCCTAGGCTGCCGCTCCTGCAGGGACGGGTCGTCAGTGAGGAGTGCGAGTGCGTGTCGGGGTGGTCGGAGCGGCCGGACGGATGGGTGCGGAGGTCTGCCGGGCGGTCGACGGTAGCGACGACCTCGATCTGATCGCGGCCGTCGACCCGTCGGCGAGCGGCCGCGCGCTCGAAGAGGTGACCGGTGCCCGCGGGGGCGACGACGGGGTGACGATCGCCGGTGGACTCGACGCGTTGGTGGACGCGGGGGTGCAGGTCGCCGTCGAGTTCACCGGGCCGGGCAGCGTCGGGGACAACCTGGTCTGGTTGCTCGAGCACGGCATCCACGCCGTCGTCGGCGCGACGGGGCTGGGCGAGGAGGAGCTCGAGCGGGCACGAGCGCTCGCCGCGGACGGTGCGGCCAACGCGCTGGTCGCCCCGAACTTCGCGATCGGCGCCGTCCTACTGATGCGGTTCGCCGCCGAGGCCGCCCGTCACCTGCCCCACGTCGAGGTGCTCGAGCTCCATCACGACGGGAAGGTCGACGCCCCATCCGGCACCGCGCTGCGCACGGCGGAGCTGATCGCGGACGCGCGCAGCGACGCACCCGACGTCCCGCTCGGAGACGAGCGCCACCCCGGCGCGCGCGGCGCCGAGCACGCGGGCGTCCGCGTCCACAGCGTGCGACTGCCCGGCCTGGTGGCCCATCAGGAGGTCATCTTCGGCGGCACCGGTCAGACCCTGTCGCTGCGGCACGACTCGCTGGACCGCACCTCCTTCATGCCCGGGGTGCTGGTGGCCTGCCGCGAGGTGGCCGGGCTCGACGGGTTGGTCGTCGGGCTCGAGCACGTGCTCTGACGATGCAGGATGCGATCCCGCAGGACCGGTTCGAGGTGCTGGTCGGACGTGCCCTGGACGACGTCCCCGAGGAGCTGGCGGAGATGTTCGACAACGTCGTCGTGCTGGTCGAGGACCGGCATGAGGACGAACCCGAGCTGCTCGGCATCTACGAGGGGGTGCCGCTGACCGAGCGCGACGACTACGGCGGCGTCACCCCGGACGTCATCCGGATCTTCCGGCTGCCGCTGTGCGAGCTGGTCGCCGACGAGGATGAACTCATCGACGAGGTGTACGTGACGGTGGTGCACGAGTTCGCGCACCACCTGGGTATCGACGACGAACGGTTGCACGAGCTCGGCTGGGCGTAGGACCCGGCACGGGGCGACGCCCAAGTGGACCCTGATCGAAAGGCACGCGATGCGGACGGTCGCCAGTTACCACCACAAGGGCGGGGTAGGCAAGACCACGACCGCCGTCGCGTTGGCGGCCAACGCTGCGGCGGCGGGACACCGGACGCTGTTGTGGGATCTCGACCCACAGGGGTCAGCCACGCGTCTGGTGGGGGTCGACCGCGGGATCGACGGTGGGGTCACCGCGCTCTTCGACGACCCGGCGGGGCTGGCCGGCCAGGCGCTCGACACCGCCCACGAACGGTTGCGGGTCGTGCCCGCGGACCTGTCGTTGCGTTGGCTGGACCGGTGGTTCGCCGACGGCGGTGGGACGGCGGACGGGTCGCTGGACGCCGCGATGGAGCGGGCGGCGGCGGAGTTCGACCTGCTGGTGCTCGACTGTCAGCCTGCGGTGTCAGCCGCCTCCGCTGCGGTGCTCCGAGCCACCGATCTCGTGGTCGTGCCGCTGACCGCCGGACCGCTGGCGTGGTCAGCCTTCGCTGATCTCGACGCGGAGATCGACGCGATGACCGCGGAGCAGCGGCCGGACGTCCTGGCCTTCCTGACCATGGTCGACCGCCGCAAGGGCCTGCACCGCGAACTCGTCGATGACGTCGAGCCCACGGACGGTTTCAGCCAGGTCGCCGTGCCGACCGACAGCCGGGTCGAGCGGATGGCGCTCGCCGCCGATCCTCTGCGTGCGGTGCTCAACGGGCGGGCGGGTTCGGCGTACCGGTCCCTGTGGCAGGAGATCGAGGCCAGCCTGCGCGGCCGCGTCCGCTGGCCTTGAGACGGCACCCGGTGGTCGTCGCCGCTACCGTCGGGGTCGCGACCGAGGGACGGTCGGCCACCAGCGCACGTGGGTGGGTGCGCGAGCCCGGGGAGTTCACGCGGACGCAGTCGCGCTCTGCGTGGCTCACGGTCGGGCGGGAGGACGTCACGTGAGCGACCACGACAAGTACGTCGAAGCGCTTCGCCGGTTCTCCGGTGACCTGCGGATGACCCAGCAGGTCTTCGCATCGATGAAGACCCGCGAAGTCGAGATCCAGCCGGAGCACTGGAGGCTGCTGCTCGATGCGCATCTGAGCGCCCGGGACGTCGCCGGCGCGCGGGACGTCATCGAGCAGATGCGTGCGGCTGGTGCGCCCATCGACCCGACGATCCGGTGGGATCTGGCGATCGCCACCGCCCGAGCGGGTCGGACCGAGGCGGCGCTGGAACTGCTCGACCAGCTCCACGCGGACGGCGAGGAACCCGACGCCCAGCGCGCCCCGCACGTGCTGTCGATCTACCTCGCCGGCGGCCGTGAGCCGGCCGCCCGTGCGGTGCTGCGTCAGATGGCCGCCCGGGGACAAGCGGCGGCCCCGCAGGAGTACGACCGGCTCCTGCGCGACTGCCTCGATCGGCGGGCCATCAAGGACACCCGGACGGTCGTCGACCTGATGCTCCAGGTGGGCCGGCTGCCGGATCCCAAGCTGGCGACCAGCCTGGTGGCGATGATCGCGCGTGCGGGGCACACCGAGCGCGCCCTGGAGCTCCTGGACCTGCTCCGCGACGCCGGGCTCGCGCTCCCCGGTGACGTCCACACCGAGCTGCTGCTCGCGCATGCCAAGGCCGGGGACGCGGAGGCCGCCACCGCAGCGGTCGCGGCCATGCGCGAGGCTGGCACCGAGCCGACCAGCTTCCACCTCAACGCGGTCCTGCAGGCCCGGATCACCGGTGACGACGTCGATGGTGCCTGGGCGGACGCGCTGGGCCTGGTCGCGGCCGGTCGCATCCCGACCGGCGCCAACCTGGAGGGGCTGATCGACGTCTCGCTGAAGGCGGATCGGCTGCCTGCGGCCAGCGGCGTCCTCGACTGGATGCTGATCCTGGGGGTGCCGGTGCCGCCGCAGAAGGCGGCGGACATCCTCACGGCCCACCTCAAGAACCACGAACTGGATCTGGCGCTGCGGCTCTTCGACGAGTTGACGGCGTTCGGGGTCCCTGCCGACCGACGTACCGCCCGCGACCTGGTGGAGCGGCTGGTGCGCGCGAAGCGCCTCGACGAGGCCCGGACGCTGCTCGAGCGGCTCCGCGCCAGCGGCACCCTGACCCATGGTCGCCACTACGGCTCGCTGCTCACCGCCCTCTCGAACAGCAAGCGCACCGACGACGCGGTCGCGCTGGTGCGGCACATGCTCGAACACAAGATGACGCCGGCCGCGTCGGACGCGTCGAAGCTGGTCGCGTCGCTGCTGCGCCACGGCTCGCTCGACCCGGCACGCGAACTGGTCGAGGCCCTCGCCGACGCGAACGTCAGCGTGGACGAGCCGACCTTCCGTGAGCTGCTGTGGGCCTACGCCAAGAAGGGCCGAGCGGAGGCGACCACCGCGGTCTTCGAGCGCATGGTCGCGGTCGGCATCACCCCCGACGAGCGTCACCACAAGGCGCTCGAGTGGGCGACCGGGGAGACCAAGCGCCGCCTGCCGGACGACGAGGTGGTCTCGAGCGAGCCCCGGCCCGCGCCGACAGCGGTGACGCCGCCCCCGCCG
>SKJX01000235.1 GCA_007121785.1 Nitriliruptoraceae bacterium
CCTGATCACCAGTCCCCTGATCAACCAGGTCGGGGTGGTGATGCTGGCCGGCATGGTCGGCTGGCAGATCGCCGCCCTCTACGTCCTCACCGGCATGACGATGGCGGTGATCGCCGGCGTGGTCCTCTCGCGCTTCGACCTCGACCGTTGGGTCGACCCGTTCGTCAAGGACATGACCGTCCCCACCAGCGCCGACGGCGGCAAACCCACCCTGGCGGACCGCATCGAGTACGCGCGAAGCGAGACCGTCGACATCGTCCGCACGGTCTGGCCCTACGTGCTGGTCGGCATCGCGATCGGCGCGGGGATCCACGGCTGGGTACCCGCCGACTTCTTCCAGCAGACCGGCATCGCGGACAGCGTCTGGTCCGTGCCGGTCGCCACGGTGGCCGGGATCCCCCTGTACGCCAACGTGGCCGGCGTGGTGCCACTGGTGGAAGCGGTGTACGTCAAGGGCCTGGGCCTGGGCACGGCGATGGCGTTCATGATGAGCGTCGTCGCGTTGTCCTTGCCGGCGCTGATCCTGCTGAAGCGAGTCATGAAGCTGCCCTTGCTGGCCATCTTCACCGCGGTGGTCACCGCTGGGATCATCGGCATCGGCTTCCTCTTCGACCTGATCGCCTGATCACCGGACCACGGTCGATCCCGACGACCAAGGCTCCGACCACCGCACGACCCACGGACCCCACCCCACCTGCCCGGGAACCACCCGGCCGAACGACGAGGACCGCTGCTATGGACATCAAGGTGCTCGGCCCCGGTTGCCGCAACTGCGTCACCCTCGAGAAGCGCACCCGCGAAGCGCTGTCCGACCTCGACCTCGACGCGGAGATCGAGAAGGTCACCGACACCGCCGACATCATGGGCTACGGGGTCATGACGACCCCCGGCCTCGTGGTCGACGGCACGGTCGTGATCAGCGGCAAGGTCCCGAGCGTGCGACAGCTCAAGACCCTGCTCCAGGGCTGAGCCCGACGCCCTCCATCGGGTATCGTCGTTCATCGATAAACGACGATCGACTCGAGACGACCGCCCGCGCCACCGAAGGCCCCCACATGACCCACCCGAACGAGCGCACCGGTGTGAGCGAGCACGTGGCAGCGCCGGCCGACGCCGCGACACCCAGCGGCGGGCTCGGGACCTTCGAGCGGCTCCTGTCGGTGTGGGTCGCGCTGGCGATCATCGCCGGCGTGCTGCTGGGCCAGTTCGCGCCAGCCGTCCCGGAGGCGCTGTCGCGCTTCGAGTACGCACAGGTGTCGATCCCCGTGGCGATCCTCATCTGGGCGATGATCTTCCCGATGATGGTCCAGATCGATTTCGGGGCCATCGTCGGGGTCGGTCGCGAGCCCCGCGGTCTGCTCGTCACCACCGCGGTCAACTGGTTCGTCAAACCGTTCACGATGTACGCGATCGCCGCGTTCTTCCTGCTGGTGGTGTTCGCGCCGCTGATCCCGGAGGACCTCGGCCGGCAGTACCTCGCCGGGGCGGTGCTGCTCGGCGCTGCCCCGTGCACCGCGATGGTGTTCGTCTGGAGCTACCTCACCCGCGGTGACGCCGGCTACACCCTGGTCCAGGTGGCGATCAACAACCTGATCATGCTGGTCGCGTTCGCCCCGATCGTGGTGCTCCTGCTGGGCATCTCCGACATCTCGGTGCCGTGGGACACCGTCGCGCTGTCGGTGGTGCTCTACATCGTGATCCCCCTGTCCGCTGGCTGGGCGACCCGCAAGGCGTTGATCGCCCGCAAGGGCATCGAGTGGTTCGACCGGGTGTTCATGCGACGGATCGCTCCGGTCACCCCGACGGGGCTGATCATCACCCTGGTGCTGCTGTTCGCCTTCCAGGGCGAGGTGATCCTCAACAACCCGCTCCACATCGTCCTGATCGCGGTGCCGCTGATCATCCAGACCGTGCTCATCTTCGGCCTCACCTACCGGGCGATGCGGCTCTTCAAGGTCCGCCATGCGGTCGCCGCCCCGGGTGCGATGATCGGCGCGAGCAACTTCTTCGAACTGGCGGTCGCCGCCGCGATCGCGCTGTTCGGTCTGCAATCGGCCGCTGCTCTGGCGACCGTCGTCGGCGTGCTCGTCGAGGTCCCGCTGATGCTCGCCCTGGTCTGGTACGCCAACCGCACCCAGCACCGCTTCGCGCGCTTCGAGGAGCAAGGGTCCGCATCCAGCGTCACGGTCAGCGAGGAGCGGTGATGGCCTCGCCGACGCTGACCCCGGCTGCCGTCGACCACCTCGCCGGCCGGTCGTTGGTGCTGCGGGTCAGCCCGCGACACGGCTGCTGCGGCGGCCGCGCGCTGCTCCCGGTCGCGGAGGTCGGCCCGCCGGCACAGCCGGACGAGTACGACATCGTGCAGGCCGGCGAGGTGACCTGCTTCGTCGACCCCCGGCTCACCGACGCCGTGGCCGGTTGGACCGTCGACTCGATCGGGTTCGGACGCTGGCGACGGCTCCACCTCGATGGGGCACACGGGATCGACCCGGCTCGGGGAGTGGACCATCGCCATGTTTGACCGGGCCATCGTCGGGATCGACCACTCCCCCACGACCGGGCGGATGCTGGACGAACTGGGCCGGATCCAACGGCTCGGTGTGACCCGGGTCACCCTCGTCACCGTCCTGGGTGGCCCCTACCCGCAAGCGCCCGAGGTACGGCACCGGGACCACTACCTGGCACGGCTGCAGGAACTGGCGGAGGAGCTCCCCGGGTTGGACACGGCGGTGGAGGTCCGCAGTGGCCACCCCGCGACCGAGCTCCAACACGCGGCCGCCGCGGCGGGGGCGGACCTGGTCATCGCCGGCAGCCACGGACACACGCCCTGGCGTGATCTGTTCCTGGGGAGCACCGTCCTGGACCTGGCACGTACGTGTCCCGTCCCGATCCTGCTCCTCCCTCTCGGTGCCCCGCGTCCCGACCGCGGCGGGGGCGTGCTGCTGGCCACGGACGGCTCCGAGCGCGCGGCAGCTGCCGAATCGCTCGCGCGGTCCCTCGGACGGGACCTCGGCGGCACGGCCGTCACCGTGCTCAGCGCCTCCCGCCATGTGGCGAGCGACGAGCGGGAGGCCCGCGAGCATCTCGAGCCGTTCGCCGACGCCTCCCTGACACCGGTCGTCGAGCACGGCCCGCTCCCGGAGACGATCGGCCGGCTCGCCGAGGCGCAGGCCGCTGACGTCATCATCGTCGGCACCCGAGGACGCAACGCCCTGTCCGGGCTCCTGCTCGGCTCCACGGCCGAACACCTGTTGCGGACGGCCAGCCGTCCGGTGTTGCTCGTCCCTGCGGAACGCTGATCCCTGCCGGCCCCGGCCGCGTCGCCGATCGGCCGCACGATCACGGACGCGCCCCACGCCCACCGGGCTGACCGGTCATCTCGCCATCCGCACGCGGATGCGCGCATCGGACGGCCGATGCAATGACGGCGGTCCCGGCGACGTCATTGGGGGTGTCGGGACGACCACCCGACCGCCGCGGGCTCAAGCCGCCGCGGGGGAGTTGCCATGGACGGGAGATGTCCATGCGCGTCCGTGAGGGAGCAGATCATGACCGCGACCAACACCACCACCGTCCGCAACGGCATCGACGTCGACCAGCTCACGAGCACGATCGACGCCATCGGCGAGGACCCCGACATCGCCGCGTTCACCTTCCGGGCCTCCAGCGCCTGGCAGGACGGCACCCACAGCCGGGGACGCATCGGCACCTTCCTGCATGCCGGCCAGGAGGACGACAGCCGCAGCGAACCGTTCGAGCTCGCCGGCGACGAGCCACCGGTGCTGCTCGGCCGCAACCAGGGCCCCAACGCCGTCGAGCTGGTGCTCCAGGCGCTGGCCTTCTGCTACGCCGTCGGCTACGTCGCCAACGCCGCCGCCCGTGGGATCGAGCTGACCCGCATGGACTACGAGGTGGAGGGCGACCTGGACGTGCGCGCGTTCCTGGGGCTCGAGGGCGGACGCCCTGGCTTCTCCGAGATCCGGGTCACGGGGCACGTGGCCAGCCCCAACGCCTCCAACGAGGACCTGTGGGAGCTCTGCCAGTACGTGCAGGACACCTCCCCCGTCCGTGACCTGCTCGCCCAGCCCGTGCCGGTGCACACCACCCTCGAGATCGACTGACCGCATCCGCCAACGCACGCCGCACCGCGCGGCCGGAGCACTCCGTGCCCGTCCTCGCGCGCAGCGCGAGCGCATGGACACCGGGACGCTCGACCGTTCGGGGGCGCACCGCCACGATGGTCGATGGGGAGGGCCAGTGCTGGAGACCGAGCACCGGGCGACGTTGCAGCAGCTCGCACGCGACGAGTTGCCGGGTCTCTACGCCCTCGCGTGGCACCTGGCCGGGCCACAAGCCGAGGATCTGGTCCAGGAGGCGCTGCTCCGGGCGTGCCGCTCGATCGACTCGCTGCGCGATCCCGACCGCGCCGGCGGGTGGCTGCGGGTGATCCTCACCAACGTCTGGCGCGATCGGCTGCGCCAGGAGGGTCGCGCGCCGACGGAGGTCCAGGTCGACGAGGAGGAGCGGTTCTCGCTGTACCAGCAGCTGTTGGACGAGGACCCCTACCCCTACTCCGACACGATGCACCTGGACGTGCTCGGCTCGTTCTCGCGCCGGGACATCCACCTGGTGCTCCAGCGCCTCCCCGACCACTACCGGGCGCCGTTGGTGCTGCGCTACGTCGAGGAGCTGTCCACCGAGGAGATCGCCGAGGCCCTGGACGAGCCGATCGGCACGGTGTGCTCGCAGCTCCAGCGCGGACGCAAGCGGTTCGAACGCGAACTGTGGACCTACGCGGAGGAGTCCGGCCTCGTTCCGACGGACTCCGCAGACGCGGCCACGACGGCAGGTGGGGTATGAGCGTCCCGACCCTTCCTCAGATGGATTGCGCCGACGCGGTCGAGCGGCTCTGGGAGCTGCTGGATGCCGACCGACCGCTCCACGACGACGACCGGCTCACGGCGCACCTCGCCTGGTGCCTGCGGTGCTGCGGCGAGCTGGAGTTCGCCGAGCATCTGCGGGCGATGTTGCGCGAGCGCAGCCAGGTCGCCATGCCCGGGGAGGTCCGCGCACGCCTCGAGGCGGTCATCGACGGTCTGTTGGACGACGATCAGGGGGCCATCCGGTGACCGATCATGTGGATGCGATGACGACGGCCGCGACCGGTGCGGCGAACGGCGCCGGCCCGGATCTCACCTTCCAGGACGAGGTCCGCGACCTGGTCCGCGATGCGTACCGCAGCATCCCGGCGGGTGCCGGGGCCGCGGTGACCGAGCGCTACTACGACGCGCACGACCTGGCGGGTCTCCCCGACGAGGCGATCACCTGGGCGCTGGGGGTCGGCGACCCGGTCCGCCACGCGGGACTGCAGGACGGCGAGGTGGTGCTCGACGTCGGTTGCGGCGGGGGGCTGGACAGCCTCCTGGCCGCGCGGTGGATCGGGGGAAACGGACACGTCATCGGCCTGGACCTGCTCGACGAGATGCGCGAGCGGGCCGACACCGCGGCACGCGCGGCCGGGCTGGCCGACCGGTGCCGGTTCGAGACCGGGCTGATGGAGGCGATCCCACTCGATGATGACACGGTCGACGTGGTGATCTCCAACGGGGCACTCAACCTCTCCGCCCGCAAGAGCCGGACCTTCGCGGAGCTGGCGCGAGTGCTGCGTCCCGGCGGCCGCCTGTGCGCCAGCGACCTCACGGTCGACGAGGGCACGCTCCCGCCGGAGGTGCTGGCCAGCGGCGCCGCCTGGGCCGGGTGCCTGGCCGGCGCCCTCGCCCCCCGGGTGTTGCGCCGCAAGCTCGAGCGGGCCGGTTTCATCGAGGTCGACATCACGCCGATCGGACCGTTCGGGGTCGACGAGGCGAGCGCCTACCCGCTGTTCCCCGACGAACTGCTCGCGGCGCTACGCCGGCAGCTGCCGACCGAGGGCCTCGAGCGGCTCGCGACCTGCGTGGTGATCACCGCTCGCCGACCGGCCGGCGAGCACGAGCTGCCGGTGGTCGAGGAGTCCCGCGCCGATCCCCTGATCCAGACCGGAGTACGGGCGCTCGACGACATCGTCCCCGACGCGGTGGAGGCGCCGGGCGTGACGATCCGCCACCTCAAGCGCGTCGACGACGTCGAACTGAAGGTCATGGACGTCGAGGCCGGCGGCTCGACCCCCTACCACGTCCACCCGCATGCCCACGAAGGGGTCATCGTCCAGGGGCACGGCGCGCTGCGGTTGGAGGACGGTGACCGCCCGTTGGCGCCCGGCCACGTGTTCTGGGTCAATCCGACCGAACCGCACGCCATCGCGGCCGCCCCGGACCGCTCGATCCAACTGGTCTGCATGGACTGCTTCGTCGACTAGCGCACGCGCGATCGCGACATCCGCACATCTCCGCGGGAGCTGCGCGACCGTGCAATGATCGCCGCGGGGCCGTCGTCATGGGAGACGACGGGAGACGTCCGGCCGGCCGCGGGGCGGCAGCTGGACGAGCCAGATCGGGAGGGATCCTGTGACCGACATCAGCAAACCACCCGCCGTCGACGTCGAGCAGTTGCGCGCTGCCGTCGGCGACATCTACCGGGGCGTCGCCGAACGGCCCGATGCCGGCTACCACTTCCACACCGGCCGCACGGCGCTCGCGCACCTGGGCTACCCGTCGGAGGTGACCGATCCGCTGCCCGATGCGGCCGCCGATGCGTTCGCGGGCGTGGCCAACGTGTTCGAGCCGGGCCTGCCAGACCGCGGCGAACGGGTCATCGATGTCGGCTCCGGCGCCGGCGCGGACGCGCTGATCGCGGCCCGCGCCGTGGGTGACGATGGCGCCGTGACCGGTGTCGACATGAACGAGTCGATGCTCGAGCGGGCCCGCCGGTCCGCCGCGGAGGTGGGGCTGACCAACGCCTCGTTCGAGGTGGGCCTGATCGAGGAGCTCCCCGTCGAGGACGAGTGGGCCGACGTCATCATCTCCAACGGTGTGCTCAACCTCGTCCCCGACAAGCTCACGGCCTACCGGGAGCTCTTCCGCGTCACGCGCCCCGGTGGCCGCCTGCAGATCAGCGACATCTGCGTCGAACAGGAGGTCCCGGAGGAGGCGAAACGCGACATCGACCTCTGGGGTGCCTGAATCGCCGGTGCCCTGCCGTGTGCAGGGTGGCAGTCGGTGATCGAGGACGCCGGGTTCGTCGGCGTGACGTTCTCCAACAAGGTCGACACGTTCGCGCAAGCGGACGGCGAGGAGCAGGCCCGAGCGTTCGGGACCTTCGGCTACGTCATCGAGGCCCGCAAACCGTGAGCGGCTGACGCGGGCGCGCGCCCGGCCGGTGCCTCAGCTCGAGGCGGCGGTCGGGCCGTCGTCGATGGCCCGGACCACGTCCGGGTCGGTCTCGCTGATGATGGGCTCGCCGCCTTCGACCACCCGCTCGGTCGGGAAGGACGCGACCTCGCCGCGGAGCTGGTCGACGACCGGGTCGAGGTCGAGGGCGAACACGGCCTGGCCGCGCTTGAGCAGATCCAGCAGCGTCGCGTCGTCATCGACCGCGTAGACGGTCGAGCCGTCGGAGATCAGGGTCGTGCCATCGATCGAACCGCCCCGCTGGCGCAGCTCGTCCACCGCCAGACGGACCTTCTGCAGCGACACCCCGGTGTCGAGCAGCCGCTTGACGACCCGCAACCGCACGATGTCCTCGAAGGAGTAGAGCCGCTGGGTGCCCGAGCCCTCCGCCCGCCGGAAGGTGGGCTCCACCAGGCCGGTCCGCGCCCAGTAGTCGAGCTGGCGGTAGGTGATCCCGACGATGCGGGTCACGGTCGGCCCCCGGTAGCCGACGACCTCGTCGCCGACGTCGAGCCGGAGCTGGCCGGTGTCCTGCTGGGTCATGGGTCTCGCTCCCGGTCCGCATCCAAGGGCACGTGCGCCGTGGTGCGCCGGAGGCCCGGCGCCTCCACCTCGACCGCCACGTGGGGCGGGTGGTCGCGGTGGTGGGAGCGGCCACGTCTCCCTCCACCGGAGGATGACACGCGTGGAACTCCCACGGTGAGGCTACGAGGACGGCCGCCCGGGGGTCAACGCCCACCTCACCTGCACGCATCCCGCCCGTACATCAACCTCGACTTCAGGTCAAGGGATCGCCCCATCCGCGGGGCGCTCATCGGCGCCTCGGCGTGACCGGAACATCACGGGATGAACCGAAACGACGTGTGAGCAAGCACCCGGACCACGGAACGTGACCGTGCAGGGTCGGAGGCGTCCGGTTGACCGGACGCGCGCCGACCGCGCTGCGTGACCGTCGTCCGCTGCACCGAACGCACACGGGCAGCGACGCCGGACGACCCCGTGCAGCCCCAAGGCGGAGCCCGCTCGGACCGTCACGGCCAGACCGCCGGGCCGAGCGCACGCCGACCCTGGGCCGACCGCGGGCGAGCGGGCCCGCACCATCGAAGCGGGGCCTGGCCACGGTTGCGCCCAGGCCCCGACGGGCCGGCCCTCGACCGGAGCCGGCCCGTCGGGCAGCCCGACACGTCAGGCCGGCGTCAGGCCGACGTCAGGCGAAGTCCTCCGGGGAGACGTCGTCGAGGAACTCCCGGAACTGGCGGACCTCCTCCTCGGGGTCCCCCGAGCCCTCGACCTCACCGTCCTCGGTGTCGTCGATCTCCAGCCCGGCGTCGTCGAGTACCGCCTCCGCCCCGAGGATCGGGACGTCTTCGAAGCGGGAGGCCAACGCGATCGCGTCGGAGGGGCGTGCCGAGATCGTGAAGGTCCGCTCGCCCTGGGTGAGGTGCAACTCGGCGTAGAAGGTGCCGTCGCGCAGTTCGGTGACGTGCACGGCGGCCAGTTCCGCATCCATCGACCGCAGCACGTCCACGAACAGGTCGTGGGTGAGCGGACGCGGGGTGTCGACCCCCTGCAGTGCGAACGCGATGGCGGTGGCCTCCACCGCCCCGATCCAGATCGGCAGGTACCGGCTGCCCTCCCGTTCGCGCAGCAGCACGATCGGCTGGTTCGCGGGCAGTTCGACCCGGACACCGACGAGCTCGAGCTCGATCACCTGGCGCTCCTGTGACGACGCCCGCGAGGCTAGCTCAGACGGTCGGCCACGGCCGCCGCCCGCAGGCCCGCGTAGACACCATCGACCACCGCTCGGCCGAGGGCGTCGCCACCGGCACCCTCGGGATCGGGTTCGGCGACGTCGCGCTCCAGGGTCGCCGGCACCGCGCCGAGCGGAGCCGCATCGTCCCCCGAGCCCTCGGTGATCGCCACCGACGGGGCCTCGTCCGGAGGGCGGGGCGCCACCGGCCAGTCCAAGCCGACCTCGCGCCCGGCCGGCGCGGTGACCTCGACCGGGTCGACCTCGAGCCGGACGCTGCCGCCACCGACCGCCAGCCGCAGCTGCCCCGACAGCTCGTGCGTGTTGAAGTCGTCCAGGCCCAGGTCGAGCAGTTCACCGGCGACGTCGAACCGGGCGGGGTCGTCGCCAGCGCCGAGCACGACCGCGACCACCTCGCGGCCGTCGCGCTCCGCGCTGGCCACGAGGCTGTTGCCCGCGGCGGAGGTGAACCCCGTCTTGACGCCGGTCGCGCCGTCGTAGCGGTCCAGCAGCTCGTTGCGGGTCGGGACCGAGCCGATCCCCGGCAGCGTGACCGAGGTGCGCCCCAGGAACGGGCGCAGCCGGTCGTCGATGAGCGCGGCCCGGGCGATGGTGGCCAGATCCTGCGCGGACAGCTGTTGGGTGTCGTCCAAGCCGGACGGGCTGGACAGCTCGAGCTCGTCGACCCCGATGCTCGCGGCGTCCTGTTCCATCAGGTCGGTGAAGCCGTCCACATCGCCGGCGACGTGGACGGCGAGGGCTTCCGCCGCCTCGTTGCCGGAACGCGAGATCAACGCGTCGACCAGTTCCTCCACCGTCCAGGTGTCCCCCGGCTGGAGGTCGACCCCCGACCCGGGGACGTCGAGGACCTCGTCGCCGGCGGTGACCTCGTCGTCGAGCTCGGTGCGCTCGAGCACCGACAGCGCCGTCAGCACCTTGATCGTCGACGCCACCGGACGGCGTTGCTCGGACCGCTGCTCAAGCAGGACCTGACCGCTCGAGCCCTCCACCAGCACCACCGCTTCCACGTCCAGCTCGGCAGGCTGTGGCCAGTCGTTCGGGCGTTCGGTGACGACCGGGTCCGAGGGCTCCGGTAGCTCGGCGCTGGCCGCGGTCGCCGGCAGGACCGCGAGCACGGTCGCCGCGACGAGGACCCGGATGCGTCCGGAGCGACGCCGGACGGTGCGTGCGGTCACGAGCGGAGCAAGCTGCGCAGCTGCCGCGTCAGGAGGGCTCGGTGGAGCGCGCCGCCAGTGGCGGCCAGGGTCTGCGCCCGTTCGGTCGCGCTCGCCCGGCTGTCGGGGTTGCGTTGCCGCAGCAGCGGCGAGACCAGGGCCTCCGCGACCGCCACCTCGCGGTCGGCGAACTGCTTGTACATCCGCAGGTGCCGGGCCTCCAGGCCGGTGCCGAGCAGTTCGGCCGCCAGCGTCCCGACCCGAAGGTCGTCGCCGTCGTGTGGCGGGCCGCCGAGCAACCCGTGATCGCGCAGCGCGGCCACGTCAGCGTGGCTGAGGCCGGTCTGTTCGGCCAGTTCCTCCGCGCTGAGGTGGATCTGCGCCGGACCGGTGTCGGTCAACGACGGCGCGTCGGCCGTCACCGGGACCGCGGTCGGCTCCGGGCGCTCCTGCCCGTCCTCGCTGCCGGGCGCGGTCACCGGCAGCCCGGCGTCGAGCCGGTCGAGCTCGTCCTTGATCACCTTCAGGGGCAGGTACCGGTCGCGCTGCGCCCGTAGCACGTACCGCAGACGTTCGACGTCGACGTCGGTGAACTTGCGGTAGCCGGACTCGGTCCGGTCGGGCGAGATCAACCCCTCGGCCTCGAGGAACCGGATCTTGGAGATCGTGATGTCCTCGAACTCGTCCTTGAGACGGTTGAGGACCTCCCCGATGGTGTGCGTGGTCACGTGGCGTCTCCGAGCGCCAACGTCGAGTCGCCCACGAACAGCAGCTTGAAGCGGCCGATCTGGACCTCGTCCCCGGTGGCCAGCGTGCGGCGGTCGACCCGTTCGCCGTTGACGTAGGTGCCGTTGAGGCTGCCGTTGTCCTCGACGGTCATCCCGTCGTCGTCGAGCGTGAGCACCGCGTGGCGCCGTGACACGGTGACGTCGTCGAGGAAGATGTCCGAGTCCGGATGCCGGCCGACGGACGTCCGCTCGCGATCGAGCAGGAACCGCGACCCCGCGTTGGGCCCGCGGACGACCACCAGCATCCCGGTCCCCGGCTCGAGGGTCGGGAACTCCCCGACCTCGTGCTGGGGATCGAACTCCCCCATCTCGATCGAGCCGGTGGTCGAGTCACTGCGACCGCGCTCCTCCGCCGGCGCGGCTTCCTGCACCACCGGAGCCCCGCACGCCGGGCAGAAGTTGGCGTCGTCCGGCACCGGTTGGCCGCACTGGCTGCAGTACACGTCGGATCTCCTCGCCGGGGCCGGTGCCGGCCGGCGCTCACGACTCATCCCCGGTGGTGTCGAGGTCGAGGAGACGTCGAGGTGGCGAACGCTCCACCTGCACGTTGCCTCGACCGTTGGGATCGAGCCGACCGGAGCGCGACGGCAGCCGGACGGACCCGTAGCCTAGACCACAGGTCGAGGTCGGCGCAGTCCAACCTCGACCGGCCGGCCCCGGCCGACGGCGACGCCCGCCCGCGGACGGCCCCGGCCGACGACAACCGAGGCATCGAAGCGCCCTCGGTCGACCGTGCCCGTCACGGGCCGGCTCAGCCTTGCGTCAACGCGCGGTAGCTGTCGGCATCGAGCAGCTGGTCGAGCTCGCTGCGGTCGTGGGGGCGGATCTGGAGCATCCACCCCTCGCCGTAGGGATCGCGGTTGACCAGCTCGGGTGCGTCGTCGAGTTGTTCGTTGCGGGCCGCGATCTCGCCCGCGACGGGCGCGAACAGATCGGAGACCGACTTCGTCGACTCGACCTCACCGAAGGTCTGGCCGCGTTCGACGGCCGTGCCGGTGTCGGGCAGATCGACGAAGACGACGTCGCCGAGCTGATCCTGAGCGAAGTGGGTGATCCCGATGGTCACCACCTCACCGTCATCGCGGACCCACTCGTGGTCTTCGGAGTAGGCGAGGTCGGCCGGGATGTCATCTGCCACGAGAGGTTCCTCCGAGCTGCGGTGGTGGAGTGTGAGGCTAGCCAGCTAGCTGCGACGGCGGAGGACGGCGACGGCGTACTGGCCGGCCGAGACGTAGTACAGGACCGTGCTGACGGCACCGATCGCCCACGCCAGCCAGTGCAGCAGCGGTTGCGGGTCGGCCGCGCCGTCGCCCACGATGGCCGCGACCAGGAAGGTCGGCAACGCCCACATCAGCCCGAACGTAGCGGCCTTGCCGACCCGGGTCGCCTGCGGTGGGTCGGCGCCGCGGAGCAGCAGGCCGGCGCCCACGAGCAGGACGGCCGCGTCGCGGGCGAGCAGCACCACGAGCGCCCACAGCGGCAGCAGGTCGGCCAGCACGAACCCGATCCCGACCACCACGAACAGGGCCCGGTCGCTGATCGGGTCGAGCAACACGCCGAGCCGGCTGACCTGGTCCAAGCGCCGGGCGAGGTACCCGTCGAGCCAGTCGGTGGTGGCGAAGACCGCCAGGAGCACGAACGCGCGCAGGTAGCGGCCGTCGAGCAGATCTGCGAACACGAACGGCAGGACCGCGATACGCGCCAGCGAGAGCGCGTTGGGGATGGTCAGGACGCGGTCGCTGGCGTCCTGCGGACCGTCCTTGGCCCCGATGTCGAACACCCGCATGGCCACCCTCGGACGCGTCGCCGGACACCGAACGGTAGCGGCCACCGACGGCGCGTCCGGGCGCCGAGGCGCCCGGACGTGTCGGTCGGGCTGGCCGGACTTGAACCGGCGACCCCTCGTCCCCCAGACGAGTGCGCTACCAAACTGCGCCACAGCCCGGAACCGGTCATGGACCGGATGCTGCTGTCCCGGGACACGGCCACGTGCGACTCGCTCGGGTGGGACCGTGATCCGGCCGGGACCGGACCGACCCCGCAGGGTCGGAGCGCCGCACGCTACCGCCTGGACCTCGACCCGGCCAACCGGCGACGTGTGGACGCGCGCCGCTCCCGCGGCGCTGGTGGCCGGTCATCGATCGCGATCGGGACGCCGGTGAAGTCGTGCTGCTCGCGGATCGCCCGTTCGAGGTAGCGGCGGTACCCCGGAGGCAGGGGCCCGTTGGAGAACACCACGAACCGCGGTGGTCGTGTCTCCGCCTGGGTCGCGTAGCGGATCTTCAACGGGCGGTTGCCTCGCCGCGGTGGCGGGTGGTGGGCGACCGCGTCAGCGATGAGGGTGTTGACCTCGCGCGTCGGGATACGCCGCCGGTAGTTCTGCCAGATGCTGCGCAACTGCGGCAGCAGGCGCCCCGCCCCACGACCGGTCGACGCGGAGACGTTGACCCGGGGTGCCCAGGCTGCGAAGGACAGCTGGCGATCCAGTTCGCGTTCGAGGTCGAACCGGCGCTGCTCGTCGACCAGGTCCCACTTGTTGCAGACCAGCACCACGCCGCAGCCGGCGTCGCGCAACAGGGCGGCCAGGCGCTGGTCCTGTTCCCCGATCGGTTGCGAGGCATCGATCACGAACAGCACCAGGTCGGCCTGCTCGATCGCCCGACGGGTCCGGTCCACCGAGTACAGCTCGGTGTCCTCGCCCTGGCGGTAGCGCCGCCGCATCCCGGCGGTGTCGACGAACACCCACGGTTCGGTCAGCGCGCTTCCGTCCGGTTGCGGTGCGCCCTCCATCTCCACCAGCGTGTCCACCGCGTCGCGCGTGGTGTGTGGCACGGCATCCACGATCGACCGTTCCTCCCCCAGCAGGCGGTTGAACAGCGACGACTTGCCCACGTTCGGCCGACCAACGACCGCCACGTGCGGGATGGCCGAGTCGTCCGGCAGCGCGGTCGGTGCCGGCGGGAAGCGGTCCACCGCCGCGTCGAGCAGGTCGCCGACGCCCCGGCCGTGCTGGGCCGACACCGGGTACGGGTCCCCCAGCCCGAGCGTGTACAGCTCGTGGACCAGCGGTTCCTGCTTGTCGCCATCGACCTTGTTGGCCACCAGCAGCACCGGGACACCCGAGCGCCGCAGGGAGCGGGCGTAGCGTTCGTCGTCCTCGAGCGCGCCGACCGTGGCATCGACGACGAACAGAACCAGGTCGGCGTCGGCGACCGCCGCTTCGGCCTGTCCGACGATCCGCGCGGCCATGCCCTCGGCGCCGTGTTCCCACCCGCCGGTGTCGATCACCGTGAACGGCCGGTCCCGCCAGGTCGCCAGGTGCTCGGTCCGGTCGCGGGTGACGCCCGGTCTCGACTCGACGATGGCCACCCGAGCACCCAGGATGCGGTTGACCAGGGTGGACTTGCCGACGTTGGGCCGCCCGACGACCGCGACCCTCGGCAGGGCGTCGCGCACCGCGACCGGGTCGTCGTCGGCCTCCAGGACGGCGTGGTCGACGCCGGCGATCGTCTCCAGCACCCGTTCGACGACCACGTCGACGACGTCGTCCTTCTGCAGGTCGGTGGTGTCGAACACCCACGCGTCCGAGGCAGCTGTGAGGGGGGACGCCTCGCGGCCGCCGTCCGCGTCGTCGCGCTCGGCGAGCTGTCGGGCCAGCACCTCGACGTCGTCGCGGCCGAGCTGCGCGGCACGGCGGGCCGCCCGTTCCTCGACGCTGGCGGTGAGGAAGACCTTCACGTCCGCGTCCGGGGCGACGACGGTGCCGATGTCGCGGCCCTCCATCACCCCGCCGGCGCCGAGCGCTTCGCGCTGGACCTCCAGCAGCGCCTGCCGCACCGCCGGGTGCGCGGAGACCTCCGAGACCGCCGCCGTGACCTCGTCGGCGCGGATCTCGTCCTCCACGTCCTCGCCGTCGAGGTAGGTGCGATCGCCGTCGCGTTCCACCTCGGCGGCGGCGACCACCAGGGCGCAGGCGTCCGCGTCGGTGAGATCCACACCGCGGCGCAGACACGCGAGGGCGCCCGCGCGGTACAGCGCGCCGGTGTCGACGTGCGGCAGCCCGAGCTCGCGGGCGACGTCGCGGGCGACCGAGGACTTGCCGGACCCGGCCGGGCCGTCGATCGCGACCACGACCCCGTCCAGGCCGTCGCCGAGGTGGACGTCGTCCTCGAGGTCCGCGTCGTCCTCGAACTCGGCGTCGCCGACGTCGTCTGACGGTCCGGTCACGGGCGGATCCCTCTCGTGCTGGCGCGGCTGCTGACGTGCGGTCGTGACGGGACATCTGGCGGTCGCGTCACGTTCGCGTGACGGTCCGGCACGGCGCGCACCACCGCCAGGGCACGGGGTGTCCACCGCAGCCTGGGCGGTGCGTCGAGGCTAGCCGCCACCATGCCCCGCAGCGGCGGCCGGGACCCGCAGTTCGTCCAGGACCTCGAAGTAGGTCGGGAAGGTCTTGGCGACGCACCCCGGATCGACGATCTCGATGCCGTCCACCACCAGCCCCAGCAGGGCGAAGCTCATCGCCATGCGGTGATCGTCGTAGGTCCGCACCGCCGCCGGGCTCGGCCGCCCCGGGTGGATCACCAGGCCGTCGGCCTCCGCTTCCGCGTGGATCCCGCAACGCTGGAGTTCGGTGACGACCGCCTGGATGCGGTCGGTCTCCTTGGCCCGGATGAACCCGATCCCGGTGATCCGCGTCGGCCCGTCGGCGAACACCGCGGTGGCCGCCAGGGTCTGGGCGACGTCCGACATGCCGCTGAGGTCGATGTCGATGCCCTCGAGGTGGCCGGTGCCCCGCACCTCCGTGCCGTGTGCATCGACGATCACCTCCGCACCCATGCGCTCCAGCACCCGAGCGAAGCCGGCATCGCCTTGCTGGGCATCCGCGGTCAGGCCGGCGACCCGGACCCGCCCACCGGTGATCGCGGCCGCGGCCAGCAGGTAGCTCGCCGCGCTCGCGTCCGGTTCGATCGCGTAGTCACCACCTCGGTAGCCGCTGCCGGGCACGACGAAGCGGGACGGGTCCGGTCGGGCCACCTCGGCACCGAACGCGGCCATCGTCGACGTGGTCAAGGCGACGTACGGCTCGGAGACCAGCGGGGTGGTCAGGCGTAGCTCCAGCCCACCGCGCGCCCTCGGCCCGGTCAGCAGCAGCCCGGAGAGGAACTGGCTCGACGCGTTGCCGGCGACCGGCACGGCCCCGCCCTCGAGCCCGTCACCGACCACCGTGATCGGCAGGTGGCCGGAGCGGCCCTCCTCCACCACTTCGACGCCGAGGTGGCGCAGGGCGGCGATGGTCGGGCCCATCGGCCGTTGGCGGAACGGCGGCGCGCCGTCCAGCCGGAACCGGCCGTGCCCCAGCGCGAGGACCGGCGCCAGGAACCTCGCCGTCGTCCCCGACAGCCGCACGTCGACCTCGGCGTGCGTCACCGCGAGCTCGCCGCCGGTGCCCTCGACCTCGATGCGCTCCGACGTCGGATCGGCGCTCACCCCCACGCCGAGCGCACGGAGGCCGGCCATCATGGCGTCGGTGTCGTCGGAGAACAGCGCGCCGTGCAGGGTCGAGGATCCGTCGGCCAGCGCGGCCGCCACCAGGGCACGGTTGGTCAGGCTCTTCGAACCCGGGACCCGCACGGTCGCGTCCGGCGGCTGCGCCAGGGGCCTGATCGGTCGGCGTGTCGGCGGGCTCATCGCGGCTCCTCGCGTGTGGTCCCAGGCCTTCGGCAGGCCACCGACGACGACCCGTGGGTCGAACGCCGGATCCCGCGAGCGAATCGCTTCATCGACATATCTACGTCGGTATGTCGACATATGGTTTCATCGATGACCAGGGCGGTGGGATCGTGGGGGCCGGTGTGGACGCGACGGCTCCCCCGGGATCTCGGCTGCGACCTCACGGGCGCCCTCCGGTCCCGTCCGAGCCGGCGGCGTCGACGTCGGTCTCGGTGGTATCGACGTGCGCGTACAGCCCCTGCGCCGAGAGCGCCTCGATCGCGCGGGCGCGGTCGGCGGCGGCGACGCGCACCAGCAACGCACCACGTTGCCCCTCGGTGGCGTGACGCATCGCGAGGTCCTCGACGTTGACCCCGTCCTGGCCGAGCGCCGTCGTCGCCGCCGCCAGCTGGCCGGGCCGGTCGTCCAACGCCACGACCAGGTCGACCACCTCCCGGGGCTCGGCCTTCGCCGCGAGCTGCCGCCGCCCCCGACTGGCCCGGGCGAGGATCGCCTCCACCCCAGCGACGTCCCCCGCCCCCAGGGCCTGACGGAACGCGTCGAGCCGGCCGGCGTAGGCCTCCAGGGCTTCGAGCACAGCCGCGCGGTTGCCGTCGAGGATCGGTAGCCACAGCGCGGGGTCGCTCGCGGCGATCCGGGTGGTGTCGCGGTAGCCCCCACCGGCGACCGAGAGGACCGCGTCCCCGGTCGCCTCGACCGCGTCAGCGGCCACGTCGGCGAGGACGGACGCGACGACCTGCGGCAGGTGGCTGACGATCGCCACCAGCTCGTCGTGGCGGTCGGGCTCGAGCGCCACGACCCGGGCACCGAAGGTGCGCAGCAGGGCCGACAGGCGCGGCAGGACGTCGTCGTCGGTGGTGGCGGTCGGCGTCAGGACCCACGTCGCGCCCTGGAACAGCTGCGCATCCGCCGCATCCGGGCCGCTGCGTTCGCTGCCCGCCATCGGGTGGCCACCGACGAACCGACCCGCGGCCCTCGACCCGACCTCGACCCTCAACCTCGACTCGACCTCTAGGGTAAGGTCTGACTTGAGGCTTGCCGCGTCGGTCAGGATCGCATGGCCGGGAGCGGCGGCTGCGGCGGCGACCAGGACCTCCGCGACGGCGGCGGCCGGGACCGCGGCGATGACGACGTCCGCCCCCGCGCAGGCCCCGTCGACGTCATCGAGCACCTCGTGGCCGATCCCGAGCGCACGGGCCTGCGCGCGCACCTCGGCGTCGGCGTCGGTGAGACGCACCTGCCCGACCCCGGCCGCCACGGCCGCACGGGCGATCGACGCACCGACCAGGCCGGCGCCCACCACCGTGAGGCGTTCCGCTCGGTCGGTCATCGGGATCCCCTGATCTGACCTGCGAGGACGCTCCAGGATCGCGTGTGACGGACGTTCGGGTGGTTGCGCGTCACTCGGGAAGGTCCGTGCGCAGTTGACTGGCCCCGTGGAGGTACACGTGCCTCAGGTCGGCGACGGAGCGCGGCGTGTAGGCGTGGACGAGGAGCCGGACGCAGCGCGGGATCGACCCGTCGATGTCGAGTTCGCGGGCGCAGAGCAACGGCACGTGCGTGATGCCCGCCTCACGGGCGGCCTCCGCCGGGAACGCGCTGTGGAGATCACCGGTGGCGGTGAACACGATCGAGATCAGATCGTCCTCGGCGAGGGCGTTGCGCTCGAACATCGCCTCGATCAGCTCCTGGGTCCGCTCGATCAGGTGGTCGCGCTCGTCGACCTCGAGCGTCGTCGCCCCGCGCAACGCGCGGACCCGCGAACCATCCGGCGCCCCGCTCATCGCCGACCCTCCACGGCCGCATGGAGGGTCCCGATCTCGGGTTGGCTGAGGAACCGCCACTTGCCCTGACGAAGGTCGCCGAGCTCGACCCCGCCGTAGCTGACCCGCGCCAGCCGCTCGACGGTGAGCCCCACCGCGCCGAGCATGCGGCGGATCTCGCGTTTGCGTCCTTCGGTCATGACCACCTCGAGCAGCGCCTTGCTCTTCTGCGTCTCCAGCACCCGGATGCGTTTCGGACGGGCGAGCCCGTCCTCGAGTTCGACGCCGTCGGCCAGCTGCGCCAGCGTCCGTTTGCGCACCGGCCCGGGGACCAGCACGACGTAGACACGTTCCACCTCGAACGAGGGGTGGGTCAGCGCGTTGGTGAGCTCACCATCGTTGGTCAACAGCAGCAGCCCCTCGGTGTCGTAGTCCAGCCGTCCGACCGGGAACAAACGCTGCGGCAGGTTCACCAGGTCGGCGACCGTCGGTCGGCCCTCCGGGTCGTCCATCGTCGTCACGACCCCGCGTGGTTTGTTGAGGACCACGTAGACACGCTCCGGGTCGACGTTGACGCGTTCAGCGTCGACCTCGACCACGTCCTCGGTCGGGTCGCACTTGTCACCGAGCGAGGCGACCTGGCCGTTGACGGTCACCCGGCCCTGTTCGATCAGTTCCTCGCTGGCGCGCCGTGACGCGATCCCGGCCGCGGCCAGCACCTTCTGCAGCCGCTGCTCAGCCATGGGCATCCTCCGGGTCGTCCGGTGCGGTCGGTGCGTCCGCGCCGTCAGCCCGGTCGTCGACGGCGCCGCCGCTGGCCTCCGGAGCGCCGCCGCTGGCCTCCGGAGCGCCGCCGCTGGCCTCGGGAGCGTCGTCGGCTCCGGCATCACCCGGGTCGTCGGTGTCCTGGGTCCCCGCAGCGATCGCCGCTCGCAGCTGCCCCGCCGCGTTGCGGGCCACCTCGTCCAACCGTCCGGTCAGGGCGTCGAACCCGTCGTCGTCGCCTTCCCGCACCCCGGTCCGAGCGGCCGGAGGCGGCATCGCGTCGGCGTCCTCCTCCGCCTGCGCCGGCTCGCTGCCGGTGTTGGTCTGCGCCGCGGACCGGCCCCCGAGCCCGTTGCTCGGCAGGTCCTCCCCGGCCGCCAGACGCTTGCGGACCTCGCGCAGCGACGCGAGATCGGGCTCGTCCGGGGCGGGCGCTTCGGGCAGGAAGTCGGTCAGCTCCGGCAGCTCACCGACCGAGTCCAGGCCGATGCGTTCGAGGAACAGCCGGGTGGTGCCGTACAAGGCCGCTTGGCCCGGTCCGGGATCGCGTCCGACCTCTTCGACGAACCCGCGGGCGACGAGGCTGCGAACCGCGCCGTCAGCGTTGACGCCGCGGATGTCGCT
This sequence comes from Nitriliruptoraceae bacterium, assembly GCA_007121785.1. Taxonomy (GTDB): domain Bacteria; phylum Actinomycetota; class Nitriliruptoria; order Nitriliruptorales; family Nitriliruptoraceae; genus SKTG01. Next base: position 19,924 of record SKJX01000235.1, read on the forward strand.
GATCTGCTGGCGGCTGATCGGCTGTTTGTAGGCGATGACCGCCAGGGTCTCGAGCGCGGCCTGCGTGAGCCGACCGCTGCGGCCCGCCAGGGCCCACCGCTCCACCACCGGCGCCGCCCGCGGGGAGGTGTACATCCGCCAGCCTCCCGCCGAGGACCGGATCGCCAGGCCGCGGTGCTGTTGCTCGTACGCCGCGGCCAGGGCGACGCAGGCATCCTCGACCTCCTGCGGGTCAGCCTGTAGCGAGGCCGCGAGGTTGGCGACGTCGAGCGGCTCGTCGGCGAGGAACAGCAGCGCCTCCAAGCCCGCGGTCAGCGGCGGCTCGACGACGACGTCGCCGGGGTCGCCCTCGGCGCCGGCAGGCCCGAGGTCCTGCGGCGCCCGCTCGTCGGCCGACGCTCCGGGGCCGGCTGTCACGGCGTCGAACTCGGCGTCCGGGGACGGCACCGCCGACGCGGGCGCGGCATCCGAGGTGGCGTGGTCCGCTCCATCGGGATCGTGGGTCACGACTGGCTCCTCGCGGCCGCCGTCTCGGTGTCCGGGGTCATCCCGGCACCGGCGCCGGCCGGGGTTGCTTCGGGGGCTGATGGGTCGCTGCCCGAGGGGTCGCTGCCCCATGGCTCGCTGCCCGACGGGTCGCTGCCCCGGGGGTCGCTGCCCACCGACGAGGCGTCGACGGGCTCGGAGCCGTCGGACGTCGCGGGGGCGTCGTTGGGGTCCTCCTCCTCGACCGAGTCGACCAGCGCCGTCAGGTCCTCACCGAGGCTCCGGCGGGCGACCCGCAGCGGCCCGCGGTGGTCCGACTGCTCCAGCGAGACGTGACCGAGCTTGAACAGCTCCAGCAACGAGAGGAACAGCACCACGCGGTCACCCCGCTGACGGTCGGCCGACAGGTCGCGGAACGAGCTGTCGTCCCCGTCGGGCGGCAAGGCGGCGAGCACCTGGAGCGCCGCCTCCCGGATCGTGAGGTAGCTGCGCCGGATGTGGGAGAGGTCGACCTCCGGCTCGGGTGTGGGCACGGTCGCCGCGGCCGCGAGGACCGCCAGTCCGTCGGCGTCGATCGGCAACGGGGTCTCGGGCACCAACCGCTGGACCCACGGCTCGGGCGGCACGTCCCTGGCCACGTAGCCCTCGCCCTGGTGGAGCCGGTGGTCGAGGATGCGAGCGACGTCGCGGAAGGCCCGGTACTCCAACAGGCGTGCGTAGAGCATGTCGCGGGCATCGCCGAGCAGGTCCTCGAACTCCTCGCGCTCGTCCCGCGGCAGCAGGCGCGCGGCCTTCAGTTCGATCAGCGTCGCAGCGACGACGAGGAACCGGGTCGCCGTGTCGAGGTCGAGCTCCTCGAGCCCGTCCCCGAGGTGCGCGACGAAGTCCGCGGTGATCTCGGCCAGGTCGATCTCGGTGACCTCGACCTGCCGCCGCGAGATCAGGTGCAGCAACAGGTCGAAGGGCCCCTCGAACACATCGAGCTTGACCTGGTAGCTCATGGCCTCGAGACGGTTCGGGGATCAGCGGGTCCGTGCGACCTCCGAGCGTAGCCCCCTCACCCGTGCGGCCCGGTCGGGCGGTGCCGTCGGTCGAGACGCGACGATTTATCGACAGATCGATCTAGCGACGTATCGTTCCATAGACGAGCCGATCCATCGCTCTGCCGACCCCTACCGCGGTGGGGCGAAGCCGCCGCCAGCGGCGCCGTGATCGTGCTCGTCCGCCCCCACCTCCGGTGGCAGCGGCACACGCGCGGCGCCCGCGCCGGACACGTCGCCGGTGGCGGGCCCG
>SKJX01000073.1 GCA_007121785.1 Nitriliruptoraceae bacterium
CGATCATGTCCGCCGAGTCGCTGAAGACCCCGCTGAACACCGCCCACATCGCGGCCCCGATCAGCGCCATGATCAGCACGGCGATCGCGGTCGAGATGACGCCTTCGCCGGCCTCCTGGCCTCGCAGGCGTGCGAACAACTCCGTCGATGAGAGGTCGATAGACACCACAAGCCCCCGTTCCCGTTCCGTGTGGATCGTGCTCCCCCGGGGGCGACGCGGCCCCCGACGACAGCGGCGACGGATGATACCGATGACGGTCGCTCGGTGCACCTCGTGATTTGCTGATGCATGTCGGATCCGGGCGGCCGATCGATGGCAGGTGCGAGGGCACCGACGCCCCGAGACGACGTGCCTCCACCGTTGGTCTCATCCGAGGAAACCCTGCAACGCGGTGTAGAACGGGATCCCGATGAAGATCACCCCCGGCGCCAGCGTGGCGACGGTGACCGGGATCCAGACCTGCTGCCCGCGGCTCTCCATCGTCTCCACCAGCTCGCGGTGGACGTCGCGACGGATGCCTCTGGCTTCGGTGCTGATCAGGCGTCCGAGGTCGCTGGCCTCACGGTTGATGGCCAGGACCGAAGCGAACCGCTCCACCGCATCGACGCCGGCGAGCTCGCTCCACTCACCGAGCGCGGTGGTCTCGTCCACCCCCTGCCGGATCCGGGCCAGGACCCGCCGCAGGTCCTTGGCCACCGACCCGCGACCGCGACGCGAGACCCGATCGATCGCCCCCACCAGCGAGTACCCCGAGCCGAGCAGCATCCCGATCTGCTCGGCGGCGACGGGCAGCTCGAGGTGGAGCGAGCGCTTCCAGCGGTCGGACGCGGCCGTGACCTGCTGCTCCAACAGCAGGAACGCCAGCAGCAACCCGCCGAGGGTGAGCAGCACCGCCACCGCCGCCGGCGGCCGCGCCGCGACCGCCAGCAACGCGCCGATGCCGAGGCCGGCCAGCGCCCAGCCGATCTGCCGGACCCGGAACTCGGTGACATCCAGGTCGGCATGGACCCGCCGCAGCCGCCGGTCGAGGTCCTCGCTGACCCCGAACAGGCGGGAGAACTGCGACCCGAGGTTACGCGCCACCGGGCCGACGGCCTCCCGGAACGATTCCGCGGACAACAGACCGGCCCGACCACGCCGTCCCATCCCCCCGGGGACGTACGGTGCCAGCCGTTCGGTCAGTGGCCGACGCGCGAACCACCGCAACTCGGAGAGCAGCAGCGTCAGCCCGATCCACAGCAGGATGCCAGCGCTCAGCAGCAGGGTCATCGGGTCCCCGGCAGCTCGTCATCGAAGAACACCCGCTCCTCTTGGGGGAGCTTCAGCAGCTGCGCCGCCCAGAACCAGCAGCCGGCCATCATGGCGAAGGCGAGCAGCACCGCCGCCTGCGCACCCGCGCTCTGGTAGGCCGTCCGCCCCTCGCCGATGTTGAGCCCGACCAGGGCCATCCCGACGGGCACGATCACCACGAACCAGCGGGCGAACCGCACGCCGGCCTGCTTGGCGCGCGCGTCCTTGCGCCCCTGCAGGTCCTCGACGCGGTCGTCCATCAACGCCCGCAGTCGCTGGTCGACGTCGGTGCCGCCGACCTCGTGAGCGACCAGCAGCGTCTCGCAGATCGCGTCAGCGGTGGGATCGGCGAGGTTGGCCTTGAGCACCCGCAGGGTGCGGTCGAAGTCGGTGGAGATCATCCACTCACGGTGGGCCGCAGCGAACGCCGGCCGCATCTCCTCCGGCCCCTGCAACCCGACGTCGAACAGCGCCTGCGGGATCGAACGGCCGAGCGTGACCGCCTGCAGGCGGATCTGTTCGATCATCCGGGGCCACGCCTCGCGTGCGAGCTCGCGCCGAACCCGCCGGCGGGAACGGGCGCTTGCGACCGGGATCGCCCCGGCCGCGAGCCCCACCGCGAACGCGGCCGGCCAACCACCGTAGACGGCGAAGCCGAAGGCGCCGGCGATGGTGATCAGGACCACCTCGACGGCCACGAGTTCGATCAGGCGGACGTTCTCCAGGCCGGCCTGGATCAGGACGTCGTCGAGCGAGTGGCGCCGTCGGCGACTCCCGAAGCCCGGTGACACCCCGAAGCCCCGCCAGTGGAACGCCAACGCCGTGTAGAGCAGGAACACCCCGTAGGCGGCCAACAGGGCCAGCAGGAAGGCGGCGAGGTTGCTGCTCACCCGACGTCCACCGAGGCGGGGGACCCAACGGTCTCCAGCAGCTCACGGACGTCGTAGCCGGCGGCGACCAGCGCACGGGAACACCGGGTCGGCACGGTACCGGTCCAGGTCAGCGGTTCACCGGGACCGGCCCGGGCGAACAGCTCGGACACCGTGAACGCGGACGCCCCCGCACCGGTCTGCTGGTCCTCGACCGCGAGCACCTCCGTGACCTGCGGGACGCCGTCGACCCGACCCGCGTGGACGACGATGTCGATGGCCTCCGTCACCAACGCGTTGAGGGCGGTCAACGGCAGCTCCGAGCGGGTGTCGGCCAGCTGGCAGATGAACCGCAGCCGTGACAGCGCCTGCCGGCCGGAGCCGGCGTGGATCGTGGTGAAGCCCTTGACGCCGGACGACAGGGTCAGCAGCAGCGGCAGCGCCTCGCGGTCACGGACCTCGCCGACGATGGCGACGTCGGGAGCCATCCGCAGGAAGCCGGCGACCAGCCGGCGCAGGTCGATCTCCGGTCGGTCGGGGCGGGCAGCGCGGGTCTGCATCGAAGCGACGTTGGGCAGCGGCACGTCGACCTCGAACACCTCCTCCGCGGTCACCACCCGCAACCCCGGGTCGAGCTCGGCCGTGCAGCACGACAACAGCGTCGTCTTGCCGGACCCGGGCGGACCCGCGAACACCGTGGACAGCTTGGCGCGCGCGGCAGCGCGGAGGAACTCGCCCACCTGCGGGGTCATCATGCCCCGGTCGACCAACTCGTCCAGAGACCGGAACGCGACCCCGGTGAACCTGCGGATGTTGACGATCAGGTGCGAGCCCCGGCCGACGTCGCGGTGGACGATGTGCAGGCGGGCACCGTCATCGAGCTGGGCGTCCTGCAGGCCCTCCGCCGGGTCGAGCTTGCGGTGGGAACTCGACGCGTCATCGAGGACCTTGGTCAGCGTGCGGATCACGTGCTCGTCGTCATGGAAGGCTTCGTCGTGGTAGCCGGACACGCCCTGGTGTCGCTTGACGAAGATCTGGTCAGGCGCGTTGATCATCACCTCCCAGACGTCGTCGTCGACCAGGAGCGGCTCCAACGGGCCGTAGCCGGTGAGGTTGCGCTCGGCCTTCTCCACGACCAGGTCCGGGTCGGGCAGGTCGTAGTCGCGCAGCCCGTGCTTGTGGTCGAGGCTCCACTGGGCGACCTCGTCTTGGAGGAGTTCGCGCAACCGCGTGGCAGCCCCGGCATCACCCAGGTCGAGCGACTCGTCCTTCGCGCGTTGCAGGACACGTCGCTCGATCTCGACCAGGGGGGAGACGAAGGCGCTCACGATCCGGGCTGCTCCTGGGAGGTGAACGCGGACAGCGATCCGGGCGCGACCGGCTCCGGGGTCTCGTGGGTGCCGGCGGTCGGCCCCGGGGCGCCGGCGCGGGCGCCGACGGCCTGCACCGCCCGGGCCAACGGACGCACGAACGCATCAGGCAGCGCGGCCCCGTCGCGCAGCAGGACGTCGACGTCGCGCGACGGCAGGTGGAGCGGTGACGCGATCGCGTCACCGGCGGCGCCGGAAGCATCCATGCCCTCGATGGCCCCGTCGCGGGCGATCACACCGGCGCGGAGTAGGTCGCCGAACGCGGTCGTCAGCTCCGCGCGCCTCCGGGGGGATCGCGGTGCCCGGTTGATGACCGGCAGCAGGCGGGTCACGGGGACGCCGAACGAGAGCAGATCGTGGATCGTCCGGACGGCGGCGTGCAGCCCCTTCATCGACGGTTCGGCGACCACGGCGGTGACCTCCGCTCGTGCCAGCGTGGCACGCGAGAGCAGGTTGCGTTCCTCGACGTCGACCGACCCGGTCTCCGCTTCGCCTTCGACGTCCGCTTCCACGTCGGCGACGACGACGTCGACGGCCCGTTGCATGGAGTCCAAGGCGCTCTCCAGGGCACGAGGGCGTAAGGCCACCCAGTGACGGGAGCGGCGGAGCCCCAGGAGCAGGCGGTACCCGCGGGTCGCGACCTCGAATGTCTGGTCGAGCAGCACCCGCCGCTCCGGGACGCCGGTGCGATGGGCTTCGACGACCTCCTGGACGCTGGGCACCACCACCCGCGCGTCGTGAAGCATCGCCTGATCCGCGGTGCGGCACAGGTCGGCGAGCAGCACCGACGGCCCGCCGCCCGCGTCGCTGCGACGTCGACGTCGATACCGGACCGGGACCTCGGTCCCGCCGGCGGCGAGCCCCTGCGCCAGCGCGATCGCCAGAGTGGACGCGCCAGCGCCACCGGCGCCCGTGACCGCGTAGAGCGGTGCCGGCTCCACCGAAGACGGCGAGGACGGCGCGATGTCGTCGTAGGTCGCCGCACCCACGGGCTGGGACGTCGCGCCCAGCACCTCCATCAGTTCGTCGCGGGAGAACGCGGTCGGCAGCACCGCAGCGGCGCCGAGGCTCCGCCAGTCGCGAGTCCCGTCATCGACGACGAGCACGCTGGCGCCGACCTCCGCCGCCTCGGCGATCACATCGCGGTCGAAGCCGGGCAGCGTCCCGTCGATCAACACCGCGGAGAACGGTCGACCCGACCGCAACCTGGCGCGCAGCTCCTCCAGGGACACGCATCGGACGAACTCCGCGGGGAGCATTGCGGAGGTCGCCCACTGCCCGACGGTGCGGAACCACTCCGCACGAGCGCGAGCCAGACCCAGCAGGACGTAGCGTTCGCGCATCAAGATCCCCCGTCCTCGTCGTCCTCGCCGCGGTCCGTGTCGTCCGCGTCGTCGTCCGCGTCGGCGGTCGCGTCGGCGCCGTCCGCAGGCCGGTCGTCGAGCGGATCATCCGACGGCGGCGCCGGGGCGTCCGGGAGGATCGAGGCCGTCGCGTGGTCGGGCAGCGGCCCCGGGACCTCCGGGTCCGGCTGGTAGGACCCCGGCGCGGGCTCGTCACCCGGCAGTGCGGTGGACCGGGTCACGAACACGTCGGCGGTGTTGACCGCGTGCCCGAGCTGTTGGACCGACACCAGTTCGGAGATCGCGACGGTCAGGGTCAGCTCCGACCCGGTGGTGTTCGGACCGAGTGCCGCACCATCGCTGCCGGTGATGCGCAGCAGCGGCAACCCCCGCGCGACGAACGCCGTGTAGGCGCTGTCACCGGAGCCGAAGGTCGCCAACACGTCGATGCGTTCCCCGGCCTGCAGGGTGCCGGCGACGGCGTCGGTCCGACGGATCGGGAACGACATCGTCTGGGCCGGCGCCGCGCCCCCGTCGTCCAGGAGCTGGGTCCGGGTGATCAGGTCGCCCGGCTCGAGGGAGGCGAGCACCGTCGCCCCGACGAGCGCCTCGAGGTCGTTCGCGGGGATCGCTCGGCCGAGGACCGGGTCGGTCAGCTCCATCGTGACCGACCCGAACGCGGCCGTGACGTGGTCGATGGTGTCGAACCGGGTGCCCGGCTCCACCGACTCCATCGCGACCACGTACGCGGTCCGCGGCTCCGCGGTCGCGTCCAGGTACGCCCCGAACGTCACGACCGCCGCTGCGGTGACCAGGAGCGCACCGATCACGGCACGACCACCGGGCAGGCCCCGTGCGCGCTTGATCCGCCGAGCTTCGTCCCGGGCATCGGCCTTGGGCGCGCTCGTGCCCGAGCGTGATCGCGTAGCGGTGTCCGACACCGTCGTTCCCCCGTGCATCCGGCGGTGGCCCCGGCCACACAGCCTCGGGACGGTCTCGGGACGGTGGCTCACCTCCCCGACCGGTCGGCCGGCCCCGTAGCGACTCAAGGTCCAGGGTTCCAAGCCCGGGGTTCCAAGCCCGGGGTTCAAGGCCCAGGACGCTGACCCACGCCCGATCACCGCGCCTCGTCCCCGATCGGCGATCGACGTTAGCGGACGACCGAGGAAGGGGTGCGTGGACGCGTGGCGATACATCAGGTAGGCTATCACCGGACCGGAGGGAACGAGATGTCTCGTCAAGAGATCGAGTGGTTGAGTACCCGGGAGGCTGCCCGGCAACTCGGGATCACGACCCGCACCCTCTACCGACTGATCGACAGCGGCCAGATCCCGGCGTACAAGTTCGGCCGGGTCATCCGCCTCCAGCAGCACGAGGTGGACTCGTTCGTCCAGGCGGCCCGGATCGAGCCGGGCGAGCTCGAGCACCTCTACGCGGACAGCTCGGCACCGGAGGAGTCGGTACCGGAGGAGCCGTGATCCAGCCGCCGACGCGGTGAGGGTCAGGTCTCGAGGAGGACCTCGCGGACCGCGTACATCGGGGCGTAGATCGTCCCCCGATCGGCGCCCTCGGCGCGGAGCGTGAGGACGTCCTCGCCGAGCCCGATGAGTTGGCCGACGACCAGTTCATCCACGTCGCGGAAGCCCACGGAGATCCGCTGCCGCCGTTCGACGGCCAGCGCCAACGCCTCGATCAGGGTGCGGTCCTGCGATCGTTCACGGTCTCCGGTGGCCACCGGCGCCACGTGGCCGGGTTCTGGACGCACGGTGCGCACCATCTCCAGAGCTACCAGAGCGATCGTCCGGACATGTAGGCGGACAGCGACGTGGTCGACGCCGACGGCAGCGAGCACCCCTCGGTGCGTCGCCGCACCGGCGACCCGGACCACCACGGGGATCTCCCGCTCGGCCAGATCGCGCAGCGTCCCGGTCCAGGTCGCGAGCTCCGCGGCGATCTCGCGGCGGCGGCGCTCCTCCTGACGGGCGCTGACCGCCGCACGCAACGCCGCGTCGTCGGCGAGGTCGACGTACGGGTCCGGCTCGGGGGGACGCCAGGTCACGCGTCACCGACCGATGCGACGGGCGGCAGGTCGAACGTCTGGCCGGGGAAGATCAGGTCGGGGTTCTGCGGATCCGCCAGTCGGTCCCGGTTGTGCTCGACCAACCGTTCGACGTACGTGGCGATCTCCCGGTCGGTGGGGGCACGCGCGAGGTGGTCGACC
>SKJX01000126.1 GCA_007121785.1 Nitriliruptoraceae bacterium
CCAGCACGACGAAGCCCATGTGGCTGACCGACGAGTAGGCGATGAGCTTCTTGATGTCGGACTGCATCAGGGCGACGACGGCGCCGTAGAGGATGCCCACCACCGACACACCGAGCAGCCAGGGGGCGAACTCGATCGTCGCGTCGGGGAACAGCGGCAAGGCGTAACGCAGCAACCCGAAGGTGCCCATCTTCAGCAGTACCCCGGCCAGGAACACCGACCCGCCCGTCGGCGCTTCGGTGTGGGCATCCGGCAGCCAGGTGTGGACCGGGAAGAGCGGGACCTTGACCGCGAAAGCGACCAGGAACGCGGCGAACAGCCAGCGCTGCTCGAGGATGCCCAGCTCCAGCGCGCGGATCGCCTCGTAGTCGAACGTCCCGGCCTGAGCGTAGAGGTAGAGGATCGCGACCAGCATCAGCAGGCCGCCGAGCAGGGTGTAGAGGAAGAACTTCACCGCCGCGTAGCGGCGCTGCAGCCCACCCCAGATCCCGATGATGAGGTACATCGGCACGAGCGTGAACTCGAAGAAGATGTAGAACAGCAGCAGGTCGGTGGCCGCGAAGACACCGATCACGGCGGCTTCGAGCACCAGGAACGCGCCGACGTAGCCGCGGAGCCGGTCGCTGATCGACGACCACGATGCGATCAGGATCAGCGGTGTCAGCAGCGTGGTCAGCAGGATCAGCAGCAGGCTGACCCCGTCGACCGCGAGCGCGACGTCCGCGCCGATCGCCGGGATCCACGTGAACCGTTCGAGCAGTTGCAGGCTCGGGTCGGCGAGGTCGAACTGCACCAGCAGCGCGATCGACGCGAGGAACGCCGCGACCGTCGCGGCCAGCCCGACGGCTCGGACCCCCCGCTCGGAGAGCTCCGGCGCGAACGCCAGGACCAGCGCACCGACGAGCGGGAGCGCGATCGCGATCGAGATCCAACCCATCGGCTACCTCACCTGGACCAGCAGGACCACGACGAGAGCGATCGCTCCGAGGAGCGTCACCCCGACGTAGCCGCGAACGAGGCCGGACTGCGCACGCCGTCCGGCACGGCCGACGATGATCGTGACCGCCCCGACACCGTGGACGGCACCGTCGATCACGCGGGTATCGACCCACGCGAGGAACCGGCCGACCTGCCCACCGAAGCGGGTGAACACCGCTTCGTAGGCCTCATCGACGAAGAACTTCCGCTCCATGAGTTCGGCGACCGGCCCCTTGACCGGCTCGGCCAAGCTGCCCATCGACACGTCCCGCCGGGCGTAGGCCAGGTAGGCCGCCAGGATCCCCACGGCCGCGGCCACGATCGCCAAGGGGATCAGCACGGCCTCCTCGAGCGGTCCGTACGGTTCGTAGCCGAGTCCGTCGATCGGACCGACGGTCGGCTCGAGGAAGGTGTAGAGCGGACCGGTATGCACGGCGTTGAGGGCCGCGCCGCCGACCGCGGACAGCGCGGCGAGCACGATCAACGGCACCGTCATCGACCGCGGGGACTCGTGCGGATGGACGTCGTCGCCGTACCGGGGCTCACCCAGGAAGATCAGGATGAACCAGCGGGACATGTAGAAGGCGGTGAGGATGGCTGCGATGAGGCCGATGATCCAGATCGAGCCGTAGCCGTGGAAGTACGCCTCCGTGAGGATCTGATCCTTGGAGAAGAAGCCGGCCAACGGGGGTACGCCGGCGATCGCGGCCGTACCGATCAGTGCCGTCCAGAAGGTGACCGGCATCGCCTTGCGCAGGCCGCCCATCCGCCAGATGTCGGTGCGGTTGGCCATCGCGTGCATCACCGAGCCCGCCACCAGGAACAGCAGGCCCTTGAAGAAGGCGTGGGTGACGAGGTGGAAGATGCTCTCACGGAACGCACCGACCCCGACGGCGAGCACCATGAACCCGAGCTGGGAGACGGTCGAGTACGCCAGGATCTTCTTGATGTCGTCCTGACGGATCGCGATCAGCGCCGCCATCAGCGCCGTCAGCGCGCCGATCCACGCGATCACCTCCATCGCCTCGATCGAGGCGACCAGCAGCGGCGACAGACGCACCAGCAGGTAGACGCCGGCGGTCACCATGGTCGCCGCGTGGATCAGCGCGGAGACCGGTGTCGGGCCGGCCATGGCGTCCGGCAGCCAGACGTGCAAGGGGATCTGGGCGGACTTCGCGACGGCACCGCCGAGGAACAGCAGCACGAGGGCGAACGCGGTGCCGGAGGCGACGCCCCCGGCGTCCTCCACGATCCCGAGGATCTCCAGCGTGCCGAAGGTCGCGAACGCCAGGAACATGCCGACCATGAAGGAGACGTCACCGACGCGGTTGGTGATGAATGCCTTCTTCGCGGCGCTGGCGTAGGCGGACCGTTCGAACCAGAAGCCGATCAACAGGTAGCTGGAGAGTCCCACCAGCTCCCAGCCGAGGAACAGCACCAGCAGGTTCTCGCCGAGCACCAGGATCAGCATCGAGGCGAGGAACAGGTTGAGGTAGGCGAAGAAGCGCGGGTAGCGGGTGTCGCCGTGCATGTACCCGACCGAGTAGATGTGGATCAGCGCGCCGACGCCGGTGACGACCAGCAGCATCACCACCGTGAGCTGGTCGATCAGCAGGTCGAAGGCGACCGAGAACCCACCGACCTCCATCCAGGTCCACAGGGGCCTGACGTAGGTCGCCGGCTCCGCTAGGACCTGCACGGCCACGCCGACGCTCAACAGGAACGACAGCACGGCGGCGCCGATGCTGATCAGCGCCGCACGGTCGCCCAAAGCTCGGGTCGCCAGCAGCACGGCCACGAAACCGAGCAACGGGATGACGGGGATGAGCCAGGCGAGCCCGATCACGCCCGAGGTCGCGTCGACGACCTCGTTCGTGATCCCGCTGGCCTCCGCTGCGAGCAGGCTCACCTCGTTCCTTCCTCCTGCGAGCATCGACGACGTCGCGGCAGCGCCGGACGCCCTCGTGCCGCGTCAGTGCTTGAGTAGCTGGGGGATGTCGACGTCGAGGGTTCCGCGCCGGTAGTAGAGGTTGATGATCAGAGCGAGACCGACGACCGCCTCCGCCGCAGCCACGACGATCACGAAGAACACGAACACCTGCCCGTCCGGCCCGCCCCAGAGGTTGGCGGCGGCGACGAGGGTCAGGTTGACCGCGTTGAGCATCAGTTCGACGCACATGAACAGCACGATCGCGTTGCGTCGCACCATCACGCCGATCAGCCCGATGCTGAACAGCAGGGCGGACAGCGCAAAGTAGTACCCGAGCGCCACGGCTCAGCCCTCCCGTTCGGGCGACGGACGACCATCCGTCGGCGCCTGCGACCCCGACGACGCGGGCATCGAGCCACCGACCCCGGCGTGCTCCTGCGGGTCGTCGATCGTGTCACCGGCGAGGATCCGCGCGGCGTCGTCGCGCGCGTCGTCGGGTCCACCGCCTTCGCGGTCGGCCAGATCCTCGTCCTCCGCCTCGCGGTCGCGACGTCGGGCGAGGATCACCGCACCGATCGTGGCGACGGTCAACAGCAGCGCGGACAGCTCGAACGCGTAGGTGTAGGTCGTGAACATCGAGCGGCCGAGGAACGCGGCACCGGCACCGTCATCCTCGTCGTACTCGAGACCGGCGCAGGACACCTGACCGGCAGCCGGTGGTGGCGCGTCATCCGCGCAGACCGAGGCAGCCGAGGTGTACGGCCCGACGAAGGCGAACAGCAGCGCGCCGGCCAACAGCGCTCCACCGAGGACGGCCATCACCCGACCCCGGGCGCTGGCGCTGAGCAGATCGTCGTTGTCGACCCCCAGCAGCATGATCACGAACAGGAACAGCACCATGATGGCGCCGCCGTAGACCAACACCTGGATGATCGACAGGAACGGTGAACTCAGGTTGAGGAACAACCCGGCGATCGCGAGGAAGTTCAGCACCAGCATCAACGCGCCGTGCACGATGTTGCGCAACGAGATCACCGCGATCGCCGATCCCAACGCCAGGACGGCGAACACCCAGAACAGGGTCGCTTCTGCGGTGGTGCCGGCCGCCGCCTGTACCACCTGGGCCAGCATCATCTCGAGGTGCCTCCAGGATCCGGGCGGGCGGGGTCGCCGACCGTGGCTGGGTCATCCGGCTGCTCGCCCGGTTTCGGTAGACGACCGGTGGGGACGACCTCACCTGCCAGGGCGGACGGCGCCGCCTGGGCCTGCTCGTACGAGCCGCCCTTGAGCGTCGGTGGTGTCACGGCGAGCCCACCGTAGTAGTTCAGCCCACGCTTCTTCACCTCCACGTCGCGATGCGGGGTGTCATCGGCATCCGGTGGCACCGGCGCGGTCAGGTCCTGCTTGGTCCAGATCAGCTCCTGGCGGGTGCTCGCCGAGAACTCGTAGTCGTGGGTCATGGTCAGCGCACGGGTCGGACACGCCTCGATGCACAGCCCGCAGAGGATGCAGCGGTTGTAGTTGATCTGGTAGTCGGTGGCGTACCGCTCCCCCGGTGAGTACCGGGCCTGCGCGGTGTTCTCCTCACCCTGGACGTAGATCGCATCAGCCGGGCAGGCCCAGGCGCACAGCTCGCACCCGATGCACTTCTCCAGCCCGTCGGCGTAGCGGTTGAGCTGGTGGCGGCCGTGGAACCTGGGCGCCACCGGTCGCGGCTTCTCCGGGTACTCGGCGGTCTCCACGGGACGGAACATCGTGCGCAACGGCACGGAGAAGCCCCGCCCGAGGACGGTCCTCGTGAGCAGCACCCACGCGAGCACGACGAGGAAGACCACCGTCAGGGCCCCGTAGACGAGCGCGGGGACGGCGCTGAAGGCGAGGATCACGAGGTCACCTCCTGCGACTCATCGTCGGGGGTCTCGGTGGCGCCGGTCGTGGCGTCGCCGTCCCGCACACCGGCATCGCCGGCGCCACCCCGGTCGGGAGCGACGTCGTGGTGGTCGGTGCCGTCATCACGGTCACGCGGTCGACGCGAGGTCGCCAGCAGCCACAGCAGGATGACGGCAGCGGCGCCGGCCAGGGCCAGCCTCGCCGGGACACCGAGCCCGGGCTGCTCCTGCTCGAGGAGCACGAACCCGGCGGTGACCATCGTCCACACCAGCGCGACCGGGATGAGGATCTTCCATCCGAGGTTCATCAGCCCGTCGTAGCGGTACCGCGGCAGCGCACCACGCAGCAGGATGAAGAAGAAGATGAACGCGGCGACCTTCAGCGTGAACCACACCACGCCGAGCAGGCCGGGGAACGGGTCCGGCAGGCCGAACGTCGGACCGGCGGGGCCGCCGAGGAACAGGGTCACGACGATCGCCGACATCGTGACCACCGACATGAACTCGGCCAGCATGAACATGCCGAACCGCAAGCCCGAGTACTCGGTGTTGAAGCCACCGACCAGTTCGCCTTCGGCCTCGGGCAGGTCGAACGGAGGGCGGCCGGCTTCAGCGACCATCCCGACGACGAACACCAGGAACGCGGGCAGCAGCGTGATCGCGTTCCACGCCGGGACGCCGTCGATCAAACCCGGACCGGACTGCGCCTCGACGATGTCGGAGACACGCAGCGACCCGGTGTAGATGAACACGCTGGCGACCGCCAAGCCCTGGGCGATCTCGTAGGAGACCATCTGCGCGGAGGAACGGATGCCGCCCATCAGCGGGTACGGGGAGTTGGAGGCCCAGCCGGCGAGGAACACCGCGTAGACGTGGAGCGACGCCATCGCCAGGATCCACAGCGCACCGACCGACAGATCGGAGACCACCAGGGTGAAGGTCTCGCCGAACAGCGTGACCTCACCGCCGATCGGCACCACCGCGATCGTGAGGAACCCGGAGACCACCGCGATGATCGGGGCGATGTTGTAGACGGGCTTGTTGACCATCGCCGGCGTGACGTCCTCCTTGAAGAACATCTTCACGCCGTCGACCAAGGTCTGCAGGATCCCGAAGGGACCGACGCGGTTGGGACCGAGTCGCGACTGCATCCGCGCCACCACTCGGCGCTCGGCCCAGATCAGCAGCGCGGTCAGCAGCAGGTAGTACGCGAAGACCACGACCACCTGTACGACCAAGACCCAGAAGGGGTGCTCACCCATCAGGCCACCTCCTGCGAGGTCGACGCATCGGCGGCCGCAGCTTCGAGGCGGGTCACCGTCACCTCGACCCGGCCCTGCTCGTCGGCGAGGTCCCACGCCGGGGTGTCGGTGGAGTTCGCCGGCAGCACGACCGTGGCGGGCAGCACGTCGCCCCGGACCGCGGCGGTCAGCCGCAGGCTCGCGTCGCCGGCGGCCACCTCGACCATGTCGCCATCGGTGATCCCCCGTTCCGCCGCCGTCGCCGGACCCAGGACCGCGACCGGGACCCGCGCGGTGGCGTTGAGATCGGTCGCACCGGTCAGCATCGTCCCGTGATCGAGCAGCATCGGCCGGACGACCGCGGTGAGCTTGTCCTCGTCCGGTGAGGGTGGCGCGGCCGGCGCGACGTCCGGCATCGGGTGCGGCTGCTCCCGGCGGCCGAGCCGTGCCACCTCGGCACGGACGCTGTCGAGGTCGTCCAGACCGAGATCGTGGCCGAGCAGCGACGCGAGCTGGACGATGATCTCCCAGTCCTCCTGGACCAGGTCGTGACCATCGACGCCGCGGTGGAAGCGCTGCTGGCGTCCCTCCCAGTTCGTGCTCGAGCCCGAACGCTCCTGCCGCCCGGCGGCGGGCAGGACGACGTCGGCGAACTCCGAGACGGTCGCGGTGGCGGCCAGGTCCTGGACGATGACGGTGCCGACCTTCGTCAGCGCTCGGCGGGCGAGTGCGGTCGAGGCGGCGTCGGTGGCCAGATCCACGCCGATGAGGTGCAGCACATCGATCTCCCCCGCGGCGGCAGCCGTGAGGATCGCGTGCAGGTCCCGCCCCGGGGTCGCGGGCAACGATCCGCCCCAGACCTCCTCGACGGACGCGCGGTCGTCGGCGTCAGCCAGCCGGCGGCCACCCGGCAGGGTCCCGGCGACGAGCCCGGCCTCGAGGGCGCCGCGGGCCCCCGCCCGACGGGGCACGTAGGCGACCTTGCCGTCCGTCGCCTTAGCGAGAGCGAGCCCGGCGGCGACCGAGCCG
>SKJX01000113.1 GCA_007121785.1 Nitriliruptoraceae bacterium
GCCCGGCCACGGAGATGATCGAACGTGACGTGGCTGCGGCCGTGGCCGCGGTCCCCGGTGTGCGCGAGGTCGCGGTGCGGTTCCGGTTCGACCCGCCGTGGACGCCCGACCGCATCGACGACGCCGGCCGCGAGGCGCTGCGCAGCTACGGGATCGCGCCGCCCGGTGGCCCGATCCCGGGGGCGGCGCGGCCGAGCGACCCGACGCGGGCGTTGCCGCTGGCCATCGAGCCGACCACCTCGACGGCGGTGCCGTGCCCGTACTGCGGGTCGGCTGACACCGTGCAGGACTCGGCGTTCGGGCCGACGCCCTGCCGCGACCTGCGCTACTGCGCCAGCTGTCAGCAACCGTTCGAGGCGTTCCGGTCGACCTGACCTGACCTGGCCGGGTGTGGGCGCGGGCGTCGAGACGCCGAGGTGGTGCGCCTCACGGCTAGCGTGAGGGACGGCGCGAGGCGGGAGGCACCGTGGGCGAGCAGCACGACGAGACGGATCCGACCGGCCCGACGCCGGACGACCCGGACGCACCCATCGACCCGGCGGTGGCGATGATCGCGGCCGACGACGCCTCGGCCGGTCTGGGTATGGAGCTGCTGGAGGTCCACCCCGGCTACGCCCGGGTCGCGATGACGATCGACGAGCGGATGATCAACGGGCACGGGATCGCGCACGGCGGGTTCGTGTTCGCCCTGGCCGACACGGCGTTCGGGGCCGCCTGCAACAGCGGCCGGCCGATGACGGTGGCGGCCACCGCGGAGATCGACTTCCTCGCGCCGGCGCGGCTCGGCGACCGGTTGGTGGCCGAAGCGGCCGAACGGGTCCGTACCGGCCGCAGCGGCATCACCGACGTGACGGTGTGGCGCGACGAGGGTGAGCCGGTCCGCATCGCGGAGTTCCGCGGCCGCAGCCGCACGATGCGGACCCCGGACGAGGACTGATGCGGGCCGACCGTCCGCTCAGGCCGGGGGCGATCCCAGGAAGCTGAGGAAGCCTCGGACGTGCGCGTTGAAGGTGTCCGGCGCCTCCAGGTTGCTGCCGTGGCCGACCCCGGGCATGACCACCAGCTGTGAGCCGGGGATCTCCGCATGCAACGCTTCGGCGACCGGTAGGGGCGAGCGGGCGTCGGCGTCGCCGTACAGCAGCAGGGTCGGCACCTCGATCCGCGGGAGCACGTCGCGTAGGTCCGCTTCGGCGAAGCCCCGGAGCATGGGCAACATCCCCGCCGTTCGGGTGTCGAGCATCATCGCGACCAGATCGTCCACCGTCTCCGGGTCGACCCCGTCGCTGAACATGCTCGGAAGGTAGTCCTCCACCCACTCCTCGGGCGGGCGCTCGGCGTCCCGCAGCGCCCGGGCGAGCCGCACCTGGACCTCGTGTTCGGGGAGCGACCCGGCCCAGCCCGCGTAGGCCGAGGCCAGGATCAGCGAGGCGGGGACGTGCGGGTGCCGGCGGTAGAGCTCCAGCGCCAGCCCGCCGCCGAACGACAGACCGAGCACGTGCGGTCGTCCCAGAGCGAGCACGTCGATGAGCCCGGCCAGCACGTCGGCGTAGTCAGGGAGCCGGAACGTCTCGGGTGGATCGGCCGAGTCGCCGTAGCCCGGCGCATCCCAGGCCACCACGGTGAACCCGTCGGCGAGGTCGTCGATCTGCCGTCGCCAGGCGCGCCGGTCGCTGAACCCACCGTGCAACAGGACCAACGGCGGCCCGCTCCCCGCCCGCTCGAAACCGATCCGCAGCCCGTCGACCTCGATGTCGTCCATGGCCCACCTCCTGCCGGTGGTCTACGTGGTGTCGAGGCCACCGAGGGTCATGGCGACCAGCGCGTCGGCGACCGTCCGGGCGCTGCCCTCCTCCGGCCGGTACCACTCGACCAGCGAGTTGACGGTCCCGAACAGCAGCCGCGTCACCAGGGCCGGGTCGAGGTCGTCACGCAGGTCACCGTCGGCCATCGCCTCGCGGACCAGGTCGGTGACCTGACGGTCGAACTCCCGGCGGCGCTCCAGCGCGTGCCGTTCGGTCTGCGTGTTGCCGCGGACCCGCAGCAGCAGCGTCACGAACGGCAGTTCCTGGTCCAGTACCTCCACGCTGCGTCGCAGGACGTGCTCGAGCCGGGCGCGCGCCGGCCCTTGGACGGCGGCGGGCTCGTCGAGGACGTCGAACAGCGTGAGCAGCGCCCGGTCGACGGCGAGCCCCAGGAGCGCTTCCTTGCTGGGGACGTGGTGGTAGATGCTGGACTTGCTCAGCCCCAGCGCGTTGGCCAGGTCACCCATCGAGGTGCCGTCGTAGCCGCGGGTGTTGAACTCCTGCACGGCGACGTCCAGCACCGCGGCGAGGTCGTAGGGGCGGCGGGTCGCGGGGTCCATGGTCGCGGAGTCTGGCACATCGACCTGCCGGACCGGCGACGCCGAGGTGGCACCGCGCTGATCGGGTCGCGGTTCACTCATCGTCGTCGGCCGGTTGGTAGGTGTGGGTGTACTCCTCCACGCGGGTGGTGCCGTCGGGCTCGGTGATGGTGCGGCTGAAGTCGATCGAGAACCCGTCGCGGGCCTCGCCCTCCTGCACGTCGTAGCGCTCGCCCATGTCGGTCGACACCTCGGCCCAAGGGGTCGACCAGAACGCGATCGTGACGTCCGAGTCGGTCGCGTCGGTGACGATCAGGATCGCGTACGGGCTGTCGTTCTCCACGACGACGTCCAGCACCCCCCAGGCCAGCGTCGCCTCACGACCCTCGGGGTAGCGCTGGAAGTACTGCGAGTGCGGCGTGAAGGTGACCAGGTCGATCCCGGCGAACCAGGCGGTGTTGAGGAAGGTGGTGGCCACCTGGCTGATCCCGCCACCGACGACGCTGACCAGTTCGCCGTCGTCGATGAAGCCGTTCTCGCCGAACCCGCGGGCCTCGGTGCGTTCGCCGATCCCCTGGTTGAGGGAGTAGCGCTCGCCGGGGAGGATGACGTCACCGTCGATGAGCTCCACGGCCCGGGCGATGTTGGCGTTGCGGGGTTGCCCGGGGGTGAGCGGGGTCGAGAAGCTCGACACCTCCTCTTGGACCGTGGCCGCCAACTCGGCGGTGAAGCGTGGTTGGTCGACCTCGCCTGCGAGCTCGTCGGTGCGGTCGTCGTCGGTCACGAGCTCGGCGATCAGTCCGGCCGTGCCGTCGATGTCCAACGAGAAACCCGACGTGCCGCCCTCGCGTTCGACGGTGCCACCGGACACCGCGACGCTGGCCTCGACCGGGTCCGGTGCCAGCGCATCCAGCTGGTCGTCGAGGTGGTCGGTCAGGTCCTCGCCGTCGACTGTGACCTCGACCTCGGGCTGGCCGTCCCGCTCGGTGAACCCGGCCGTGATCAACGCCTCCAGGTCGTCGGTGTCGAGCACCAGGTCGGCGCCCTCGCTGGGGTTGGTCAGCTCCACCGGATCGGCGATCGACAGGCCGGAGTCGTCCAGGGCCTGCTGGGCCGGCTCGGCCAACAGGTCCGGGTCCTCGGTCTCGCCGGGCAGCTCGCCGGCGCGGTCGTCGGGCCGGGCGCTCAGCTCGACGATCAGGGCCGCAGCGGCGTCCAGGTCCGGTTCGATGCCCGGGGTCCCGTCGACCACCGTCACCTGCCCGTCGGCCACCTCCAGGTCCGCCTCGCGCGGCTCGTCGGCCAGGTCGGCCACGCCGGCGCGACCCAGGTGGTCGGCGAGCCGTCGCCCGTCGGAGGTGACGGGCAGCCGCTGCCCGGCCGGCGCGTCGGCGTCGAAGCCGACCTCCAGCACCTCGGTCAGCGCCGCCGGTGCGAGCTCGACGTCGTCACCACCGGAGGGGTTGTCCAGCCGCACGTCGTCGGAGAGTGCCAGCTCCGCAGCCTCCACCGCGGTGTCGAGGTCGTCCTGGTCGGTGGGCGCGTCCAGGTCCTCGCGACGGGCGGTGACCTCGACCAGGCCCGGCTCATCGACCCGGTCGGCCACCTCGACGCCCAGGTGGCCCGCGTCGACCCGCAGCCCGTCGGTGGCATCCTCGGTCGTGAGATCCGGGGCGCCGTCGTCATCGACGGCCAGGTGCACCCGACCTGGCTGGGGCTCGCGGGACAGCTCATCGGCGGTGTCCGCCGCCCAGGCGCGCAGCTGTCGCTTGTCGACGCGTACCCGGAAGTCGATGTCGTGTTCGACGCCGAAGCGGGCGCCGAGCTGTTGGCCGAGTGCGGTGTAGAACCCGGTGCGACCTCGTGCCCACGCGTCGTCGATCAGCCCCGCCGTGTCGGCGACGACCCCGAGCTCCTCGCGCGGGCTGGACACGGTGGCCTCCTCGGTGGCGACCTCCACCGGCCGGGCGAGCCGTTCGTCGGCCCGGTCGCTGACGGCCCGTGTCAGCGCCGATCCGTCCAACCCGCCGACGTCCTCGCCGTCGACGGCGGTCCCCGCCAGGACCTGGTCACCGGTGGCCGCACGCAACGAGACCAGGGTGATGGCGGCGACCAGGTGCACAGCGACCAGCACCGCGATCACGACCAGGGCGGGGCGCGTCCCCGGTCTGGCGAGGAGCGAGTCGATGTCCATGTGGACGAAGGTACGACAGCGATGACCGGTAGGGTCCGGCGACCGACGTCGGGGAGGGGCCGTGAGCGACAGCGCTCGCCGGGCGCCGGACGGCGCCACGGCGCCGCGGGCGCAGGCGCGCGACGTGGCCCCGCTCGAGCTCGCCGACCAGCTCGCGTCGCTCGGTTTCCACCTCGTCGACGACGACCGTGCAGCGCTGCTCACCGAACGCGACCGGCTCGTGCGCCTGCTGCGGGGTGTGCCCGCCCGAGCGGCCCGACCGGAGGCACCGCTGCTGGTGGTCGTCGGGGGCGGTTCCGGCGCCGGCAAGTCGACCACCGTCAACACCCTGGCAGGCCGGCGGGTCACCGACGTCGGCGTCGTGCGTCCCACCACCCGGGTCCCCACGTTGGTCTGTCACCCGGGGGAGCGCGGCCGGTTCGAGGACGACCGGGTGTTGCCCGGGCTCACGCGGATCAGCGAGGACGCCGCCGGGACGCCGTCGGGCCGGCAGCTGCGCCTGACCACCAGCGCGCAGCTGCCGTCCGGTATCGCCTTGCTCGACACCCCCGACATCGACACCGTCGAGGTGGCCAACCATGCGCTGGCCGACGAGGCGCTGGACGCCGCCGACGTGTGGCTGTGGCTGGTGACCGCCCGGACCTACGCCGACGAGGTCGGCGCGGCCTACCTGCGGCGTGCCCGGGACCGCCAGGCGCTGGTCGTGATCGTCATCACCCAGGTCCGTGACGAGGAGCGGGCCGAGGTCCTGGCCGACGTTCCGCGACGGCTGCGCGCCGAGGGAGTCGATCCGGCGCGGATTGTGGACATCGCCCACCAACCGGTCGAGGACGCCCAGCTCCCCAGGTCGACCGTGGCACCGCTGGATGACCTGCTCACCGATCTCGCTCCAGCCGAACGGCGCGCGGAGGTCCGACGTTCGGCGATCGAGGGGCTGCGGGCGGCCGTGCCGGACGAGCTCGCCGGGTTGCGTCGGGCGGTCGAACGGGAGCTGGAGACCGCCAGCCGGCTCCGTGCCACGGTCGATGCCCGGTTCGACCGGGTGCCGGACGAGTTGCGCGAGGAGCTCGAAGCCGGGTTGTCGTTGCGTGCGGAGGTCCTGGAGCGCTGGCGTGGGCTCGTCGGAGGCAACGCCGCCCTGCAGAAGGTGCAGTCCGCAGCGGAGCAGGTCGGCTCGGTGGTGCGCACCCGGCTGGGGCGGCGTACGACCGACCCGGCCGAACAGATGCAGGTCGAGGTCGCCGGCGAGCTGACGCGCATCGTCACGCGGCTGCTCGAGCATGCCCACGACCGTGCACGCCGCGACCTGGAGGCCGACCGGGTCAGCCGCGATCTGCTGGACGACCACCCGGCGATCCGCGACCACGGGGAGGACCGGCCGACGCGCGTGCGCCGCGCCATCGCCGACTGGGAGGATGAGGTCGCCCGGCTCGTCGAGGAGGTCGGCGCCCCGCGTCGGGACCGCGCCCGCCGGTGGACCAACGCGGTCAACGCCCTGGCGACGTCGGCGATCCTGGTGCTGTTCGCGCTCTCCGGTGGCTTGACCACCGGCGAGGTCGGCATCGCCGCCGCAGCGGCGGCGACCAGCCACTGGCTGTTGACCAAGCTGCTGGGTGAGCGCAACGTCCAGCGGCTGCTCGAGGAGATCCGCGACGACCTCCAGGAGCGCATCGGCGAACTACTGGCCGAGGAGCGGGCACCGTTCCACGCCGCCCTGGACGCCGCGACGCCGCCGCGTCCGGCCGTGACCGCCCTGCGCACCGCGGCCCGGAGCGAGCGGTGAGCCACGGCCAAGGGGATGGTGCGGTCACGGTCACCTCGGCGTTGGACACCGTGCTCGAGCACGGACCGGGCCGGCTCCCGGAGCCGCAGGTCGCGGCGGCGCGGACGCTGCGGCGGCGGATCGACGAGCGGCTCGCCCACGGGGATGGGCTCACGGTCGCGGCGCTCGTCGGCGGGACCGGCGTCGGCAAGTCGGCGTTGGTCAACCAACTCGTGGGTGAGCCGGTCGTGGTCGAAGGGGTGCGCCGGCCCACCACCGACCGGCCGTTGGCGGTGGTCGCGGAGCTGGATCGGGCCGCGACCGGCTTGCTGGACTGGCTCGGGTTGGATGCGCGGCGGGAGGTCGGGTCCGCCCTGCCGCCCGGGCTGGTGCTGGTCGACCTGCCCGACCACGACTCGGTGGCCGAGCACCACCGTGACGTCGCCCGGCGACTCGCCGGGCGGGTGGACGCCGTGGTCGCGGTCGTCGACCCGATCAAGTACGCACGGGCCGACCTGCACGACGGACCGCTCGGGGAGCTGACGGCGCACGCCGGCACGGTCACGGTGGTGCTCAACCGGGTGGACGAACTCGCCGACGGTGACATCCAACGCTGTCTGGACGACCTGGCCGGGCGGCTGCGCGAGCAGGGGCACGTCGACCTGCAGCCGCTGCCGACCTCGGCGCGGACCGGCACCGGGGTCGAGCGGTTGCGCGACCACCTCGCCGACCTGGCGGCCCGGCA
>SKJX01000132.1 GCA_007121785.1 Nitriliruptoraceae bacterium
ACGGGGGTGCTGTCGGTGGCTCGCCGGACCGTCTGCCGTCGACCGAAGGTCATGTGTCGTGTCCACCGCCTTGCGAAGTCCAGCCCGACGCCTCCTCGCGCTGCTCAGCGCCCTCGCGCTGCTCACCGCCCTGATCCCCCCGAACCTGGCGGTCGCCGAGGACCATGACGAGCCCCA
Organism: Nitriliruptoraceae bacterium; assembly: GCA_007121785.1. Classification (GTDB taxonomy): domain Bacteria; phylum Actinomycetota; class Nitriliruptoria; order Nitriliruptorales; family Nitriliruptoraceae; genus SKTG01. The sequence goes on from SKJX01000132.1 coordinate 178, forward strand.
GGAGATCGCGTTCTTCGACTTCGAGGGGGACACCACCGAGCCGTCCCGGACGCACTCGGCGTTCGAGGTCAGCGAGATGACCCTCGCGCGAGGGAACGTGCAGTTCTTCGCTGGGAACCCCGGCCGTGCGATGGCGGGGACGCAGTGGCACGAGGACGACCAGTACTTCCAGTTCGTCGTCACGCCGCCCGAGGAAGGGGTGAGCCCGACCGAGCTGAGCTTCGATCAGAACGCGTCCGGGACGGGACCCGGTGAGTGGGCCGTCTCGATCGTCGATGACCCTGATGACGCTGCTGACGAGACGCAGGTCGCGTCCGGCGAGACATCCACATCGTTCGGCGCTCGTTCCGCGGACCTCAGCGAACTGGACGAACGCACCGAGCCGTTCGCGATCCGCATCCGCGGGTTCGACGCATCCGGCGCCGGAGGCACGTGGCGGATCGACAACGTCACGCTCACCGGCCTGACCGACGCCGTCGATGATCCAGGGTTGGCGTTGACCTGCGAGCCGCCACAGACGATCACCGAAGGGTTCGCGGCCGAGGACGGACCCTTCGTCGACGGCAAGGCGATCGAGGCGACCGCGACCGGAGGTGCCGGGGACTACGAGTTCGACGTCCTGGCAGTGTCGCCCGACCCGCAGCCGGGGGATGTCACGATCGACCACGCCGATGGCGGTGACGCCGAGGTGCGCTTCTCCGACGACGTGCCTGGTCTGGATCCAGCCGAGACCGACGGCACGTACGCCGTGACTATCGAGGTGAGCGACGCCGAGGGGGAGACCGCGACGTGCGAGGTCGATGTACGGGTCGTCCCCGTGTTGGACATCGGCACCCTCCGCGGTGCGGTGCCTGACGACGCCAACGGTCGTGAGCATGTCTCGCCCTACGCCCTGGGAAGCCCCATCTTCCAGCCAGGTGATCCCGTGGCTGTCACGGGGGTGGTGACCCAACGGACGCTCGAGGAGAACCCCGGCGGGTTCGACTTCCAAGGCTTCTTCATCCAGAGCCTCGACGCCGAGCCAGACAGCATCGATGGCTTCGATGATGGCGACGCGGTGTTCGCTGACGGTGATCCCCACACCTCCGACGGGTTGTGGGTGTCGACCGGAACCTTCCCGACCGTCCGGACCGATCAGGAGCCGTGGCAGCAGTACGGAGCCGAGCCCGGCGACATCGTCACGCTCCGAGGCCCGGTCGTCGAGAGCTTCCAGCAGACCCAGTTGCAGAACCCGTTCGTCGTCGACGTGGTCACGCCCGATGAGTCGGGGGTCGACCTGGACACCGACATCGCGGTGACCGAAGCCGACCCGCCGGACGACGTGCAGGAAGCGTCCGTCTACTGGGAGCGTCTGGCCGGGATGCAGGTCGAGGTACCCGAGGACACCTTGGTGGTGAGCGGCAACGACTTCTTCGGGCCGTCCACGAGCGAGTTCTGGGCGATCCGCGGCGACCACCCGGTCGCCGAGCGGGAGGACCCTGACGCCCGACGTGTCTTCCGCGACTACCACCCGCTCGCCAACGAGCAGGTGCTGCCGGACAGCGAGGACGCCCCGGGTGACCAGAACGGGTTCCGGATCGTCCTCGGCTCGTTCGGGGTCAAGGCGACCGCGGACGACCCGACGACGCTGATCACCGCGGCACGCAGCGGCGACACCTTCGATGAGTCCGTCCAGGGTGGGCTGTACTTCTCGTTCAGCAAGTACCAGATCATGCCGGACACCCAGCCGGAGCTCTCGCGCGGGCCCGACCCCTCGGCATCCAGCCTGGGAGCGGTCGACGGGTTCGACCCAGCGCAGGAGTACTCCACGATGGTCTACAACGTGGAGAACCTCTATGACTTCCGCTCCGACCCCTTCAGCGGGTGCGACCTCAACCCCGACGACGTTCCGGACGGGCAGACCCCCACGGATAGATGCACGCCGGACGAAGACGGCGGCAGCGACGTCACGCCACCGTTCGGCTACGCGCCGGGTTCGCAGGAGGAGTACGACGCGCAGCGCGAGGCCATCGCCGAGCAGATCCGGGTCACGCTCGATGCCCCGGACATCATCACCATCCAGGAGGCGGAGAAGCAGGACGTCTGCGAACCCATCTTCGACGAGGAGAACCCCGCCGACTCCACCATGGACTGCGACCTCTCCGCACCGGATGAGGGTGAGACCATGGAGAACACCGAACGTGGGTCCGGCGCACCGGACACGATCGAGGAGCTCGGGCTGGAGATCTTCATCCAGTCGGACGGCGAGATCCGCTACGAGGCATCCGGCGACGCGGTCAACGGCCGGGACGTCCGTGGTATCACCCAGGGCTTCCTCCACCGCACCGACCGGGTCGAGCTGGTCCCCGAAGGCGAGCTCGACAACGATCCGGTGCTCGGTGACGCCGACAGCATCGACATCCCCTACCCCTCCGACGACGAGCGCACGGACGTCGCGCCGTGGGTCGAGCACACCGCCAACCCGAAGGCGGTCAACGCCGAGCTGCCGGACGGTGTGGACCTCGCCGACGGCGCCCGGTTCCCACAGACCGGCTACGCCTTCAGCCGTGCCGTGCAGGTCGGCAAGTTCCGCATCTATCCCGACGGGGTCGACAGCGGCGGTCCGTACGTGGAGCGTTACGTCACCTCCAACCACATGTCCGCGGTGCCCGACATACGCGTCGAGCAGCGCACCGAGCAGGCGCGGCTGAACGCTGCGGTGAACGAGGCTGTGACCGACGCCAATGGGCGGATCCTCAGCACGGGGGACTTCAACGTCTTCCCGCGGCCGGACGACCCGTTCCCGACCTTCAAGACCGACCCGGATCGTGAACCGAGCGACCAACTCGCGCCGTTGTACGAGCGTGGGTTCCACAACCTGCACGATGTGATCATCGAGGAGGAGCCAGCCAACACCTACAGCTTCATCTTCCGGGGGATCTCCCAGATCCTCGACCACATCTTCGTCGACGAGGACACGCTCGAAGACCTCGTGACCTCCCGCTACATCCACGTCAACGTGGACTACCCGGCGGACCGTCCGGACTTCGAACCTGGTCGCGGCGCGTCGGACCACGACCCGCTGTACGCCCGGTTCGGGTTCGCGGAGATCCCGACCAGCAAGGACGACTGCAAGGACGGTGGCTGGCAGGACTTCACCGACCCGGAGTTCCGCAACCAGGGTCAGTGCGTGTCCTACGTCGCCTCCGGTGAGCTCCGCGGCCAAGCCGGTCCAGGCGGCCCTGCCAGCCCGGGGCAAGGGCAGGGTCGCGGCCCCCGGTAGCGGGCGCAACGGGCCTCCCGGCCCACGCTGATCCGCTCGATCCGGATCGGAGGCCGGCCCGCAAGGGCCGGCCTCCGACCGTGGGCGGTCCAGCCACGCCATCGGCGGGTCCGAACCACAGGCATGGAGCCCACCCCGGACGAACCGATCTCGCGGACACCCACCCAGCGGGTGCCACGGCCGCTTCTGCGGATGCGATGGGAAGCGCTGACCTACCTGCACTGGGATCTCGCCCCGGAGACCGTCGCGGCGCAGCTGCCGGACGGGCTCGAGCCGGACGTGCACGAGGGCCGTGCGTGGGTCGGGTTGATCCCGTTCCGCATGGCCGGGATCGGCATAGGCCCTGCTGGGGTCCCGTTGCCGTTCGGCAGCTTCCCTGAGACCAACGTGCGCACCTACGTCGTCGGCCCGGACGGTGGCCGAGGGGTGTACTTCCACTCGCTGGACATCACCCGGTCCGCTCCGACGATGGTGGCGCGGCTCGGCTACCAGCTGCCGTACTGCTGGTCGCGGATGGCCATCGGGCGACGTGGCACCCAGGTCAGCTACCTCGCTGCGCGCCGGTGGCCAGGACCGAAGGGGGCACGCAGCCGGCTCGTGGTCGAGGTCGGGGCACCGCTCGCGGAGGGGGAGACCACCCCGTTGGACGACTTCCTCTCCGCGAGGTGGTCGCTGTACGCGGCCGGACCGCGCGGCGGGATCCTGCGGGCCCGGGTCGATCATGGTCCGTGGCCCCTGCGGCACGCCCGCATCGTGCACCTCGACGACCGCTTGACCCGGCTGGCCGGCTACCACCTCGACGGCCAGGTACCGACGCACGTGCGTTACGGCGGGGACGTGGACGTGGCGGTCGGACCGCCCCGCCGGGCCGGGTAGCCCGGCGGCGTCGACCGGCAAGCACACAACGTCAGCGGTGCGCCTCGGCGCACTCGAGGGCGTCGAACAGCGCGGCCAGCAGGTCGGCGACCGGCAGCTCGGGATCGGTGAGGGCCGCCATGGTGAGCCCGTCCGCGCCGGCGATCAGCAGCCGGGTGATCCGGTCGGCGGCCACCTCGACGTCCGCCGTGCCGAGTTGCGTGAGGTGCCGTGCGACCACCGACGCGATCGACGCGCGGGTGCGCTCGCGACGGTCCGCCAGCCGCTGGGACAGGTGCGGGTTGCGGGCGACGTAGAGGACGAACTCCAGCTCCAACAGCGTCCAGCTGCGGTCCAGCACCGTCGCGTGAGCGAGCTGGTCGGCGAGCTGGCGCGTCCGTGCCGCCGGCTCGAGCTCCAGCAGCTGATCGATCAACGCGACCACCTCGTCGACGTTGCGGTCGAGCAGCTCGAGGAACAGCTCCTCCTTGGAGCGGTAGTTCGAGTAGACCGCACCCTTGGTCAGCCCGGCCGCGGCAGCCACGTCGGCGACCGACGCACCGTGGTAGCCGTGCTCGGCGAACACCACGGCCGCCGCATCGAGCAGCCGGTCGCGCGTCCGGCCGCGCTGCGGTGAACGGGGTGGGGCGGCGCTCGACACGGCTCACCTCGGGGGTCGTCCGGACCGTGATCCTGGAGCCTACGTCGACGACGTGTTGGCCGCGGCACGCGCTCGGCACGCGGCCGGGCACGTGCCGTGGCGGCACCGGCCGAACCGGTACCACCTGGTATCGGGCGCTGCTAGCGTCGTCGCGCAACGGCGGTGTCGGGAGCGTGACCTCCGTCGGGAGGGTGTTCGGGTGGGGGAGACGACCGGGTCGGACCATCGCTGGGTGCGCGCGGTCGGCGACCGGTGGGGTCGTCGACGGGCGCTCGCGTTGACGCTCGGTCTGGGTGCCCTCGCCGTGCTGGCGACCGGCTGCGACGGGGACGACGCGGACGCCGCACCGGTCGTCGACATCGAGATGCAGGACAACCGGTTCGAGCCGGAGACGACCCGCATCGACGTTGGCGACACCGTCCGGTTCTCCAACGTCGGCGCGGTCGACCACAACGCGATCGACGTCGACGGCGCCTGGTCGACCGGGGAAGCGCTCGGTGGGTCGCGGGGGGACGTGCTCGCTCCCGGTGAGGAGGCCGAACTGACCTTCGACGAACCCGGCCTCTACACCTACTACTGCTCGCTGCACGCCCCCGACGACGGCAGTACCGGGATGGTCGGCACGCTGGTCGTCGGCGACGTCGACGAGCAGGCCGAGGTGGCCGACGACGTCGAGGTGGTCGACCAGTGGACGGGCACGACCCGGCACGTCCCCGACGACCACCCCACGATCCAGAACGCGGTGGACGCCGCGGAGCCCGGTGACCTCGTCCTGATCGAGCCGGCGCCCGAGGAGCCGGAGTACGAGGCGGACGACGGCGCCCACGTCTACCGCGAGTCGGTGGAGATCACCACGCCGTTCATCACCGTGCGCGGCACCGACCGCAACGAGGTGATCGTCGACGCTGAACACCAGCGCGAGAACGCCATCGCCACGTTCGCCGCCGACGGCGTGGCCGTCGAGAACCTCACCGCCCGCAACGCCACCGGCAACGGCATCTACTGGACGTCGGTGACGGGCTACCGCGGGTCGTACCTGACCGCCTACAACAACGGCATCTACGGCATCTACGCGTTCGACGCCACCGACGGGCTGTTCGAGCACAGCTACGCCAGCGGGTCGGCGGACGCCGGCTTCTACATCGGCCAGTGCGAGCCGTGCGACGCGGTGATCACCGACGTGATCGCCGAACGCAACGGGCTCGGCTACTCGGGCACCAACGCCAGCGACGTCTACCTGGTCGACTCGGTCTGGCGGCACAACGTCGCCGGGATCGTGCCCAACACGCTCGACTCGCAGCGGTTCCCGCCCCACGGCAACGTCACGATCGTCGGCAACCTGATCCACGACAACGACGACCGCACCTCGCCGGCGGTCGGGGGGATCTGGCCGAGCTACGGCGCCGGGGTGATGATCGCCGGTGGGCACGACTCGCTGATCGAACGCAACCGCATCGTCAACCACACCAACCACGGGGTGGCGGTCAGCCCGAACCTGTCCAGCAACTTCTGGATGAGCGGCGGCAACGTCGTCCGCGACAACGTGATCGAGGCATCGGGCTACAGCGACCTGACCCTGTCCGGTCCCGCGATGGCCGGCAACTGTTTCGCCGGCAACGACCACGCGGACACCCAGCCCGCCGGCCTCGAACGCATCGCCGGGTGCGGCGACCAGGCACGGGCCGGTGCGCACGCCGGGCCGGGGGATCCGGACCGTGGCCGGTTCTCGCTCCCCGCGAGAGGCCACCTGGCACCGACGCTGGCGTCGGTCGGGCTGGTCGCGGAGGTCGGGCTCGATCGGCTGCCCGACGTCGACTACCGCGACATGCCCGTGCCGCCGGACCAGGAGCAGTTGCCCGACGGTGCCGATGCCCCGGTCGAGCCGGCCGTCGAGGTGTTCGCGTCATACGACCTCGACCTCGACGCCTCCACGGTCCCGGAGCTGCCCAGCGACGTCGAGGTCGGACGCACCGGCGTCGCGTCCGTGGCCGGGATCCCGATCGGCACCGGCGGGCTGTCGACGCTGTACCCGGTGCTGGGGTGGCTGGTGCCGTTCGCGCTGCTGGTGGTGTGGCTGGGGCTGGCGATGATCGATCTCGCCCGGCGTGACGACCTCAGCCGCGGTGCCACCGCCGGCTGGACCGCCGGGGTACTACTGGTCCCGTTCGTCGGTGCGGCCGCCTACCTGCTCGCCGCCCGGTCCTCCCTGCCGGCGCGCGTGCGGGTCACCGCGGTCGTCGGCGGTTTCGGGCTCGCACTGGTGCTGCTGATCGGTGCCGTGTTGGTCGGCGGGGTGCTGTGATGGCTGGACGGTGCCAGACGTGTGGTGCGGCACGGGACGACGCGACGGCCGAAGCGTGTGCATCGGCGTGCAGATGTGATCGCTGATGCACACACATCCGGCACGGGACGACGCGACGGCCGAAGCGTGTGCATCGGCGTGCAGATGTGATCGCTGATGCACACACATCCGGCACGAGCGAGGCCGGCGGTGCGCCTGGCCACGGGGACGAGGTGGGACAGCTGATGGGTGCGTTGCAGGTGACGTTCGGGTTGTACGCGACCGTGCTGCCGTTCGCGGTGCTGGGGGCGTGGATGGCGTTGGCGTTGTGGGACCTCGTCCGCCGCGACGACCTCGGCCGAGGGCCGGCGATCGGGTGGTCCCTCGCGGTGCTGGTCGTGCCGGTGGTCGGTGCCGCCGCCTACCTGCTCGCGTCCAGCGGGCTGCCGCGGTGGCAGGCCGGGGTGTTCGTCGGCGGCGGGGTCGCCGCCTACCTGGTCGTGCTGGCGGTCACCGCCGCGCTCGGCGGGACGGCGTGACGTCGTGACCGGCGACGGTGACGGTGGGAACGGGGCCGGTGACGGCGGCGGCGAACGCCCGGACGATGCGTTCGAACGTCCGGACGGCGCGCTTGGCGGCCCGGACGAGGCGCTCGAACCCCCGGAGGAGGCGCTCCCACGTCCGCTGAGCCGCCGTGCGCTGCTGCGGCACGGCGCGGTGGGTGGGGCGGCGCTCGTCACCGGGGGCGTGCTCGCCCACGAGCTGATCCCGCACGAACACGCGCCTGCGGCCGCCGCGGACCACCTCGACGACCAGACCACGATCGGCAGCCCTGCGGCCGCGACCCCGACCGGGGGTGGCCACGGCGCGTACGGCCACGCGGCACCGCCGACGCAGCTGGCCGGCGATGCGCTGGACGCGGTGACGGTGCCGCCGTCCTTCGATGGCCGGCAGGGGGTGGTGCGCGGCTTCGACCTGCCGGTGACCGAACGCCGCCTGGCCGTGGCCGACGGCGTCGTCGCCGATGCCTGGACCTACGGCGACACCGTGCCGGGCCCCATCGTGCGTGCGACCGAGGGCGACACGATCCGCATCCACATGGACAACCGCACCGGGCACCCCCACAACGTGCACCTGCACGGTCGGCACGACCCGGCGATGGACGGCTGGGAGCCGATCCCGCCGGGGTCGAGCTTCACCTACGAGGTCGCGGCCGGACCGGTCGGGCTGCACCCCTACCACTGCCACGTCGCCCCGTTGGCCGAGCACGTCGCGCGGGGGCTGTACGGCGCGATGATCGTCGACCCACCCGGTGGCCGACCGCCGGCGCACGAGTTCGTGCTGGTGCTCGGCGGCTGGGACCTCGACGGCGACGGCCGCATCGAGGTGGCGTGCTGGAACGGCGTCGCCGGGTTCTTCCACCGGCATCCGATCCGCGTGCCGGTGGGCGAGAAGGTGCGGCTCTACCTGCTGAACATGCTCGAGTACGAGCCGGTCGGCTCGTTCCACCTGCACGCGCAGACCTTCGACGTGTTCCGCTCCGGGACGTCGCTGGAGCCGGACGAGCACACCGACACGGTCACGTTCGGCCAGGGCGAGCGGGCCATCGTGGAGTTCGAGCTGCCCGAGCCGGGGCGCTACATGTTCCACCCGCACCAGCACCGGCTCGCCGACCTCGGGGCGATGGGGTGGTTCGCGGCGGTGTGACGTCGTCACGACCGGCCGGCCGCTCCCAGCCGTCTGCGCCGGGACGTCGCTCGCCCAGGTCGTCGGACGTAGGCTCGCGGTCAGCGGCGGCGGGAGGGCGAGCGTGGGCGAGGCGATCGAACTCACGGTCGATGACCGCACGGTGCGGATCTCCAGCCCCGACAAGGTGCTGTTCCCGCAGCTCGGCCTGACCAAGCTCGACCTGGTGCACTACCACCAGCAGGTCGCCGACGCGCTGCTGCCCCACTGCCTGGACCGCCCCTGCAACCTCGAACGGTTCCCCGACGGTGTGGAGGGCGAGAGCTTCGTCCAGAAGCGCGTGCCGAAGAACGCCCCGGACTGGCTGTCCACGGTCGAGGTGACGTTCAGTTCCGGGCGTCGTGCGCAGGAGCTGTGCCCCGCGTCGCTGGCCGACGTCCTGTGGGGGGTCAACCTCGGCGCGATCACCGTCCATCCCTGGTCGGCGCGCCGCCACGGGCTCGAGCAGCCCGACGAACTGCGCATCGACCTCGACCCCATGCCCGACGTCCCCTTCGACGTGGTCCGCACCGTCACCCAGGTGGTCGGCGAGGTGCTGGCCGACCACGGGTTGACGGGGATCCCCAAGACGTCCGGGTCGACCGGCATGCACGTGATCGTGCGGACGCGGCCGCGCGGCTTCGTCGACGTGCGGGCCGCGGCGGTGGCGCTCGCCCGCGAGGTCGAACGCCGCAGGCCCGACCTGGCGACGGCGTCGTGGTGGAAGGAGGAACGCGGCTCGCGGGTGTTCCTGGACTACAACCAGAACCTGTGGGACCGGTCGATGGCGTGCGCCTACGCGGTCCGGCCGACCCCCGACGCGCGGGTGTCGTTGCCGATCACCTGGGAGGAGGTCGCCGACGTCGACCCGGCGGACGCCACGGTGTCATCCGTCCCGTCGCTGCTGGCCGACCGTGGCGACCCGGCGGCGGGGATCGATGACCATCCGGGTGATCTCGAGCCGCTGCTGGCGCTGGCCGCGGCGGACAAGGAGGCCGGGCTCGGCGACCTGCCGCTGCCGCCGCACTACCCGCGGTTCCCGGATGAGCCGACCCGCGTCCCACCGTCACGGGCCAAGCGTCGGGACCCGACCTGACCAGACCGTCGGGTCGAGCACCGTGGGTGGTGCCGAGGGACGGTGCCGACGGGCGGTGCCGAGGGACGGTGCCGACGGGCGGTGCCACCCAGGTCAGTGCCGGCAGGCGGGCCCGTGCTCGTGCGCGACCTGGATGTCCAGCGTGCGTCCGAACAGCCCCGGCTTGGTGTCCACACGCACCTGCTGCGACCAGCGGGCCATCACCGGCGAGACCAGGACCTCGACGTCGTCCTTCTCCGCCCGCAGGTAGTCACTGGTGTCCTTGCCCTTCAGGTAGGTGTCGACCGACACCTCGGCCTGGCCGCCTCAGCCGACGGCGCGGACGAAGTCGAGGGCGACCCTGCCGCCCTTGCGTCGCACCAGGTCGGCGGCGTCGGGGGTGAGCTCGAGTTGCACGGGTCGTGCCTTTCGTCCGGTCAGCGTCGGTCGTCGTCGGACGGGGCGTCGGCATCCTCGTCGATCGTCTGGATCGCGGGACCTCGGCGTTCCCACAGGATCAGGCCGACGACCCCGATCAGTGCCACGGCGATCGCGATCCAGTTGTTGCGGGACAGCCCGAGATAGCGTTCGGCGACGTCGATGCGCAGGGCTTCGGTCCAGCCGCGCCCGATGCCGTAGCCGATCAGGTAGACGAAGATCAGCGACCCGCGGCGGGTGAGGATCTTCGCGCGGTCGAGCAGGATGATCACCCCGACCAGCGCCAGGTTCCACAGCGATTCGTACAGGAAGGTCGGGTGGAAGGTGGCTTCGTCCTCGAAGCCGGGGCGGCGGAAGCGTTCCTCGACCTGCAGCGCCCACGGCACGTCGGTCGGCCGGCCGTAGAGCTCCTGGTTGAAGTAGTTGCCCCACCGCCCGATCGCGTGGGCCAGCGGCAGCGCCGGCGCGAACGCGTCCAGCAGCGCCGGGAGGTCGAGGTCCTTCGCGCGGACGTAGATCAGCACCGCCAGCGCACCGCCGACCAACCCGCCGAAGAACGCCAGCCCGCCCTGCCAGATCGCGAGGATGTCCAGCGGCCGCTCGATGAACCCACCGTCACCGAGGAACCGGGGGATCACGTACCCGATGCGGGCGCCGAGGAGCCCGCCGCCGAGCGCGAGCAGGCCGGCCTTCTCCGCGATCGCCGGATCGCCGCCGAACCGTTCGAACCGGTTGGTCATCAGCCGCAGCGCGAGGAGCGCCCCGACCGCGATGAGCAGCCCGTAGAAGCGCAGGTCGAAGGGTCCCAACTCGAGACCGCCGATCGGCGGTGGCGGGATCAGGCCGAGGGTGATCACGGGAGGGTTGCCTCGCGGCGGGAGGAGCGCGGACGTGGACCGCCCACGGGGGACAACCCCGGACGGTAGCGCGATGTTCCCGTCAGCCGTCGATCGCGAACAGCTCGCGCAGCTCCGCCGGGGGCGGGACGAGCAGTTGGTCGAACCGGCACGACGCCACCTCGCGGTCGGGCCGCCAGCGCTTGAACCGGGCGCTGTGCCGGAAGCGGTCGCCCTGGAGTTGGTCGTAGGCGACCTCGGCGACCAGACCGAGGTGAAGCGGTTCCCAGCCGGTGTCGCGCCCGCCGGACCAGCGGTTCTCGCCTCGCGGGGTCGACGCGGCGCTGTCGGCCTCGGTCAGCCAGGGGTGCTCCAGCGGCTGGTCCGCCGGTGGCCGGTGCGCCGCGAGTTCATCGAGCAACGCGGTGCGTCGGGTCTGGCTGAACGACGACGCCACGCCGACGTGGACGAGCGTCCCATCGTCGGCGTACAGCCCGAGCAGCAAGGACCCGACCCCCGCGCCGTCCTTGTGCCAGCGGAAGCCGCCGACGACCACGTCCGCGGTCCGCTCCTGCTTGATCTTGGCCAGGGTCCGTTGGCCCGGGGCGTAGGCGTCTCCCAACGGTTTGGCGATCACCCCGTCCAGGCCGGCGCCTTCGAACCGCTCGAACCACGCCCCGGCGACGCCTTGGTCCCGGGTGGCCGGGGTGACGTGCAGCGGGGCCACCACGTCAGCCAGCGCGGCCCGCAGGCCGGCGCGTCGGTCGGCGAACGGTGCACCGGTCAGGTCCTCGTCGCGGTGGGCGAGCAGGTCGAAGGCCACGTAGTGGGCCGGGGTCTGCGCCGCCAGCAGCTCGATGCGGGACGCGGCGGGATGGATCCGGTTGGTCAGCGCGTCGAAGTCCAGACCGTCGCCTCGCGGGACGACCAGTTCGCCGTCCAGCACGATCCGCGATGGCAGCTGCTCGCGGAGCGGACCGAGGATCTCGGGGAAGTACCGCTCCAGCGGCTTCTTGCTGCGGCTCTGGAGGTGCACCTCGTCGCCGTCGCGGAAGACCAGGCAGCGGAACCCGTCCCACTTGGGTTCGAACAGCAGGTCACCCGTCGGCATCGTGCGGGCCAGCTTGGCCAGCATCGGCGCGATCGGGGGCTCGAGCGGGAGTTCCACGGCGTCTCCGGCGTCGGTTCGTACCGTCGTCGCGCGGTCGCGATCTGTCGTGGGTGGGTGATCGTCAGCGGTCCAGGCGGAGGACCGCCGCCTCGCTCAGCGCGTCGGGACGCGGTGCGCGGCCCAACCCGGGCCCGGTCGGGACGGCGACGTGCCCGTCGTCGAGCACGAACGGCTCGGTGAGGTCTTCGCGCCAGTATCGATCGGACGCCGAGACGTCGCCTGGCAGGTCGAACCCCTCGAGCGCCGCGAGCGCGACGTTGGCAGCACGGCCCACCCCGGACTCGAGCATCCCACCGCACCAGACCGGGACGCCGACCGCAAGGCAGGCGTCGCGTACCGCGACCGCTTCCAACGGCCCACCGACCCGTGCCAGCTTGATGTTGATCACGCTCGTCGCGCCGCACGCGATCGCATCCCGGGCACGCACCGCATCGTGGACGGATTCGTCCAGGCACACCGGCGTGGTCCAGCGGGTCGCTTGGTGGGCGTGGTCGCGGAGCCGGTCGGGCGCGAAGGGCTGTTCGATCAAGGTCAGGTCGAGCTCACCCAGGCGGTCCAGCGCCGAGACGTGCTCCGGGTCGTCGGGGTCGTAGGCCGCGTTCGCGTCGACCTGCAACGCGACGTCGTCACCGACCGCGTCACGCAGGCGGCGCATGGGCTCGGCGTCGAAGCCGGGCTCGATCTTCGCCTTGATGCGCAGGTAGCCCTCACCGAGGTAGCCCTCGACCTGATCGACCAGCTCCGGTACCCCGCCGTCGGGGATGCCGACCGACACGCCGGCTGGCACCGAGGCGCGTACGGCGCCGAGGTGGTCGGCCAACGACCGGCCGGCGGCGCACAGCTGCGCGTCGAGGATGGCCGTCTCCAGGGCGGCACGCGCCATGCGGTGTCCGTACACCGACCACAGCCGGCTCGCGACGTCCTCCGCGGTGACCGAGCGGCCGGCGGCGAGCAGCCCCGGCACGAGGTGGTCACGCAGGACCAGCGCGGCGCCGGCGGTGAACTCCTCGCTGTACACCGGCGCCGGTGGTGTCACCAGTTCGCCCCAGCCGTCCCCGTCGCGCGTCCGCACCCGCAGCAGCGGGATCTCACGGCTGGTCTGCCGACCGAAGGAGGTGGTGAACGGCACGACCAGCGGCAGCTCGACGGTGAGCAGTTCCACCGCAGCGACCTCGACCGCGGGCAGCGCCGCCAGCGGCGCGAGCGCGGGGGATCCTCCGGAGGCCATCAGCGGTCGGCCAGCTCGGTCACACCGGCCGGGCGGGCCAGCACGTACCAGCCGTCACGGGTCACACCGGTGATGCGCTCGCCCCCGGTCACCGCCGCACCGAGCGTCGCGTGGATCGCGTCGGCCCACGCCGCGGCGGCGGTCCGGTCCCGTTGCCGGAGCCGTTCGATGTCGGGTGGGATCTGCACCAGCCGCCGGGAGGCATGGGTCGGGGTCAGCTGCGGGTGGTCATCGTCACCGACCGTCAGCCAGGTCTCCGCGCCGGCGTGCCGGAGCCCGTCCAGGTCGGGTGCGGCACCTCGTCCCTCGGCGGCCGCCCGGGCCCGCGGCGACGTCAGGTCCCACACGACGAGCAGCCGGTCGGTCGGCAGGCCGGCGTTGACGGCGTCGGCCATCGCGCCGTAGACGTCCTGCTCGTAGGCGACCGCCTGTGCGCCCAGTCCCAGCAGGTTGAACACGGCGTTGCGGCGCACCAGCGGATCGAACGTCCACCGCACCTGCTCGATGCCGCGCTCGAGGCACCACCAGCGCTGGTACCACTTGAGCGCACGGCCGATCCCGCCTCCGGCCGCCTCGGCGAGCACGCCCGTGACGTGGGAGTGCACGAACGGCTGCCCCGTGGCGTGGTCGCGACCGAGGAACCCGGCCGTGGCGCCGACCACCTCGCCGTCGGGGTCATCGACACGTCGCGCGACGGTGACCTGGCCGCCGGCGTGCGTCAGGGCGACCAGCGCCTCGCCCGGCAGGACCGCGCCGGCCCTCGCGTCGCGGCCCCACACCCGGTCGAACGCCTTCGAGGCGGCCCAGGCGTCCGTGGGACCGTCGATGTCGGCGAGTTCCACGCCGGCCGACCCGGCCGCGATCTGGGCCGTGGCCTGCGCCTGCTCGCTCGTCTCGCTTCGCTCGACGATGATCGTTCCTTCCCCGGACGAGCGGACACGCTACTCGTCGCGTGCCAGCCTGGTTCGCTCACCGTGCCGCCGGCTGCGAAGCTCCGCGCCCGATCCCACCGATGTGTGTGCATCCGGGTTCACCCGTGATCGCTGGTGCACACGCTTCCGCCGATGCCCGCCGGCAGCCACCCACCCGACGCCCCGAACGCCCCGAACGCCCCGCACGCCCCCGACGCCCTGAGGACCACCATGAGCTCCTGGCACGACCGTGCCGCCACCTGCCGCCGCCCGTCGGCGCCCTTCGTCGGCGGGGCCACCGTGGCACCGCTGACCGACGCCACCTTCGACTCGATCGGTCCCCGTGACGGCGAGGTGGTGGCCACCCTGCCCGCCTGCGGGCAGCAGGACGTCGACCGGGCGGTCGCAGCTGCGCGGGCGGCGTTCACCGACGGGCGCTGGCGGGAAATGGCTCCGTCAGCACGCAAGGTGGTCCTGCACCGCTTCGCCGATCTGGTCGAAGCTTCCGCGGACGAGCTCGCGCTGCTCGAGACGCTCGACACCGGCAAGCCGATCGGCGATACCACCTCGGTGGACGCACCGGGCGCGGCGACGACGCTGCGGTGGTACGCCGAAGCCTGCGACAAGGTCTACGGCGAGGTGGCACCCACCGGCCCGGACGCGCTGGCGACGATCACGCGCGAACCGATGGGCGTGGTCGCCGCGATCGTGCCGTGGAACTACCCCATGATCATCGCCGCGTGGAAGCTGGGCCCGGCCCTGGCGACCGGCAACAGCGTCGTCATCAAGCCGGCGGAGCAGTCCCCGATGGCCACGATCCGGCTGGCCGAACTCGGGCACGAGGCCGGCCTTCCCCCGGGGGTGTTCAACGTGCTGCCGGGGGAGGGGGCGACCGGCGCCGCGCTCGCGGAGCACCCGGACGTGGACAAGGTCACGTTCACCGGATCGACGGCGACCGGCCGCAAGGTGCTGGCAGCGGCGGCGGGCTCCAACCTCAAGTCGGTGTCGTTGGAGCTCGGCGGCAAGAGCCCGCAGGTGGTGTTCGCCGACGCTCCCGACCTGGACGAGGCCGCGGAGACGATCGCTTGGGGGATCTTCTACAACCAGGGCCAGACCTGCCACGCCGGCTCGCGGTTGATCGTGGAGGACGCGGTCGCCGACCGGGTGATCGCCAAGGTCGTCGAGGTGGCGCGTGGTCTGGTCCCCGGCGATCCGCTGGACGAGGCGACGCAGCTCGGTGCGCTGGTCTCCCGCGAGCAGTACGACCGGGTCGTGGGCTACCTCGACCTCGCGAACGACGAAGGTGCGCAGCTGACCCTCGGGGGCGGCTCCGCGGATCCGGTCGCCGGTGGCTGCTACCTGGAACCGACCGTGCTCGACCGGGTCGGCGACGACATGCGCATCGCCCGGGAGGAGATCTTCGGGCCGGTGCTGGTCGTGCAGCGGTTCGACGGCTCGGAGGCCGAGGCGCTGCGGCTGGCCAACGGCACCGTCTACGGGCTGGCCGGCGCGGTCTGGAGCGCCGACCACGGCAGGGCCGAGCGGGTCGCTGCCGGCATCCGCGCCGGCGCGGTGTACGTCAACTGCTTCGACGTCGGCGACGTCACCGCGCCCCATGGCGGGTTCGGTGCGTCCGGGTTCGGTGGTCGGGACAAGTCGCTACACGCGCTGGAGCAGTACACCGAGCTCAAGACCACCTGGCGGCAGCACTGATGCGGATCGTCGCCCTCACCGTCGAGCACCTCGAGCTGCCGCTCGACCCACCGTTCCACGCCAACTGGGATCCGGTCCCGCGCCGGCGGTTCCCCGCCACGATCGTGCGGATCACGACCGACGACGGACGGGTCGGCATCGGCGGTGGGGACACCCTCGACGGGTTCCGGCCGCACGCCCACCACGTGCTCGGCACCGACCCGAGAGCGATCGAGCGGCAGGTCCGGGTGTTGGAGAGCATCGACTTCCATGGCCCGCGTCCGTGGCCGGTCGAGGCGGCGCTGTGGGACCTGCTCGGCCAGGTCACCGGGCAGCCGGTGGCGACCCTGTTGGGCGGCATGACCGACCGGCTGGCTGCGTACGCCTCGACCGGGGCGGCCAAGAGCGCCGCCGACCATGCCGACGTCGCGACCCACGTCCGCGATCGCGGGTTCCGGGCGATCAAACTCCGCGTCGACGCCCACGACCGCCCGAGGGCGCTCGCTGAGGTCGGGGCGGTCCGCGACGCTGTCGACGACGACCTGGCGATCATGGTCGACCTCAACCAGGCGTGGCGCATGGCCGGGGACACCACCGGGTCCATCGACCTGGCCGAGGCACGCCGCTTCGCCGACGCGCTGGCCGAACTGGGCGTGTACTGGCTGGAGGAACCGCTGCTGGACCGCGACCTGGCCGGGTTGGCGCAGCTGCGCGCCGATGCGCGCGTCCGCATCGCCGGCGGTGAGATGAGCCGCACCATGGACGACGTGCTCGCTGCGCTGGACGCGGACGCGTTCGACGTCCACCAGCCGGACGTGGTCCTGGCAGGCGGGCTCTGGCGCGGCCGCACGATCGGCGAGCTGGTGATCCGCCGTGGCCGCCGGTACTCCCCGCACACCTGGACCGACGGGTTGGGTCTGCTCGCCAACCTGCACGTCGCCGCAGCCGTCGGCGGGGGACCGTTCCTGGAGTTCCCCTACGACCCGCACGGCTGGACCCCGGACCGTCGCGACTTCCCGCTGGTCACCCCGGTCGACATCGACGCGTCCGGGGACCTGGTCGTCCCCACCGTTCCCGGGCTCGGCATCCACCTCGACGAGGACCGGATCGCCGCGACCCGCGTGGGCGGCTGGCGGGTCCGGTCGGACGGTGACGCGATCGTCGACGAGGAGCTGCCCCGATGAGGACGACCGCTGCCGTGCTCCACGAGGTCGGGGCACCGCTGCAGCTGACCGAGCTGCAGCTGGCCGACCCCGCGTCGCACCAGGTCCTGGTGCGCGTCCGCGCCACCGGCGTCTGTGCCTCGGACGTCCACGTCGTCGACGGTCGGCTGCCCAAGCCGCTGCCGATCGTCCCGGGCCACGAAGCGGCCGGTGAGGTGGTCGCCGTCGGCGACGGGGTGGATGACCTCGAAGCCGGCGCGCACGTGGTGCTGTCGATCCTGCCACGCTGCCTGGACTGCGACGCGTGCCGGTCGGGCCGCACCCAGCTGTGCTCCTGGGGCGGGCAGCTGGCCGGCTCCGGGACGCTCGACGGGACGGGCACCGGCTGGACGCTGGACGACGGCGCACCCGTCCACCACTTCAACGGGGTGTCGTCGTTCGCCGATCACGTGCTGGTACCGCGGTCGGGCGCCGTCGAGGTGGATCCGGCGGTGCCGTTCACCGCCGCGGCGCTGCTCGGCTGCGCGGTGTCCACGGGGGTGGGGGCGGTCCGCAACGCCGCGGACGTGCGGCCCGGCCAGACGGTGGCGGTGATCGGCTGCGGTGGGGTCGGGCTCAACGTGGTCCAGGGCGCCCGTATGGCGGGAGCCAGCCGGATCGTGGCCGTCGACGTCGACGAGGCCAAGCTCGACCTCGCGGTCGAGCTCGGGGCGACCGACGTGGTCGATGCGCGTGCCGAGAAGGTCCGCCGGGCCATCCAGGAACGCGTGGCCGGTGGCGTCGATCACGCCTTCGATGCGATCGGACGGCCGGGAGCGCTCGAGGACGCCTTCGCGGTGCTCGGGGTCGGGGGGACCGCCGTCGCCGTCGGTCTGTACGCCACCGACGCGGAGATCACCCTGCGCGCGTTCCCGCTCGCGGGTGAGCGCAAGCTCGTCGGCACCTACCTCGGTGGGGTCGATCCCCACGTGGACATCCCCAAGCTGGCCGCCGACCACCTCGCCGGTGATCTCCGGCTGGCCGAACTGGTGGTCGAGCGACCGTTCGCGGACGCCAACGACGCCATCGACGAGCTCCGGGAGGGCCGCACCCTCGCGCGGCAGGTCCTGACCTGGCCGTGAGGCGCGGTCGTCGCCGTGGTCGCGCCGGCGCGAGCGGTGTCCACCACCGGGCTGCGCCGGTGCGAGTGCGGTTCCTCGACGGGCCGTGGGCGTTCCGCCGTCAGCCAGGACGCCTCCGCGGCTGCCCGTCCGGGCCGCGCAGAGGACCGAGCAGCGCGGCGAGCGCGGCGAGCGCGGCCATCCAACGCAGCACCTGCCCGGCGTCGAAGAGGCTGAGCAGTTCACCGGACATCGCGGCGCCGACCGCGTGTCCGACGACGATCCACAGCAGGGCGAACCGGATGCCGTCGGTCGGACGATCGGTCGCGGTCCACGTCCCCCAGCGCAACAGCGCGCCGGTCGCGACGGTGTAGCTGATCCCGAACGCCGGTGCGGCGGTGAGTACCAGGCCCCACCGGGGGGCCGCGACCCCCAGCGACGCGGTCGCTGCGGCCAGGACGAGCATCGCGGGCGTCCAGGCAGGTCGGATGCCGACGCGGTGCGCGACGTCGCCCACGATCGTCGGCAAGGGGACGGCGACCCCGATGAGGAGCCACAGCAGGTGGGGCCCGACGCCACCGTCGGAGGTCGCGAACCCGTCGACCACGTCACGGCCGAACACCCAGACCGTGGAGCTGGCGATGCCCAAACCGGCGGCGGCCAGGGCGAGACCGATCGGTCGCGATGGTGGGTCGGCGGCCCGCACGAGCTGGTCCGGGAGACCGCCGGCCCCATCGGCGCCGGCCCGGGGCAACGTCTGCCGGACCCACAGCGTGGCGAGGAGCGCGACGGCCGCGAAGCCTGCCCAGGCGATCTGCCACCGGTCGGGGGTCGCCAGGCCGAAGATCGCGGCGAGTGCGACACCCAGACCGGTTCCGTTGGCCAGGACGACCGACAGGCGCTCGGTGGGCCACTCCGCCTGGGCCGCGACGATGAGCGAGATGATGGCCGGCAGGCTCAGTGCGGTGCTCGCGCCGGTGACGAACATCCCGATCATCAGGACCGGGAGGCTCGTGGCGGCCGCCACCGTCCCCATCCCCAGCCCGGCGACGAGCCCGGCGATGGTCAAGGCGGCGCGGGCCCCGAGCCGGTCGGCCACGATCCACCCGGCCATGATGGCGGCGAGGTAGCCGAGGTGGCCGACCGCCGCGAGCAAGCCCAGGACGGGTGCATCCAGTCCGAAGGTCTCGCGGACGGCCGGCACGACGTTGCCGTAGGCGAAGCGGGCGACCCCGAAGCAGACCGCGGCCAGCCCGATGATCGCCGGCGGTGCCCACCACCCGGACGAGGACGACGAGGGCTCCTGCACGTCGTTCGACATCCGCACACCCCCGGCCCACGGGGAACGTACAGAGCCGCCCGTCCCCGTGGACGCTGGACCACGACGACTACCCGGCGGCGTCGAGCGCCTCGCTGGCCTGTTCACGGCCGAGGGCGATCATCTCCTCGGCCCGGTGGAAGTCCAACGTGCGGCAGACCCCCTTGGGGATGGTGATGAGCACGTCCGGCGGGAAGCTGGCGAGCCGGTAGCGCTTGATCGACCGTTGGAGCGCCTCGAGCGACAACTGCATGACGTCGACGGTGCGCATGCCGGCCGGGAGCGGACCGAACGGATCGTCCTCTGGTACCGGCATGGCTGGGTCGTCGCCCGGGGTGCTCCCGCGGCTGCTGGTGAGCCAGTTGGTGAACGTGCGCATCAGTTCGCGGTCCTGGCGGTGGGCGGCGGTGCGGCGGGTGCGTTCGAGCGCGTCCTCGACCAGCGAGAGGCCGTCCTCCGTCGCCGCCGGGTCGTCCTCGGCCAGCGACGGGCTGCCCTCGCCGATCGGGACGTGATCCGGGTCCGCCGCCCACGTCGATGCGGTGGAGGCAGGCTGGTCCTCCGAGAGGGACACGGCCACGGTCAGGTCCGCAGACGAGGCGGCGGTCGCGACGATGGGGATGGGGTTGAGCAACCCCCCGTCGGCCAGCAGCCGCCCGTCGAGCATCACGGGGGTGATGAAGCTCGGCAGCGCCATCGAGGCGCGGATCGCCACGTCGACACGTCCGCGCTGGAACCACACCTCCTTGCCGGTGAGCAGGTCGGTCGCCACCGCCGTGAACCCGATGGGTAGATCCTCGATCACGGCGCCATCGAGGATCTCGCTGACCTTGGCCAGCACCTTCTCGGCGCGGATCAGCCCGGGGCCGCGCAGTGACGGGTCGAGCAGGCGGAGCACCTCGCGCTGGGTCAGCGGTCGGACCCACGCGGTGTAGGCGTCGAGCCCGCCGGCCGCGTGCAGCCCCCCGATGACCGCGCCCATCGACGATCCCGCGATGTCGACGATCTCGTAGCCGCGCTCCTCCAGTACCTGGATGACGCCGATATGCGCGTAGCCACGAGCCCCGCCGCCCCCGAGGGCCAGCGCCACGCGGGTGGGACCGGACATGTGCGTACACCTCCCCGTGTGGCCGTGCCCGGTGGCGGGCTGTCCTCGACGGTACGCGCGGCGAACCCTCCCGTCCTGATCGTGGCCAGCGATCGTGCCAGGGTGAGCACCACGACCACCACCTTCCCGGGGGTCGACCTCCCCGCTAGACACCCACCAACCCTGGCGTGCCTCCCCCTGCCGGCGGGACGGACGGGCCGCGATCGACGCGGCGCAGGCCCTTCCGTCGTTCACAGCGCGCAGGCGCGCGCGGCCAGCGAGGTTCCGGGGGTGCGATGGCCGCCCAACGCGCGGGTGCGGTTGCGCTCGGACCCGCCGAGCCGACACCATCAGCGAGATGCGTGACGTGACCAGCCCCGCCCTCGACCCGGCCGATGCCGGGCGCGGGTTCCGTCACGCCATCCAGGCCCTCCTCGCGGGCCACCTCCTGCTGCTCGTCCTTTGATGCCGCGTCGCCGTCCAGCACCCCAACCACGACGGCGACGCGGAGATCACCA
>SKJX01000016.1 GCA_007121785.1 Nitriliruptoraceae bacterium
CCCGCCCGTGGACGATCCGGCAGTTCGCCGGGTTCGCCGACCCGGTGGAGACCAACAAGCGGTTCCACGACCTGGTCCGCGGCGGCCAGCACGGGCTGTCGGTCGCGTTCGACATGCCGACGCTGATGGGGCTCGACTCCGACGACCCGCGCTCGCTCGGTGAGGTCGGCCACTGCGGCGTCGCCATCGACACGGTCGCGGACATGGAGCGGCTGTTCGAAGGGTTGCCGCTCGGCGAGCTCACCACCTCGATGACGATCAACGCGCCCGCCGTGACGCTGTTCTGCATGTACGCGGTCGCGGCGGAGAAGCAGGGCTGGGAGCTCAAGGACCTCGGCGGCACGCTCCAGACCGACATGTTCAAGGAGTACATCGCGCAGAAGGAGTGGCTGTTCCCACCCGAGCCGCACCTGCGCCTCATCGGTGACCTGATCGAGTTCTGCACCGAGCACACACCCCGCTACCACCCGATCTCGATCTCCGGCTACCACATCCGCGAGGCTGGCTCGACCGCCGTGCAGGAGCTGGCCTACACGCTGGCCGACGGGTTCGCCTACGTCGAGCTCGGCATGGACCGTGGGCTGCACCCCGATGACTTCGTCCCCCGCTTCAGCTTCTTCTTCGACGCCCACCTCGACTTCTTCGAGGAGATCGCCAAGTTCCGTGCCGGCCGCCGCATCTGGGCCCGCTGGCTCAAGGAGCGCTACGGCGCCACCGCGGAGAAGGCGATGCTGATGCGGTTCCACACCCAGACCGCCGGGGTGTCGCTCACCGCCCAGCAGCCGGACAACAACATCGTCCGCACCGCGGTCGAGGCGCTCGCCGGCGTGCTCGGAGGCACCCAGTCGCTGCACACCAACGCCCTCGACGAGGTGCTCGCGTTGCCCAGCGACCACGCCGCCAAGGTCGCGTTGCGCACCCAGCAGATCCTGGCGGAGGAGACGGGCGTGACCAACGTCATCGACCCGCTCGGCGGCTCCTGGTACGTCGAGTGGCTCACCGACGAGGTCGAACGTCGCTGCGAGGAGGAGTTCGCCGCGATCCTCGACCGCTCGGAGGACGGGACCATCACCTCCGGGATCCTCACCGGGATCGATGAGGGCTACTTCACCTCGGAGATCGCCGACGCGGCCTTCGCCTTCCAGAACCGGATGGACAAGGACGACTTCCGGATGGTCGGCGTCAACGCCTACGTCGACGATGACGACGACGTGCTCGACATCCTCCGGATCGGCGCCGAGGTGGAGCAGCAGCAGAACCAGCGGCTGCAACGGGCGCGTGCGGGCCGCGACGAGGCCGCGCTCGCATCGTCGCTGGAGCAACTCAAGGCCGCCGCGGAGACGGACGAGAACCTCGTCCCACGGATCATGGACGCGGTCCGCGCGGAGGCCACCGTCGGTGAGGTGTCGTCGGCGCTGCAGGAGGTCTGGGGCACCTACGCGGAGGTCCCGAGGCTATAGCGACCGGCGGCCGCGCCCCGCTGATCCGCGCCCACACCGATCCGGGGTCCTCGGTCAGTCGCCCCGCAGCGTCGCGAGCAACGCGAGCCCGTAGGCGTCGGCCGCGTTGGCGTGTTCGAACTCGTACAACGCGTCGTCGATCATCGTGGTGACGCGCCAGCCACCCTCGACCCGTGCGAGGGAGAGCAGCGTGTCGCCGAGCAGCTCCCGAAGCTGGTGCTCGCGAGGCAGCCAGACGGCTTCGGCCTGCTCGATCGAGTCCAGCGCCCACTCGGTGGTGCCGTTGAACGCGATCAGGGTCCCGACCGGTGCGCGACGGACCTCGACGACCATCTCGGAGATGGTGAAGACCCGGCCGTCGAGGTCGCGGTCCGGCAGCACGAACCGGTCACCTTCGGTCGGCTCCCAGTGCAGCCCGGCAGCGTGCAGTTCGCGGGCCAGTTCGATCCCGATCATCCAGGGCCTCCAATCGGTCCTCGTCGACGACCATGGTTGCCCACCGGGGCCGTTCCCGCACATCGGAACCGGTCGTGTCCCATCGCGCGCTCGGTAGCCTGTGCGCCGTGCCCGTCCTCGTCACCGCCGCCCACCGGCCCTTCGCCCGCCGGCTCGCTGCCCGCTTGCTCGATGAGGGCGGCGAGGTCCGCGTGGTCGCGACCGGCGACGTCGTCTCGTTGCGGGCCGCCGGTGCGTTCGTCTCCGTCGCCGACCCGGACGACGAGGGACGGCTCGAAGCCGCGCTCGCCGACGTCCACACGCTGATCCACGTCGGTGGTGGGCTGGCCAGCCCCGACCCGCAGCGGCTCGTCGACCACGCCGAGGTGGTCGCCCGCGCCGCCGGCGGCGCGGGCGTCCAGCGTGTGATCGCGTTGTCGCTGCCGGGCGCCGCCGCTGACGCGTCCGATCCGCTGCGCCGCGCCAAGGCGGCGGTCGAGCAGCACCTCGCCGGCGTGCCGTGTCCGAGCGTGGTGGTCCGCGCCGGGTTGGTCGACACCCCGTGGCTGCGGGACCTGCTGGTCACCGGCGGGCTGGACCCGCAGCTGCTGGAGCATCAGGTCGCGCCCGTGACCGCCGGCGATCTGCTCGAGCTGTTGGTCGCCTTCGACCAGGCACGGGCCAGCGCCCCCGACGGCCACCTCGTCGTCGCCGCGGACGGACCGCAGCGGCTGTCGTTGGCCGGCTACCTCGAGCGGGTCGGCGCCGACCGGGTCGGTCACGGCTCGCTGCGTGGTCGGCGCCTGCCGGACCCCGCCACGATCGACCGGGTCGTCGAGGTGCTGGCTGGCCCCTGGTGGTCGGACGATCCGACGCTGGTCGACGGGTGGGCGTTCGCCCAGCACGAGCCGGCGGTGCCCGGCGTCTGATGCACGGCCAGCCGGACGTGTAGGATGTCGGGCGGCCGATCGATCGTCGGCTGCTACGGGTGCCAGCGAAGCCGGTGAGAGACCGGCGCTGTCCCGCAACTGTGATCCCGGCACGCCAGCCGCGTGGCCGGGTCAGCCAGGTCGCCTGCGCCTCGTAGCCACGGACCGGACCCTCGGAGGAAGGGGACGACGTGTCGCTGCTCAGCTCGACCGTCAGCGTGACCTCGCGTCGCGCTCGGCTGCTCGGGTCCGCACGCATGGTTCCGCCTCCGTGGGAGATGCGGAGGACATCCTCGTGCGATGCAACCTGATCACCTACCTGACCTCGGCGGGCGTCCGTCGACGGCTGCTCACGGCCATCGGCGCTACTGCCCTGCTGGCCAGCGCCTGCGCCGGTGAGGACGCCGACGCGCCAGCGGACGACGTCGAGGTCGAGGACGACGACATCGACGACGCTCCCGACGGCGACGACGCGGATGTCGACGCCGATGACGGCGACGCGGACGACGGCGACGCGGGCGCGGAGGACTTCCCGGTCACCGTCACCGACGCGCGTGGCGTCGACGTGGAGATCGCCGAGCGGCCCGAGCGGATCGTGTCGCTGTCGCCGACCCACACCGAGATCCTGTTCGCCATCGGGGCGGACGACCAGGTCATCGCCGTCGACGATCAGTCGGACTACCCCGACGAGGCGCCGATGACCGACCTGTCGGGCTTCGAGCCGAACATCGAGGCGATCGCCGACGAGGACCCGGACCTGGTCATCGCCGGCTTCGACCCGGGTGAGATGGCCGACGGCCTGGAGGGGTTGGGCATCGACGTGCTGATCTTCGACACGGTCGGCAGCCTGGAGGAGGCCTTGGACGACTACGAGGCGACCGGCCGCGCGACCGGCCACGCCGAGGCCGGCGAGCAGTTGGCCGCCGACACGATGGACCAGTTGGAGGCCCTCGCCGAGGAGGCGCCGGACGAGCCGCTGACCTACTACCACGAGCTCGACGAGTTCCTCTACACCTCCACCTCGCAGACGTTCATCGGGGAGGTCTACGGGCTGTTCGGTCTCGAGAACATCGCCGATGCGGCGGACGAGGACGGCAGCGGGTTCCCGCAGCTCTCCGAGGAGTACATCGTGGAGGAGGACCCGGACCTGATCTTCCTCGCAGGCGCCGGTTCTTCCACGCCGGACGAGGTCGCCGACCGACCCGGCTGGGACACGATCACGGCCGTGCAGGACGGCAACCTCATCGAGGTGGACGCCAGCATCAGCTCCCGTTGGGGCCCTCGCATCGTCCAGTTCGCGGAGACGGTGCGTGACGCGGTGGACGACGCCGCATGACCGGCCCCCGCTCGCGGCCTGCCGACGCACCGACCCCCGGGTCGGGGGCGTCGGCACGGCCGCTGCTACGCGCGACCCGGGCCCACCCCGCCGTGGTGCTCGGCGCGGTCGCCGGCCTGGTCGTCGTGGTCCTGGCCGGCACGATGATCGGCGCGGCCGAGCTCGGTGCGATGGCGGTCGCCCGGGAGCTGCTGTCCGGCATCCCCGGGATCGAGGTGGACAGCGGGCTGAGCGAACGGCAGCAGGCGATCCTGTGGCAGCTGCGACTGCCGCGGGTCGCG
The DNA here is from genome assembly GCA_007121785.1 of Nitriliruptoraceae bacterium. Classification (GTDB taxonomy): domain Bacteria; phylum Actinomycetota; class Nitriliruptoria; order Nitriliruptorales; family Nitriliruptoraceae; genus SKTG01. The sequence continues at coordinate 4,442 of SKJX01000016.1, forward strand.
CTCGGGGCGTTGGTCGGCGCCGTGCTGGCCATCTCCGGCGCCGCCTACCAGGGCGTCTTCCGCAACCCGCTCGCGGACCCCTACCTGCTCGGGGTCGCGGCCGGCGCCGGGCTCGGCGCCACGATCGCGGTGGTGTACGGCACCGGTTCCCTGGCCGGCGTGGTGGTCCCGGTGCTGGCGTTCGTCGGTGCGCTGGTCGGCGTCGGCTTGACCTACGTGCTCGGCCGTGCCGTCACCGGCGTCCGGTCGGCCACGACGCTGATCCTCGCCGGGGTCGCGGTGGCGGCGTTCCTCACCGCGATCCAGACCTACCTCCAGCAGCAGAACGCCGACGTCCTGCGGGAGGTGTGGACCTGGATCCTGGGCAGCCTCACCCGCGCCAGCTGGGGACAGATCGGTCTGTTGCTGCCGTACACGGCGGTGTCGGTGCTGGTGATCCTGTTGCACCGGCGGCTGTTGGACGTGCTGGCCGTCGGTGAGGAGGAGGCCCGCACGCTCGGGGTCCGGACGGGCCAGGTCCGGCTGACCGTCATCATCGCGGCATCGCTGGGTACCGCGGCGGCCGTGGCGGTCAGCGGGCTGATCGGCTTCGTGGGCATCATCGTCCCGCACACGGTGCGGCTGCTGGCCGGCACCAGCTACCGGGTGATCCTGCCCCTGTCGATCGTCGCCGGTGCGGCGTTCCTGGTGCTCGCCGACCTGCTCGCCCGCACCGTGGCCAGTCCGGCCGAGCTACCGATCGGGGTGGTCACCGCGTTCTTCGGTGCCCCGTTCTTCGCGGTGGTGTTGCGCACCAGCCGGAGGCTGACATGACCCATGTGCTCGCCCGCGACGTCGTCGTGCGCTACGGCGACGCGACCGTCGTCGACCACGTCGGCCTGGAGGTCGGTACGGGGGAGTGGCTGGTGCTGCTCGGCCCGAACGGTGCCGGCAAGTCCAGCCTGATCCGCGCGTTGGCCGGCACCGTGCCGGCCGAGGGCACCCTGCAACTGGATGGTGACGACGTCCGCGACCTGCCGGCCCGCGAACTCGCCCGCCGGCTCGCGGTCGTCCCGCAGGACCCGGTCGTGCCGATGGGCATGCGGGTCACCGACTACGCCCTGCTCGGCCGGACCCCCTACATCGGCGCGTTCGGGGTCGAGGGCCCGCACGACCTGGAGGTGGTGGGTGAGACGCTCGAGCGGCTCGGTCTGGGCACCTTCGCCGACCGGTCGCTCGGCACCCTCTCCGGCGGCGAGCTCCAGCGGGCCGTGCTCGCCCGGGCCCTGGTGCAGCAAGCGCCCCTCCTCGTGCTGGACGAGCCGACCAGCGCGCTGGACGTCGGTCGCCAGCTGGACGTGCTCGAACTGGTCAGCGAACTGCGGTCCGAACGCGGCCTGACCGTGCTCGCCGCCATGCACGACCTCACCCTGGCCGGGCAGTACGCGGACCGGGTCGTGCTGCTCGCCTGTGGCGAGCACATCGCCTCCGGCCCGGTCGAGCAGGTGTTGACCGAGGAGACGATTCGGCGCTACTACGGTGCGTCCGCCCGGGTGCTGGAGCATCCGGACGGTGGCGTGGTCGTCGTGCCGAGCCGCCCGCGGGGTGCCACCCGGGCGCGCGACGACACCGCCGGATTCGACGACGTCACGGACGTCGCCGAGCCCACCGAGGTCGATGCGCTGCGGCGCGGCTGACCCGCTACCTCGACGTCCAGGAGCCCTTCCGTGCCCCGTCCGCTGCTGCTGTTCGATCTGGACGGCTGCCTGATCGATTCGACCCCGGCGATCACCGGGTCGATCCGGCATGCGCTGAGGGAGTTGGGGGTCGCGGTGCCACCGGCAGCGGAGCTGACCTGGTGCGTCGGGCCGCCACTGCGTGACAGCCTGGCGACGCTGCTCGTCGACGCCGGTGATGACCCCGCTCGAGCTCCGGAGGCGATGGACGCCTACCGGGCGCACTACGTCGACACCGCCACCACCCTGACCGCCGTCATCCCCGGCATCGAGGTGGTGCTCGACCGGCTCGCCCTCGACGCGACGTTGGCGGTGGTCACCTCCAAGCCGGGCGAGGTGGCGGCGCCCCTGATCGACGGGCTCGGGCTGGCGCGGTGGTTCGCGGCCGTGCACGCCCCGGTCGCCGACCACAACGCGGAGCCGAAGGCGGTGACGCTCGGCCGGGCGCTGACCGATCTCGCCGACGCGGGTGGACCGGCGGACGCGGTGATGGTCGGTGACCGGTCCTTCGACGTCGCTGCCGGACGCACCTGCGGCACCGCAACGGTGGGGGTCACCTGGGGCGCCGGATCGCGGGCGGAACTGGTCGACGCCGGGGCCGATGTGGTCGTCGACACCCCGACGGCTCTGCCCGACGCGATCGGAAGCGTGGGGTTCCTACGGATGTGAGCGTGGGTGCACACGCTTTCGCGGAGACGCGGCCGCCCGGCCC
>SKJX01000232.1 GCA_007121785.1 Nitriliruptoraceae bacterium
CCGCACCGCCCAGCTGCCCCCCGTCGAGATCCCCTGGTGGAACGGACGCACCCTCACCATCGAGATCGGCCAACCCACCCCAACATAGGGTCCGACTTCCTGAACGAGAATCCAAGCTAACAGGCGACGGACGGCCCGGCGTAGTCACTCGCAGCGGCGTGCAGAGAACAAGGCCCGTTGTAGCTGCCCACGATCCCGCGCCAAGACTGGGTCGCCGAACGGAGCCCGCAGGACCGCGTTGAACGGCATCCAGGGATCTTCACCTGCAGGACCGCGGTGCCGGGAGGCGACCACGACGCATCCACGCTCCATCAGGCTGCTGGGCGGGTGAGTATCACCGCAGGGACTTCGGGCTCCCCATCCGAGGAGCCGAACCGCGTAGAGCGACGCGGTGCGAGCGCTCGACGGTCAAGGCGATGTGCTCGGCATCCAGGCCCTTGCCGCCGCGACATACTCCTCGGGTCGTTCGACGGGCAAGAGGTGGCCGGCGCCGTCGATCGGGTGAGGGGTCCAGCCCGACCGCTGCGCGTGAAGTCGGTGAGACGGCTGGTCGATGAGCGGGTCGTCGGTACCCCAAAGCAGCAGCACCGGGACCGTCACCCGGTCGAGCAACTGCATCGTGGACCGCTGATCGACGAACATCGCAGCCGTCGCCGAGCCGAACGCCGTGACCGTCCCGGCCAGCCTTCCCGGGTCGAGGCCCTGCAGCTCCTCGGCAAGGACCGCCACCTGCTCTCGTGATACCAGCTTGGGGTCACCGCCGACCGCGCTGGCACGTTGACCGGTGAACATCTCTGCGGTCTCGACCGCGCGACGCTGAGTCGCTTGGTCACGAACCCACGGCACTCGCAGCGCGAGCTGAGCCACCGGCGCGCCGACGGCAAGGGCGGCACGGCCGACGGTGTGCCATCCGAGTGCCTCGAAGCGGCCAGTCCGCCGCCACGGCAACGTCGGGGCGGCGAGTACCAGCCCCGACACCCGCGAGGGTGCGAGCTCCGCTGCCGACAGCGCGACGAGCCCGCCCATCGACCAACTGTGGAGCACCACGTGGCGGAGGTCGAGATGCTCGAGCAGCGCACGGACGAAGGCAGCGTCAGCCCTCGGACGAGATCCCCGCCGGTACGGCGCACCGGTATGGCCAGCCAGCGTCCCGGGCGGATCAGCCGAAACGACCGGCCCGAGCTCGCGCATCGCCGCGACCAGATCGACCCAGACAGCGGCACTGGAGGTCATCGGCGGCACCAACACGTGCGTCGGTGCGCCGTCGACAGGTCCAGTCGGGTCCCCGGCCAGGTAGTGCACAGGTACGCCAGCGACCGATGTCAGCACGCTGCGAACACCCGCCCACCGTGGGCACCTCTCCCCCCAATCCTCGTAGCGCACCAGCCCTCGACGCCGACCGCCCGGAGACTACAACGAACATCACCGGCGGCCGGTTCGTCGGTTGAGTGATTCAGCGGAAGCGCATCGACCCGCTCGCAGCGGCGACGTCGATCCGGGCGGGACATGCGGTCCTTGGCCCGGATGATCGCCCCCAGCACAACGGCAAGCGCTGACCTCCACGCCGATATGTCCAACACGCCCGCTTCCTCTCCCCGGCCGAGTGCGACTGGAGTGCCAGACTGGCCCCGTGTCAGACGTTTCGTGATACCATTCGCTCATGAGCGATCTCATCTCTGTACGGCTCGATGACGAGGCGCAGCGCGCCCTGGCTGAGCTCGAGGCCACCGGCCTGTCCCGCTCGGAAGCGGTCCGCCGTGGCCTCGTCGCCGCCGCGCTGCGGCTGCGCGACCGTCAGCGCCTGATCGATGAGGTGGCCGAGCTCGCTGCCGACGAGGCCGATCGTGCCGAAGCCGCCGAGGTGGCAGCGATGATGGAGGACCTGCGTGCGCCGGGGTGATGTGTTCCGGCTGCGGCTCGGACGTCGTCACGGGCACGAGCAGTCCGGCGTTCGCTACGGCGTCATCGTGCAGTCCGATGCGTTGATGCGGCTGTCGACCGTGCTCCTCGCGCCGATATCGACCGCTGCGCGTGGCGCGTCGTTCAGGCCCGAGATCGAGATCAACGGTGCAACAACGCGAGTGCTTGTGGAGCAGACCGGCGCGGTCGACGTGAGCAAGCTCGGTGACCACCAAGGCCACCTCACCCCTGAGGAGCAGTGGGGCGTCGATCTCGCGCTCGAGACGGTCCTGGACCTGCAGTAGCCAACGCCCGCTACAGCCACCCGCGCGCCTTGTCAGCAGCCCGACCGCAGTGCGGACCTTGGCCCGCAGGTCCGCCGTCAAGGCCGATCACGGCCCTGCGCCGCCAGGGCGGGGCGACCGACGGCGGGCCGGCCGCGCGCAGCCCGCGAGTCGGGGCGGGCCTGGCGCGCACGGGCTACAGCAACGTCGATGGCGCAGAAGCGGTCATCGCGACCGACAACGACCGAAGCCGGGCCAGCAACGCCCCCATCGATGGGTCGGCGTCGGATCACCCGCCACTGGGCGCGCTGGAGGTTCGCGCGTCCTGGATCGTGACGATCACCACACGATCCTGGCGCTCATCGAAGACGTACACGAGCAGCATCCAGCGCCACGGGCCGAGGATGAACCGGAACCTCTCCCATCGACCGGCGAGCTCCGGGCCCAGTCGCGGGAACCGGCCGAGCGGTTCGAGCGAGGTGCGGACACGATCACGGGTATCGCTGGGCAGCGAGTGCGTCCGCACCAGGCGATCCAGATCGGCGACGGCGGCGCGGGCGAGCTCGACCTGAGCCACGCCCTACAGCTCGTCAAGCGCGAGGGTGTCTCCGGCTGCCGCCTGCTCGGCACCGAGCTGGGCGCGTTCGAAGGCGCCATCGATGCCGTCCAGCAGTTCGGCGACGTTGGCCGGGTCAGGATCGAGCCCGTCGATCGCGCTGGAGAGCAGCGATCGCGCCAGCGTCCCTTCGTTGACATGGACCCGGGCCGCGAGCGTCGCCAACTTGGCGGCGTGCTCGCCGTCGAGGGTGATGTTCAGACGTTGACCACTCATGGGGTCACGGTACACGCCGCAACGCGGTACGTGCACGCTCGGACGGGTCAGGGCGTGTCCCATCACAACACAAAGCCCCCTGGTCGCCGCGGGTGCCGCGGGCGCCTCGGCTTGCGCAACGCAGCCCGCAGGACCGCTGTCTCGGACTGGCCACGCCTTCGTTCGTCCCTCAGAAGGGATGCCGTCAGCGCGGCGACGATGGGCGTTCGGCAGCCGACGAACTGGCGCGCGACGTCACGGATTCGCGGGCGCTCCCTTCGCCGATCCGGAGCCGTGACGGCACGGCGGGGGAGGCGGTCGAGATGGCGCCGAACAGGGGACTTCCAGGTCGGGGTGGAAGCCTTGACATCCTCCCAGCAAATCTCGACTATCCAGAGGCTGTGCGCGCATTGCGCACCCTCGGGAGGGCGTCTACATGCCGGTGATCAGTAGGCAGTCGCTCGACGAGCCCGACGACCAACCTCCGCTCGGCGAGCAGGTGACCGTCGACCTGGTCGACGTCCGTGGACTTCGCGTGAAGCGCGCTGTCTTCGAACCCGGCTGGCACTGGAAGCAGCATGTCAGCGAGGAGCTGTGCACGACACGCCACGCGGGCTACGTCGCTTCGGGTCGTCTCCACGTCGTCATGGCCGACGGGAGCGAAGCCGAGATCAAGGCCGGCGACGTCGTTGCCATCGACCCGGGTCACGACGCTTGGACGGCGGAGAGCGAAGCGTGCGTGTTCATCGACTTCGGGGAAAGCATCGACAAGGCATCGGTCGGGTGACGGCCATGCGATCGTTGGCATGCTCCAAGCCCAGGCGGTAGCTGACGGCGTTCCCCCAAGCCCATGCATCACTCGGCATGAGCGTTCTGCGCTGGTGGGCTCCGGAGTCGCGACCCCAGGCTCACCGCGATGATCAACCGGCAGCGAGCTGGGGCGTGAACCCGCATCCGGTCGGCTCGTGTCCGATCCGGCTATGACAACGCGGTCCTTGGATGCCCGCAGGACCGTGATCGGAGGCCACGGCTGTACGCCGCAAGGACCGTTAGGGGACCGGCCCATAGTCGTGCCCGAAAGTGGCAAATCCGGCGGTTCTGCACAGGGCAGTAGCCCGGGTTGCGTAGCGCCGTTGTACTCCGCGAGGACGCCCGTGCAGCGGGGACGATGAGCACAGTGATGTGCGCACATCGGCACCACCCAGTTCGAAAGCGGGTGGGCGCGGGACGTCGGTATCGCGCCGGGGACGTTGTGCGTGGCAGGTCACTTCAGGTCGGCGACCTCGGCCTTGCCCTCCGCCGCGAACGCGCCGGCGTCATGCGGCAACCCGACACGCATGAAGAAGCGGGCGAACGCCTGCGCGAAATGCTCCTTGTAAGGCGAGCGCAGCCTGAGCCTCTGACGAGAACCGGGTTGCGTCGTGAAGTGGTCCAGGTGGGCGCGGTCCACGGTGTAGAGCTCGCGGAAGTCGCAGACCGACCAGGGCAACGCCGGCACTTCGCTTCGCTGATGGAGCAGCGCCAGTGGCGGGATGTCACCCCGGATCAGGTTGGCGATGTACGCGCTGCTCTTGACGGCACCGTTCCCGGCGGCGAACTGGGCCGCAGCGAAGTCGCGCCACGAGACGACGCGGGCGAGCAGGACGGTTCGGATCTTGACGTTCTCAAGGTCGCATGTCTGGGTCACGACGATCGCGTCGATCCGGTCCACACGGTAGGTCACCTCAGGCCGGTCACCTTCGGTGGTGAGGTGTGTGACGGTGGGAACAGGGAAGTTGAACAGCAGGTCGCCCTGCTCGTGGCCCGCCGTCGAGACGCGCGTCCACCAGTCAGACAACCGCCGCCTCCACGGCCCAGGCGTCTTGGTCCTCGTCGGTGTCGTACGCAGTCACCGGGGCCTCTCCGACCGCGCTCAGTGTGCAAGTGACAGTCGCACTGAACTGCGGGGCGACCCGCACGTAGGGCGTGTCGAGCGCCTCGCCGTCGTACGCATCAGTCTCCGGGGCGTCCCGCTCGTTGCTGTCCGAGTCCGCAGTGAGTGCTGCGACAGCTTCGTTGACGTCGAACCGTCGGTGCCCTCCAGGTGTGGTGTCGAAGGGAACCCGGCGCTGCCGTGCGTACTTGCGTACGGTCGCTGGTCCGACGTGAAGGGCGCGCGCGAGCTCTTCTGTCGTGGCGGTCCTGGGCATCACGTCCTCCGTTCCGGTTCGCGCGGACGTTACGGTTATTACGGTTCACTGTACCAGCCGCGCCGCCCGATGCAACGTGCTGTTCTCCCCAGCGCAGAGACGTGCCAGCACATGATCCTGCACCCAGCCACCCACCGACCCCCTGAGAACACACCCGCAGGGCCGTGATGAACGGAGCGGTGATCGCGGACATGCACCGCGAGCGCCAAGGGGCAGGTGGGACGGCTCGCTTGCGTGAGGCTGGCAGACAAGGCGGGTGTCGGGAGGTTCGAACTCGGGTGCGGCCCACCCGTGTGCGCAGCTGTCGGTCGGGACAGCTGCAGGCGTGGGCGGGCCGAGCCAACAGGCCCGTACGGTGTGTCGGTGGGTCGACGAGGAGGGGTGGGTGGCGACGATGATGGCGGCGGTGCTGGTAGCGCACGGTGGACCGGACGCGTTGGACCTTCGTCATGAGGTGCCGGTGCCCCGGCCCGCAGCTGGGCAGGTTCGTGTCGAGGTGGCAGCTGCAGCGGTGAACAACACCGATGTGTGGACCCGTGAGGGCGCCTACGGAACCTCCGATGACCCCGACGCGGTCGTTGGCTGGAAGGGCGTGCCGATCGCCTTTCCGCGCGTCCAGGGTGGCGACGCGGTCGGCCGGGTCGTGGAGCTCGGCCCTGGAGCCCCGGATGAGCTCCTCGGTCGCCGTGTGCTGGTGGACCCGATCACCTACGGGCAGGGCGACGATCCAGAGGAACCTCCGATCGAGGGCGTGCTCGGCTCGGAGGAGGATGGCGCCTTCGCCGAGTACCTGTGTGTCCCGGCCGATCGGGTCCATGACGTCACCGATGCACCGTTGTCCGACGAGCAGCTCGCATGCCTACCGATCGCCTACGGCACGGCGACCGGGATGCTCGAACGGGCTGCTCTCGGGGCTGGGGACCGGGTGCTGGTCACCGGCGCGTCGGGCGGGGTCGGGATCGCACTCGTACAGCTCGCGGCGGCGCGAGGCGCGCAGGTGGTCGCCGTGACCAACCGTCGGACCGCCGATGCCGTCCTGCGGGCCGGGGCAACCCACGTCCTGATGCGTGACGTCGCGCCGCTCGAAGCCCAGCTGGCGGCGGCCGATCCCTTCACCGTCATCGCCGACGTCGTCGGGGGTCCGTCCTTCTCGGCGCTGCTGGGGGCACTCGGCACCGGCGGACGCCTGGTCACCTGCGGTGCCGTGGCCGGCCCGGTCGTCGAGATCGACCTCCGCGTGCTGTACCTACAGCGGCGAACGCTGATCGGATCGACCATGCACACGCCGTCACAGTTCCGCCGGCTGGTCCAAGACGCCCGTACCGGACATCTGGCCCCACCCGTTGCCCGCACCTATCCCCTCACCGAGATCCACCAGGCCCAACAGGACTTCGCGTCCGGCGACCACGTCGGCAAGCTTGTGCTCACCCCCCGAGCCTGAGACGACCTTCGTCCGCACCACGAGCAGGCGGTGCCCTGGGATCACCACCGGACCATTGCCACGTCGTCGCAGCAAGCAGCTGCACGCCCGACCCACTGGCCTGCAACACGCCGGCGCCATCCACCCTCGCAGCTCATCAGCGCGCCGCCCACAAACA
>SKJX01000231.1 GCA_007121785.1 Nitriliruptoraceae bacterium
ACATCGTGTCGCGCCTCCTGACCTGCTCCACCCACGACCACCTGCTGTTCTTCACCAACCGCGGCCGGGTCTACCGGATCAAGGCCTACCAGATCCCGGAGAAGTCGCGGTCGGCGAAGGGCGTATACGTGGCGAACGTCCCCGGCCTCGCGCTCGAGCCCGGGGAGACGGTGGCGGCGGTGCTCGCGCTGGAGGAGTTCGCCGAGGACCGGTTCCTGGTCTTCGCGACCCGCAAGGGAACGGTCAAGCGCACCCGCCTGTCGGACTTCGACTCGCCTCGATCGGTGCTGATCGCGATCAACCTCGCCGACGACGACGAACTCACCCAGGTCGCCGTCACCGACGGTCAACGGGACCTGGTCCTGGTGTCGCGTGGGGGGTACGCGATCCGCTTCCCGGAAGCGGATGCCCGGGCGATGGGTCGCAACGCCGCTGGTGTGCGGGGCATGCGGCTCGCTGACGGGGACGAGTTGCTGACGATGTCGCCGGTGGCGAGCGACGACGAGGACGACGGTGCCTACCTGCTGGTCGTGTCCGAGCAGGGCTCTGGCAAGCGCACCCCGATCGTGCGCTACCCGACGCAGAAGCGTGGTGGCCTCGGGGTCAAGACGGTCAAACTCGACGAGTCGCGCGGAGGGTTGGCCGGTGCCCTGGTGGTGCCGTACGAAGCGGAGATCCTGCTCGTCACCGACAACGGCACGTTGATCCGGATGGACCTCGCCGACGTGCGCCCGATGGGTCGCGCGACCCAGGGCGTGTCGCTGATGCGGCCTGGCGCCGGTGCAGCGGTCGTCGCGGTGGCCCTGGTGATGGAGGACGAGGAGGACGCGCAGGCCGCCGACGAACCGGTCGGAGTCGAACGGGAGTAGCATCCGCCGCTCCGCCGGTCCTCCGGCGGCCCACCGACGTGCTGGAGGGCCACCGCTGATGTCACGCTCGTTCCTGGCCATCGTCGCCGGGCTCGTGGTCGTGCTGACCGCCTGCGCCGACGGCGAGGCGTTCTCGCTGGACGTCGGGGACTGTTTCGACGACCCCGACGGTGGTGGCCAGACGGTGGAATCCGTCGCCGTCGTCGACTGCGACCAACCGCATGACAACCAGGTGTTCGCGACCTTCGAGATCGTCGGTGGTAGCTGGCCCGGCGCGGACCAGGTCGAGGAGGACGCCGAGGACGGGTGTCTCGAACGCTTCGAGGACTACGTCGGCACGCCCTACCTCGAATCCGACCTGCTCGCCTCCGCCTTCTGGCCGAGCGAGGACTCGTGGGAGGCAGGCGACCGGGAGGTCATCTGCTTCGTCTACGACCCCGCTGGGCCGGTCACCGGTTCCCTCGAGGGCGCCAACCGATGATGGACCCCGCCGGGCGGTAGCATCCCCCGCTGATAGCAGGAGCACGCGTGGCGCGACGACGGCTGACGATCAAGCGGCTCGACCCCTGGACGGTCCTGAAGTTCGGGGTCGTCGCCAACGTCGTGTTCTACGCCATCTTCCTGCTGGTCAGCATGGTGATCTGGTTCATCGTCGATCGCCTCCAGTTGGTCGATCAGATCTGCGAGATCGCCCTGGACGTCGGCTTCGCGTCATGCGGCGTGGTCGCCGGCGACGTGTTCCAGGTGCTCGCCCTGCTCGGCGCCATGGGGGTGATCGTCCAGACGGCCCTGCTGGTGTTCTTCGCGTTCCTCTACAACCTCATCGCCGACCTCACCGGCGGGTTGGTCATCGGTGTGGTGGAGGAAGGGGCGGTCGAGCGATCGGCGGCGGGGCGACCCGTGACCGCGGACCGTCCGCCCAACGCGCACCCGAGGGCTGATCCCCGCTCCGATCCGGGCTACCCCCCCGGGGCCCAGGCCACCGCAGCACCGCGACCGGCAGGGTACGCCGATAGCGCTGAGTCGTTGTTCGAGGGTCGCTGACCGGTTCGCCCGTCGCGGGGGCGGTCGCTACGCTTCGCCGGCGCAGCGTGCCGCGAGGCGCGGTGCAGGGGCCAATAGCTCAGTCCGGTTAGAGCGCACCCCTGATAAGGGTGAGGTCGAAGGTTCAAGTCCTTCTTGGCCCACGTCCACGATGTCCCGGGACACCGTCACCAGGTGTCCCGGGACATCGTCGTTCAGCTGGGCGTCCGCCCCGCGTCCCCGCGCGGCCGACGCCCGGATGTGTGTGCAGCTCGGCACAGATGTGGCGGTGGGTTCACACGCAAGCGTCGTGGGGTGGAACGCAGGGAGTTCGGCCCTAGCACCGGTCGCCACCCGGGGGTACTGGTTGAGTGCGGTCGCGCGCCACTGGTCCATCCCCGCAGACGAGCCGACCTCGGCGGGCCATGGACGCTGGTAGCCCGCGGCGTGCCCGCGTGTCGCTGGGGGTGATCAGCATGCACACACCTCGTCGGTGGACGTGGACCAGAGCACACCTGATCGGGGCCACGGTCCTGCTGCTCGCCGGAGTCGCCTGCACCCAAGCGGCGTCCGGTACCGACCGTCCGGTCGAGATCCTGATCGAGGACTACCGGTTCGACCCGGAGTCGGTGGTGATCCCGGCTGACGAGCCCGTCACGCTCGAGTTCGTGAACACCAACGACTTCAACTACTGCCTCACGGTCGGGCGTGGCCTGGTGGAGGATGAGGGCCGCGTCGTCGGCCATGTGGAGGACCTGCTCACCTCGGTGGACGTCAACGTCGACCCCCGGACGTCGTTGATCGATCCGACCGAGCAGATCGCGACCGCGACGCTGGACATCCCTGCGGCCTCGACGGTGCGGGTCGAGCTCACGGTGCCGTCGGAGCTCGCCGGTCGGTGGACGGTCGGGTGCTTCATCGGGCCAGGGTGCGACTACCGGGTCGGCCTGTCCGGCGAGCTCATCGTGGAATGAGCTGATCGAGCTTGGCTTGACCGCCGTGCCAGACTCGTCGGACGACCGTGATCAGGAGTGGGAGCGACGTGGACGAGTACCTACCAGAGCCGTACACGACGTTCCGTGCGCGCTACCCGGCGGTGGCGTCAGCGACGGACGAACTCGGCAGCAGCCTCGGAGAGGCCGGACCGTTGGACGCACGGGAGCAGCGCCTGGCCAAGCTCGGTATCGCCGTCGGCGCGCTCGCCGAAGGAGCGGTTCGGTCCAACACCCGAAAGGCGTTGGATCTGGGCGTCGACGCGGAGGAGATCCGACACGTCGCACTGCTCGCGATCACCACCGCGGGGTTCCCGACGTCGATCGCGGCGATGGAGTGGATCGACGAGGTGCTCGACGCTCGAACGTAGGACCCAACGATGATCGGACCCGGGGACCGCGGCGCTGCCGACGGCTGGCCAGGGTCAGACCGGTCGGCTGGCCGCTAAGGTGGAGGAGAAGCAGGGGCGTTCGAAACGAGGAGTCGCCAGATGTCCAAGTCGAAGATCGCGAAGAAGATCGATCAGCTCGAGAAGGATGCCGACAAGCTCCGCAAGAAGGCGGAGAAGAAGGGCAAGGAGCTGAGCTCCGAGGCATCCGACCGCATCGATGACATCCGCAAGGAGGAGAAGAGCGGCAACAAGGGCTTGATCGCGCTGTTCCTGGCGGTCGGCGGTGCCGCGGTGGCGTTCGCGCTCAAGAAGAAGCGCGACCAGGAGCTCGACGAAGCCCTCTGGGAGGAGCCCCGCTCCATCTGAGCGTCCAGCTCGATCCGTCGAGCGTGGCCGGTTGATAGCTGCGCTCGACGGCGCCTGAGGAGTTGATCCAGCCGTCAGCACCTCGGGATCGTTCACGTCGACGGGGTCCGTGGTGAGCGAGACCAACAGCGAGCACACGGCGCCGCGAGCCGCCGTCGACGTGCCACAGCCGGACGAGCCCGTCGAGCCGTCGTTCGCCAAGAGCCTGTTCCTGGGTGAGTTGCCGCAGGACCTGGTGACTCCGTATCCACGCCTGCAACGCGACGAACGACAGCACGTCGCCCGGTTGCTACGTGACCTGCGGCGCATCGCCGATGAGTTGTACGACCCGGCGGTGGTCGAACAGCAGCGCTGGGTCGGAGACGACGTCATCGCCGCGCTCGGCGAGGCTGGGCTGCTCGGGCTGTACGTCGACGAGGCCTACGGCGGACAGGGGCTGTCGCAGACCGGTTACTGCCGGGTCAGCGAGGAGTTCGGTCGCATCGACGCGAGCCTGGCGGTGGTCACCGGCGTTCACCAGTCGATCGGCTACAAGGGCATCCACCTGTTCGGATCGCAGGAACAGAAGGAGCGGTTCCTGCCCGACCTGGCGGCCGGGCGCAAGCTGGCCGGGTTCGCGTTGACCGAGCCGACGACCGGATCCGACGCCTACGACCTGCAGACCCGCGCGGAACCGGAGTCCGACGGCGCCTGGCGCCTCAACGGCGAGAAGCGCTGGATCGGCAACGGCAACCGGGACGTCCTCGTCGTGTTCGCGCGGAGCGAGACCCAGGGCCACGTCGCTTTGATCGTGACGCCCGACCTCGATGGGGTGGACGCACCCTTCCGCTACGACACGCTTGGGCTACGGGGCAACGATCTGCGTCACGTCACCTTCTCCGACGTGCGTGTCCCACCCGAGAACGTGCTCGGAGAACCCGGCGACGGGTTCCGGATCGCGATGAACGTGCTCAACAACGGCCGCATGTCGCTGGGAACCGGCGCGGTCGGTGCGGTCAAGAAGCTCATCGACCTCTCCGTCGAGCACGTCCACCGCCGCGAGCAGTTCGGTCAGCCGATCGCGGAGTTCGAACTGGTCCAGGAGAAGATCGCCTGGATGACCACCCAGCTGTACGGGCTGGAGGCCACCAGCTACCTGACGACGGGGATGATGGACCGCGGCGTCGACGACGTGAGCCTCGAATCCGCCATGGTCAAGATCGCCGGGACGGAGTTCCTCTGGTACGCCGCGAACCGGTCGTTCCAGCTCGCCGGCGGTGAGGCGTACATGAACGACCAGCCGTACGCGCGCATCCTCCGTGACATCCGGATCTTCCCCATCTTCGAGGGTGCCAACGACGTCCTGCGGGCGTTCGTTGCCCTCTCGGGGCTGAAGGTGCTCGGCGACGAGCTGGAGGAGCTCGAGGAGCTCGATCTGCTGTCGGCTCCGGTGCGTTCCAGCGGGTTGGTGCTCGACCACGTCCGTTCACGCGTCCGGCGCCGCGTCGCGCCGCCGCGACTGACGCATGTGCACCCGCAGCTTCGGCCGCTCGCAGCACCGATCACCGACCAGATCCAGCAGCTGCGAGCCAGCTCCGAGGACCTCCTGCGCCGACACGGCAGCGACGTCAAGACCCAGCAACTGCAGCAGAAGCGCCTCGCGCACATCGCCATGGACGTCACCGGTCAGGTCGCCACGCTGTCGCGGATCACGGCAGCGATGAACGCCGATGGGGCTGATGCCACCGCGACGGAACGTTTCATCGCCGAGACCTACGTGCGTCGTGCCGCGGGCCGGGTCACCGAGCAGCTCGAGCGGCTCGAGGACAACGACGACGCGGCGATGCTGCAGCTCGCCCGAGTCACTTACCGCCGCGGGGGCAGCGGCTTCGAGCTCTACCCCGGCTGAGGCGACCGAGGTCGATCCGGGTGCGTTGACCGCAGTCCGGCGAGTCTGTGGATGAGTGACGTCGTGCGGTCCACCGAACCCCACGGCTGTGAACACACCTGTGGAGTTCCATCCGTGTGGTTCTCCACAACTCCACACCTCGCTCCACAAGGAGCAGGAGCCGGGCCCACCCGGACGACGTTCGGCGTCGGCGTCCCCCTGGGGGAACCGAGCGAACGGCACCGACCTCGTCAGCCGGCCAGTTCCGACTGACGTCGGGCACGTCGCTGCGCATCCTGCTCGGCCAGGAGCCGCTCGCCTTCCTCGGGGGTCATCGCCGAGCCACCGAGGTGTGCCGGCATCCACCAGTCGTCCGGCGGCGGGCCGGGCCGCTGCGGGTAGGCGCGCTGGACCTCCTTCAGCAGCGAGGAGATGCGGTCCATCACCTCCTTGGTGCGGGCCATGCCGGTCCGCCCGCTCGGACGGAACGGCTCGCCGTAGCGGACCATCACGGTGACACCCCGTGGCGGCCGCGGTTGGCGGCCCTTGGTCAGCAGCCGCTGACTGCCCCAGATCGCTGCCGGGATGATCGGCGCCTCGACGCTGTCGGCCAGGCGGACGGCACCGCTCTTGCCCCGCCGTGGGACGAAGGACGGGCTGATCGTGCCCTCCGGATGCATGCCGATGAGCTCGCCCCGCTCCAGCGCCTCCCGGGCCTCCGCGGCGGCCTGCCGGGGATCGCCGTAGACGTCTACCGGGATCTGCCCGAGGCCGCGCAACGCCGAGCCCACCACCGGGATCTCGAAGAAGTCCCGCCGGGCGAGGAACCGGATCTCGCGGCGGGGACGCGGCGGCGCGAGCATCACGAAAGCGAAGTCGAGGTAGCCGATGTGGTTGGTCGCCAGCACCCCGGGGCCGGAGGCCGGCAGGTGCTCGTGGCCGACCGACCGCAGGTCGACGCCCATCGCCTTGAACCCCGCCTCGAACAGCCGGCTTCCGACCGTGTACAGCGCTCCCACCTGAGGATCCTTGTCTCGTCGGCTCCGGGACCCGTTCGGCTCCGTGCATCGCACGGGCACGTCCGGTCGGACCCGCGGCGTCCACGCGAACGTGCTTGCGGGCACGGCGTACGGCAGGCTAGTAAGACTCTGGGTAGGTCGTGAGCGCCGGTTGTTAGGTGCCGGCGGGGCCGGTTCGTAGGTTGGCTTCCGGTCGTGGACCTGGTGGGACGATGAAGGCTTGAGGGGCCTTCGGGTCG
>SKJX01000091.1 GCA_007121785.1 Nitriliruptoraceae bacterium
GCGTTCACCACGCCGATGGTGGTGCGGCTGCCGGGGTTGGCGTACCAGAAGGGGTTCGGGGGGCACTTCCACAACGACGACTCGGTGGGGGCGCTGCGCGACATCCCGGGGCTGGCGATCGCGGTGGCGTCGCGCGGTGACGACGCGGCGCGGCTGCTGCGCGGGGCGCTGGCGATGGCGTCGACCGACGGGCGGGTGGTCGCGTTCGTCGAGCCGATCGCGCTGTACCACCAGCGCGACCTGTACGAGGACGACGACGGTGGGTGGCTGTCCGATCACCCGCCAGCCGGCGAGCTCCTGCTGCCCGGCGAGGTGGGGGTGTACCGGCCTTCGGTGACATCGGGTGATGGCGCGGGTGACGGGGCGCACGGCAGCGGTGCGGACGCCCGCGCGCCGGACCCCCGCGGTGCGGCCACCGGCGACGCGGACGAGGTGCTCGTGGTGACCTACGGCAACGGGGTGCCGATGTCGCTGCGGGCGGGACGGCGGCTGGCGGCGGACGGGATCGCGGTGCGCGTGCTGGACGTGCGGTGGCTGTCGCCGCTGCCGCACGAGCGGATAGCCGAGCACGCGGCCGGCTGCCGGGCGGTGGTGGTCGCCGACGAGTGCCGCGAGACCGGCGGTGGGATCGCCGACGAGGTGATCGCGCGGTTGGCGGAGGCCGGGTCGGATCGGCCGGTCGGCTCGGCGCGGTCGAAGGACAGCTACGTGCCGTTGGGGCCGGCGGCGGACACGGTGCTGCTCGGCGAGGACGACATCGTCGCAGCGGTACGGCGGGTCGTCGAGCGGGCGGCCGGGTCCGCACCTCGTCGGAACGCGATGGTTGAACGTTCCGGCCGGATGGCTCGGACGAGACGTTCAAGCTTCCGCCCCTTCGGGCCCGACCATCCCTTGCGGCGGCGGTTCCGGCGCGGCTGAGCGTGGCTGAGCCGGGCGCGCTGGCGACGTGGCTACGCTTCCGGCGAGTTGCCGCTGCTGGGTGCTCGTCGCCTGCGCGGTGTCCGTGCCTCGACCGCCCGAGCGCCGCCTGGTCCTCGCGCACTGGAGTCTGCGTGCCCGTCCGCCACCACGCCGTGCAGGTGCCCGCCACCTCGGCGAACCTCGGTGCCGGGTTCGACGCGTTCGGGATCGCGTTGGACCGGCACCTGGCGGTGCGCAGCGTGCCGGTCGCCGCACGGGCCGACCGGGTCACCTACCTCGACGACGCCACGGTCGACCTACCGCGCGGTGACGACAACCTGGTGTGGCGGTCGTTCGTGGCGTTCTGCGAGCGCTACGACGTGGCCGTGCCGGACGTGAAGCTCGAGACCCGCAGCCAGATCCCGCAGGAACGGGGGCTCGGGTCGTCCTCATCGGCGATCGTGGCCGGGCTCACGTTGGCGCGGGCGCTGAGCGAGGTCGCGGTCGGCGAGCCGGAGCTGCTGGAGCTCGCGACCGAGCTGGAGGGCCACCCGGACAACGTCGGGCCGGCGCTGCTGGGTGGGTTGGTCGTGTGCACGGTCGACGACGCCGGCGAACTGCTGGTTCGCCGCGTCAACCCGGCGACGCGGCTGCGGCCGGTGGCGCTGGTGCCATCGCAGCGGCAGGCGACCTCGGCCGCGCGGGCGGTGCTGCCGGAGTCGTTGTCGCGAGCGGACGTGGCCGTACAGATCGGCCGTGCGGGCCACGTGTTGGGTGCGCTGACCGGGACCTGGCCGGTGGCGGTGGGGGCTGCCGGTGACCGGCTCCACGAACCCGCCCGCGTTGAGGTGATGGGGCCGAGCGCGCAGGTGCTCGCCGCGGCCCGCGAGGCCGGGGTGCACGCGTGGCTGTCGGGCGCGGGTCCGAGCGTGGTGGCAGCGGTGGAGATGGTCGGCGACCGGTCCGCAAACGCGCTGGAGGGGATCGCCCGGCGTCACGGGTTCACGCGGGTGGAGCTGCGGTTCGACCTGTCGGGGGCCTTCGCGTGTCCCGAGGACGCGTGCGCGCTGGCCGGCGGCAGCGACTGCCTGCCGTGTCCCGCCCGCAAGGTGATGGCGACGTCGGCGGCTCTAGGAACGCTGGTGGGTGACGCGGAGGCGTTGCGGTGAGCCGGCCGGACGCGGAGGGTGGTCGAGCCGGCCCGGTGAGGCAGTAGACTCGGTTCTGTCGCCGCGTCGGGTCCGACGCGCACACGTCTATCCGCATCGCACGGCCCTCGGTCGCTCGTCACCGCACCGGGGCACTGGGAGACCTTGCGGTGGGGTCGCGCATCGGGGCCGCCGCCGTCGGCGACCGCCCCCACCACCTGGTTCGCACGGCCCGCGTCCGTGCGCGCATCCACCTCACCTCGACCCTGCCTCGTCGTGCAGGGAGCACGGAGGAGCCCTGATGGACCGCAGCATCCTCGAGCGGAAGGCCCTCCCGGAGCTCCGCGAGATCGCCGCCACCCTGGAACTGAGCGGCTACCAGCGGATGCGCAAGGCCGACCTGATCGACCTGATCATCGACACCGCGACCAGCGGCAGCGGTGCCCCGGCCGAGGCTGGCGAGGACGGCGCGGTGCCGAGCCATGCAGCAAGCGGGTCGTCGGGTGATGGTGGGGATGCGCCGGCGTCCGAGGCGGCCGCGACCGCACCGGTGGCGCCGGCGATGCGCAAGGCACGCCCGGTGCCGCCACCGACCGAACGACCGTCGGGCGACGGCGCGGACGCGGGTCCGTCCGGCCGCAACGGGGGGAAGGCGGGCGCGACGCGGCGCGACGAGGACGCCAGCGAGCGCCGGGTGACGCCCGATGGGCGCACCGAGCGCAAGGAGCGCAAGGAGCGCGGTCAGCATGCGGGTGGTGGTCGCAGCAAGCGCGACGAAACCGGTCGCGGTCAGACCAAGGCCTCCTCCCGCGATCAGACCAAGGCGTCCTCCAAGGACGGCGACGACGACCTGCGTGATGCGGAGGTCCGTACCGGGGTGCTGGACCTGTTGCCGGAGGGGTACGGGTTCCTGCGGTGCACCGGCTACCTGGCCGGCAGCAAGGACGTCTACGTCTCCCAGTCGTTCGTCCGGCGGCTGGATCTGCGCCGCGGTGACCTGATCACCGGCCCGATCCGCCGCAACCGCAACAACGACAAGTTCCCGGCGTTGGCCCGGGTCGACACCGTCGAGGGAGCGGAGCTTCCCAAGGACCCGGAGGAGCGCCGCCGCCCGCACTTCGGCGACCTCACGCCGCTGTTCCCCGACGAGCGCCTGCCGTTGGAGACCGAGGGCGGCTCGCCGATGGCGATGCGGGTGGTCGATCTGATGGCGCCGGTGGGCAAGGGCCAGCGTGCGCTGCTGGTGTCGCCACCGAAGGCGGGCAAGACCACGGTGCTCAAGCAGTTGGCCAACGCGGTCGAGCGCAACGACCCGGACGTGCACCTGATGGTGCTGCTGGTGGATGAACGGCCCGAGGAGGTCACCGATTTCGAACGTTCGGTGGACGGCGAGGTGGTGTCGTCCACGTTCGACCGACCGGCGGACGATCACACCCAGGTCGCGGAGCTGACGATCGAGCGGGCCAAGCGCCTGGTCGAACGTGGCCGCGACGTGGTGGTGCTGCTGGACTCGATCACGCGGCTGGGTCGGGCCTACAACCTGGCGACGCCGGCGTCGGGGCGGATCCTCTCCGGCGGGATGGACTCCACGGCGCTGTACCCGCCGAAGCGGTTCTTCGGCGCTGCCCGCAACCTCGAGGAGGGCGGGTCGCTGACGATCATCGCGACCGCGCTGATCGAGACCGGCTCGAAGATGGACGAGGTGATCTTCGAGGAGTTCAAGGGCACCGGCAACATGGAGTTGCGCCTTGACCGCCGGATGGAGCAGAAGCGGATCTTCCCGGCGATCGACATCGCGGCGTCGGGCACGCGCCGCGAGGAGTTGCTGCTGACCGAGGGCGAGCTGGAGACCGTCTGGCGGCTGCGCCGGCTGCTGTCGACCATGGACCCCGAGGCCGCGCTGCAGCTGCTGATCGACAAGCTGAAGTCGACGCGGTCCAACGAGCAGTTCCTGGAGATGATCGCGAGGTCGAACCTGCAGTGACCGCGACGGGTGCCCTCAGTCCGACCCCGGTGCGTGAGGTGGCGGCGTCAGACGGACGAGACCGGCCGACGGCCGACGCCGGCGAGAGGTCAGCTCCGCTTCAGCCTCGCGTCGCCGGGGACCTTCGCGGTCCGAACAGGACGTCGGTGAGCTCGGAGGTGGCCTCGTCGAACTCTCGCCCGAGCCTCCTGAACGAGGACGACCTCCCGTCCAACGGATCGGGGACGTCCGCGTGGCGACGCTTGAGCTCCAGGGGGCGCTTGGCGTCAGCGACGGCGGCCACCACTCGCAACCGGGCCTGCGGATCGTCGTCAGCGGACGGCAGCGAGGCCAGTTCCCGGTCGTCGCGGAGCCGCTGGCTGAGGGTCAGCAGCTCGCGGAGCAGGAAGGTCCGGCGCTCGCGGTCCTCGCCCGTGTCGAGCAGTTGCTGCCGGTGTGCGCGGGTCATGGTGATGATCAGCGGCACCTCGTCGACCGGCAGGTAGAACAGCGGCCGCGAGAGGTGGTCGTCCAAGGACAGTCCCCGGTCGGCCGCGAGCTTCCGCGCCGCATCTGCCGCGGGGTGCCCGACCGCACCTTGCGTCCCGGCGGAGGCGATCGCGACCGCGCCGTCTTCGAGCCGGTCGTCCGCCGCTGCCTGCAGCATCCGCTCGAACAGCGGGCTGCGTGCGATGTTGAAGGTGCAGACGACCAGTAGGTCGGTCACGTTGGGCTCCTCCCGCGTCCTTCCCACGCTACCGAGCCAGGGTCAGGTGTTCGCGTGACCGGAGGCTCAGCAGGCCCGACGCACCGTCGCGGCGGCGACGACCCCGACCGACTCCCGAAGCAGCAGTCGAGGCTCCATCGTCCGATGGTCGTCCGATGCGACACCGACGACCGTGACGTCGTCGTCCATGCACTGGCGGAACAGCAGCCGGCTGCGACTGGTGTGGAACCGGCTCGTCGCGACCGTGACGTGGCCCCATCCGTGCTCGTCCGCCATGTTTGCCACGTTCGCCGCTTCACCCGCCGTGTTCTCCGGGATCGGATCGAAGCAGATCGCATCCTCACCGCAGGTCCGTCCCTGCCGTTCACCGAACAGGGCAGCGGTGGAGGACAGCACGAGGGTCGCGTCGTGCTCCTCGGCGAGCTCGATGCCGAGTTCGGCGCGCTCGCCCCCGGCGCCGCCGAGGACCACCACCGCGTCCGGGTTCCCCAGTTCGTCGTCGGTGGGCACGACGTACAAGCCCAGGGCGACCAAGGAGCCGAGCACGCCGACGGTCGCGAACAGCACGGCCCACCGTGCTCCGTTCACCAGTTCGTGCTCCTCGACCGCGGTCCGGAATGGTACGGCGTCTGCGGCATCCCTATATGCTTCCTCGCAGCTGAGGTCGCGACGGAGGGCCGGTGAAGGCGTTGGTGTTGGCCGGCGGTGCTGGGACGCGACTGCGTCCGATCACCTACACCTCCGCCAAGCAGCTCGTGCCCGTCGCGAACAAGCCGATCCTGTTCTACGGGCTCGAGCAGATCCGTGATGCCGGTATCAACGACGTGGCCATCGTCGTCGGCGACACGCACGCGGAGATCGAGGCCGCCGTCGGCGACGGCTCGGCGCTCGGTATCGACGTCACCTACGTCCACCAGGACCAGCCGCTCGGTCTGGCCCACGCCCTCCTCGCCGCCGAGTCGGCGCTCGGCGGTGACGACGTCGTCATGTTCCTCGGCGACAACCTCATCGAGGGCGGCATCGATGAGGTTGTCCGCCGCTTCGTTGCGGAACGCCCCGCCGCCCAGTTGCTGCTCAAGCAGGTCGAGGACCCGTCGCGGTTCGGCGTCGCGGTGCTCGACGGTGACGGCACCGTCGAACGTCTGGTGGAGAAACCGTCCGAGCCGCCGTCCGACCTCGCGCTGGTCGGCGTCTACCTGTTCACCCCGGCCATCTTCGACGCCGCCCGGGCGATCAAGCCGTCCTGGCGTGGCGAGCTGGAGATCACCGACGCGATCCAGCGGCTGGTCGACGACGGTCGGCGGGTCACCGCCTCCACGGTCGACGGCTGGTGGCTGGACACCGGCAAGAAGGACGACCTGCTCGAAGCCAACCGCACCGTCCTGGCTGGCATCGACCGGCGCATCGACGGCGAGGTGGATGCCTCCTCCGCGGTGGTCGGCAACGTCGTGCTCGAAGTGGGCGCCTCGCTGATCAACACCTCCGTGCGCGGCCCCGCGGTCATCGGTGCGAACACCGTGTTGGAGGACGTCCACGTCGGCCCGTTCAGCTCCATCGCCGCCGACTGCCGGCTCACCCGCTGCGAGCTGGAGTACTCCGTGGTGATGGAACGCTGTGACATCCGCGACGTGCCACGGCTGGAAGGCTCGCTGCTGGGTCGTGAGGTGTCGGTGTCGCGCACCGAACGTCGCCCGGCCGCCCACCGGCTGCTGCTCGGCGACCACTCCCAGGTCGAGATCGCAGGGGGCAGCTAGATGCGGGTGCTGGTCACCGGCGGCGCCGGCTTCATCGGCGTCAACCTCATCCGCTACGTGCTACGCGAGACCTCCGACGTCTCCATCATCAACCTCGACGCCCTGACCTACGCCGGCAACCTCGCCTCGCTGACGGACGTCGCCGACGATCCCCGCTACCGGTTCGTCCACGGCGACATCCGCGACGCGAGGCTGGTCGACGACCTGGTCGCCGACGCGGACGCCGTCATCCACCTCGCCGCCGAGTCGCACGTCGACCGCTCCATCGACGGCCCGGCCACCTTCTTAGACACCAACGTCGTCGGCGCCGGGGTGGTGTTCGACGCCTGCCGTCGCGCGAGCGTCGACCGTGTCCTACACATCTCCACCGACGAGGTGTACGGATCGATCGCGGCGCCCGAGCGCTTCGTCGAGTCCGACCCGCTGCAGCCGAGCAGCCCCTACGCGGCATCCAAGGCCGGCGCGGACCTGCTCGCACGCTCGTACGCGACGACCTACGGCTACCCGATCACCGTCACCCGCACGACCAACAACCTCGGGCCGTACCACTACCCGGAGAAGGTCGTGCCGCTGTTCATCACCAACCTGTTGGACGGCCACCCGGTCCCGTTGTACGGCGACGGCTCCAACGTGCGCGAGTGGACCTACGTCGAGGACAACGCTGCCGCCCAGTGGCTGGTGCTCACCGACGGCGAACCGGGCGAGGTCTACAACGTCGGCTCCGGTGAGGAACGCAGCAACCGGCAGCTGACCACCGCCATCTGCGACGCCCTGGGCGTCGGCGAGGACATGATCGAGCACGTCGCCGACCGGCCCGGCCACGATCTGCGCTACGCCGTCGATGCTTCCAAGGTCCGCTCGCTCGGCTGGGCTCCGTCGGTCGACTTCGAGGAGACGCTGGCCCGCACGGTCGACTGGTACCGCGCCAACGAGGACTGGTGGCGGCCGCTCAAGGAACGCGGCGCGTCGACCCGGCGGGGTGCGGTGTGAAGGTCCTGATCACCGGCGCGTCCGGCCAGCTCGGGCTGGACTGCGTCGACGCGTTCGCGTCCGATGAGGTGGTGGCCTTGGGACGCGACCACCTCGACGTCGCCGACGAAGCCGCCGTCTGGGACGCCGTCGGATCGCACGCCCCGGACGTGGTCGTCAACGCCGCCGCCTGGACCGACGTGGACGGCTGCGAGGACGACCCGGTCCGCGCCCACCGGGTCAACGCCCTGGGATCGTGGTGGATGGCGCGGGCGTGCTCGGCGGTCGGCGCACGGCTGGTGACCATCTCCAGCGACTACGTCTTCTCCGGCGAGCGCCTGGCCGGTGACCGTGCCTGGAGCGAGGTCGACCCGATCGCTCCGCTCAACGCCTACGGACGCTCCAAGGCCGCCGGCGAGCGGTTGGTCCGAGAGACCCTGACCGAGCACCACATCGTCCGCACCGCCTGGCTGGCGGGCGCGCGCGGCGACAACTTCGTGGTCGGGATGCTCCGGCTCGCTCGCGAGCGTGGCGAGGTGTCGGTCGTCGACGACCAGGTTGGCTCGCCCACGTTCACTCGCGACCTGGCCCCGGCGCTGCGGCGGCTGGTCGTGGCCCGGCGGTACGGCACCGTGCACCTGGCCAACGCCGGCCGGTGCTCGTGGCACGAGCTGGCGGCGGCGGTGTTCGAACTGGCCGGGCTGGACGTCGAGGTGGCCGCGATGTCCTCCGCGTCGCTGGCGCGGCCGGCGCGGCGGCCCGGGTGGTCGGTGCTGGACGGGACGCACGCCGCGGCGTTGGGGGTGGGGCCGTTGCCCCACTGGCGCGACTCGCTGGCGCGGCTGGTGGGGGAACTGCGGAGTGGGCGGCCTTCCGGCTGATACGGCTGGTGGGGGTGGCAGCTGTGGACGGGCGGGTCGTTGGGCTGAGCTGTCCACGTATCGTCTTGCTCTTCGGTGCTTGCCAGCTGTTGGGGGAGGTGTGACGATGTCGGTGGATGAGCGGCGTCGCAGCGAGCTGTTCCAGGCGGCGTCGGAGGCGTTCGGGGAGGAGCCGGCCGGGACCATGTTCGAGTTGCTGCCACCTGCCGGGGTCGATGTCGCAACCAGGGACGACATCGTGCGGCTCGAGACGCGGTTGGATGGGCTCGAGCAACGGATGGACGACCGCTTCGAGGCGCAGCGGCGGGAGATGGATGCCCGGTTCGATGCGTTCGACGCACGGTTGGACCGCCTCCGCGATGAGGTGGTGGCCACGTTCCGCGGAGAGCTCGTCGCGGCGGTCTCGGGGCAGACACGCGCCATCATCGTCGCGGTCGCCACCGCGATGTTCGGGCTGAGCGGGCTTGCGCTGAGCCTCGCGCAGCTGTCCTGACGCCGACCGACCGCCCCCCTCTCTCCCTCCCTCGGGGTTTGCCGCCGCCCCCGGCAGGGCCTACCGCTCCCAGAGCTCGGTGTCCGGCCGGAACTGGCTCCACGCGAACCAGAACGCTTCGTGCGCCGGGAGCTCGGGGCCGCCGTCTACCGCGCGTGCGAGCAGGCCTCCGTCCTCCGACTCGAGCTGGACACCGGCGTCGCGGACCACCTCGCCGGCCTCAAGCGCGTCGGTCGCCTCCTCGACCGGGAACGCCACCGACGTCCCCCGCGGCGTCTCCACGCCGAGCACGACCACAGCTTCGTCGCTGCGTCCATCCCGCTCACCAACGGGGAAGACCGGCCCGTCCGCATCCCGACGCTCGCGAAGCGTCCCTGGGTAGTTGAGGAGCTCGCGTTCGGCGCCGCGCCGGCCGGGGACCGCCAGGACGGTGGTGTCCGGCTGCTCCTCCCGCCAGTCCTCCCACCGGGCCACGGTGACCGGGAGCCGCTCGAGCTCGACGGCGGCCTCGCGCAGTGGCCCGGAGACGGCGACCCCCGTGAACTGGTCGAACAACGACTCCGTCTGCACGTCGTACATCAGCTTGTTCGCCCGCTGCAACAGCCCGGAGGTCCGCAGCTCCAGCGGTTCGTCCACGACCTCGATGTCGTCGACGGCGTAGGGGATCGGCGCGCCGCACAACGTGCAGTACGAGAAGGCGACCCGACGGCCGCCGAGCGTGTCGTTGGCCATCTCGTGCACCTCCAGGAACCGACGCGGGTAGGCACGCACCTCCTCGCCGACGCGGAGCCCGAACACCACGTCGTCGTCCTCGAGGTGCTCCGCGTCCTCGGCCTGGATCACCGGCGGGTCGTCCAGCGCCGCGATCTCATCGCGTCCGACCCCTCCCCAGGCCACCGCGCGCCAGTCGAGGTCGGCGCGCGGATCGAAGAACGGCGCCCACGTCGCATCCCGCTCGAGGTAGATGGCCTCCTTGAGCTCGAGGTAGTCGGGCGGTGCCGCCACATCGGACGCGAGCAGCGCATCGGTGTAGGCCACCCAGGCGACCTCGTCGTGCTCGGGCCGGTGGCCGGTCAGCTCGGCGAGAGCGTCGTCCAGGTCACCGGCGAACTGCTCGTCGCCGCCGACGAAACGCAACAGATCGACCAGCGGCCAGGCCGCACGCGCATCGCCCGCCTCCGCGACCACCCCGAGGTCGACCGGCTCCGCCTCGACCGGATCGTCGAGGATCCGTCCGAGCTGCTCCTCGACCTGCTCGTCCAGGGGTGCCGATGCGTCCGGGGCGTCGATGGTGTCGGCCTGCTCGGCCGGTGGGAGCGAGGCGTCGTCGGCACCGTTCGCGTCGCGGGCGTCGGATGCGTCGGAGGGCTCGCTGGCTGTGCACGCGGCCAGCGCCAGGCCCGACGCGCACAGCAGGAACCATCCGGTCCGCAACCCGCCCCTCCTCGTTCGTCGGAAGCCTTGCGCTTCGGCGACCCGCCGGCCGCCCACACCCTGGTGAACGACGACGCGCGCCGACTGCATCCGTCCGTCGCGTGGTTCCGTCGCCAGGTTTCCACAGCCGCCGCGACATCCATCGGCCGGTCCTCGCGATCCTGCCTGATACTTGCTCCATGACCACCACAGACGACCTCCCGACCACCTCGACGGCCCCGCCGCCCTCGGACGCCGGCGCGCCGTCGGTTTCCGGCGCGCCCGCCTCCCCGGCGTCCATCGCGGACGTCCAGAGGTCCCAGCATCACGATCTGCCGGCGCTGCGCGCCCGCGGCCGACGCAACCGCCAGGTCCGCGAAGGGCTGGCGGACCTCGACGAACGTTGCCCGGACCTCGCCGAACTGCTGGACACCCTGTCCGCCATCGACGCCCTCGCCGCCGACGCCGTCGACCGGCTCGGCTACCTGCAGGCCACCGGCGAGGTGGAGGACGCCACCGGCCTCCCGTTGTCGCTGTGGTTGTCGATCGGTGGGCGCCGCACCCGCTCGGACCTGCGCATGCTGGAGACCGCAGCCGACCTGCTGCCACAACGCCTGCCGACGCTCGATGCCGCCTTCCGGGCGGGTCACGTCTCCTGGGCGCAGGTCCGTGCGGTCGTCCTGGAGATCCGTGGCGTCCCGCGCAGCTTCGATGATCGCATCGACGGGGAGATCGCAAAGCTGCTGACGGCCGACAACCTGGAACCCGACGTCCTGGCCAGCGCCGTCGGCTGGGTGCTGGCCGTGGC
The DNA here is from genome assembly GCA_007121785.1 of Nitriliruptoraceae bacterium. Lineage (GTDB taxonomy): Bacteria > Actinomycetota > Nitriliruptoria > Nitriliruptorales > Nitriliruptoraceae > SKTG01. The sequence continues at coordinate 11,057 of SKJX01000091.1, forward strand.
GGAGCCGGGGGAGCAGCAGCCGACCCCCGACCCGGCGCCCGAGCACGACGTCGTCGCGATGCAGCCCCGGCTGGACGGGACGGGTGGGCGGCTGTTCGGCGACTTCGGTCCGGAGAGCTTCGCGACGCTCGACGCCCATCTCAACGCCGGCGCCCCCGCCCCGGCCGGCAGGGCCCGCGACCAACTCGGTGATGACGGTGACCCGGAACGCTCGGGCCACCTGGGCGAACAGGTCGGGCGACGCCGTGCCCGCCGGCTGCTGGACCTGCTCGAGGCCGGTGCGATCGCGGAAGCGCTGGGCGGCGCCGGTGGTGCCGGCGAGACGGACGATGCCGCCGCTGGGGCCGACGCGTCGGCGGCGTCTGGCACGGCCGGGCCCGCCGCAGCTCACCTCTCGAAGCTGCCCGCCACCCTGCTGGTGCGCATGGAACTGTCGACCCTGCTCGGCGGTGACCTGCCGGCCGACCTGCTGACCACGCTGCTCGGCGGCCGCATGAAGGTCGACGCTGCGACCGCCCGACGGATCGGCGACGAACGCGGCGCGGCCCTGCGCAGCATCATCGTCGATGACACCGGCGCGGTCGTCGGTGTCGGACGTCGCACCCGGGTACCGCCCGGCTGGATGCGCGACGCCGCACTGGCGGTTCACGACCACTGCACCGCGCCACGATGTCGGACCGCCGCTCGGATCTGCGATCTCGACCACGCCGTCCCCGACACCGACGGAGGACCCACCGACGTCGCCAACATCGCCCCGGTCTGTCGCACCGACAACCGGGTCAAGGAACGCGACGGCTGGCGGGCCCGCGGCGACCCGGACGGTTCACGTACCTGGGAGCATCCCCGGTCCGGCCTGACGGTCCACACCGTCCCGGCCACCTGGCGACCAGCATCGCGGGACGGACCCGACGGCTGAGCGTCGCTACGGGCCTCACCGTCGACCCGGCCTGACCGGCGACCGCCAGACGCCCTCGCGGCGCAGCCCGCCAGCGCACCACGTCTCACGTCCTCCGCCGGCGCCCCCCGCCTCACGCACGACCCGAGCCCGGCCACCAGCGCGGTGGTCCGGGCCGGTCGTGCGTCCCCTGCATCGTGAAGAGCCGGTGCTCGCCATCGGTGCCCCTCCGCCGACGAGCCCACACGCGGTGATCCGCCCGTGTCGGTGTCCCTGCCTCGCTGGGTCCGGTCGGTGGCTCAGGAGCGGCGACCAACGATCTGTCAACAACGGCCGAACGTTGACCCCTGCTCACCGGTTGAGAGTTGACCCCTGGGGGTCCGCCAGGCGCGGAACACGCCGGTGTGTTGTCCAGGTCGTTGCTCTCGGTCAGTCGAGTGCTGGCGGGGGCGGTGGTGTTCACAGCGGGTGGGTTGAGCGAGCGGGCTGCGGTCAGCGGTTCCGACTCTCGGGACGACGGGGATCGCAAACCGCTCCTTGCCTTCCTCGCGGTGTCGAACGACGCGCGGAACCGCGACCTGGACAGCGTCGTCTGCGCGCGGGTGAGCGCCTCCCCGGACCGTCCGGTCGAGATCCCGTCGATCGTGCCGATCGAGGACCGCGGTGCGGCGGTCGGGTAGATGCTGTGTGACGACCTCCAGACCGTGCAGCGTTCCCGACTCGAGCGCAGGGTCGGCGCGTCGCCCCCCACGTCCTGCGCCTTGCAGATCCGAACGCTCAGAGGCGCTCGACCGACGTCACCTCACGTGGGGTCCGGTTCGGGGTATCCAGCACCCGTGGCGACAGCGTCGCGACCCGGTGGTAGTCGACGTCGTCGTGGCCGGTGACGATCAACGCCAGATCGCAGCGCGACAGCAGCTCATCGTCCGCGTGGCCGACGACCGGCGCGCCCGCGAACTCCTTCGCGTCGCTGAGGTGCGAGTCGACCGCGGTCACCTCGGCACCCAGGTCGAGCAGCTGCTGGATCAGGCCGCTGGCCGGCGTCTCGCGGGTGTCGGAAACGTTCGGCTTGTAGGTCACCCCGTAGACCAGGATGCGGCTGCCGTTGACCGCCTTGCGGTCGCGGTTGAGCGACATCGTGACGCGGCGGACGATGTAGTGCGGCATGTGCTCGTTGATGTCGTTGGCCAGTTCGATGAACCGGAAGTTCTCGCCCAGCGAGGTCTTCACCCGCCACGACAGGTACGACGGATCGACCGGCAGGCAGTGACCACCGACGCCCGGGCCGGGCCGGAACGGCGAGTAGCCGAACGGCTTGCTCGCTGCCGCGTCGATCGCCGCGTTGACATCGATGTTCAGCGCGTGGGCGAACATCGCGACCTCGTTGATCAAGGCGATGTTCACGTGGCGGTAGGTGTTCTCGATGATCTTGGTCAGCTCGGCCTCGCCACAGCCCGGCGCGCGTACCACCTCCTCCACGAACGTTCCGAAGAACGTGGCGACCGCGTCGGTCGACGCGTCGTCGGTACCGGCGACCACCTTCGGGGTGTTGTGCAGCCCGTACGCCTTGTTACCGGGATCGATCCGCTCCGGCGAGTAGCCCAGCAGGAAGTCGCGACCCCGCGTCAGCCCGGAGACCTCCTCGAGGATCGGGCCGAGCAGTTCGTCGGTGGTGCCCGGGTAGGTGGTGGACTCCAGGACCACCAAGGCGCCCGGCGTGAGGTGCTTCGCGGCGGTTCGGCCCGCCGACTCGATGAACGACAGGTCCGGCGCGCCGTCCTGCAGCGGCGTCGGGACCGACAGCACCGCCACGTCGTAGCCGGCGATGTCCTCCGGGTCGTTGGTCGGCCGGTAGCCGCGGTCGATCGCCGCCCGGAGGACGTCGTCGGGGACGTCCTCCACGTACGAGACCCCCGCCTGCAGCGACGCGGCACGCGTCGGGTCCGGCTCGAACCCGACGACGTCGAAGCCAGCCTCGCTGGCCCGCATCGACACGACCAGACCGACGTAGCCCTGGCCGAACACGCAGACCCGGGCGTCACGTGATTCGAGACGGGACCGCAGAGGCTCGCTCACGGCTCGCTCCGGTTCATCGGGGGGAGGCTGCCCCGGATCGCGGGGGAGCCTACGCGGGCAGAGGGGTCACGGAGACGGCGAACGCCGGTCGATCAGGTGATCGGCCGGCGTCCATCGAGGTGGTGGGGTGAAACTTCAGCGCCGCATCAGCAACTGCAGCACGTACCAGAACAGCAGCGCGATGGAGGAGAACAGGTTCATCGCCGCCTGCGTCTCCATGTTCGGCGGGTAGGAGTGGTAGATCTTCTGGGTGTCGTAGAGGATCGCGGCGCCGGCGACCGCGATCATCGCGATCGGGAACCACACCCCGAGGTTGAAGCCGAACAGCACCGAGCCGACGATCCCGCCCAGCGCGAGGATCCCGGCCCACATCAGGAACGGCCGCAGGAAGCTGAAGTCCTTGCTGGTGCGGATCGCGATGAACGACAGGATCGCGAACGCGGCCAGCGAGATCTGCGCGGCGGTCTCGATCGTGCCCTCGAGCCCCGGCGCGGTCGCCGCGATGAACAGCGGCGTGGCGAACAGCAGGGCGTTCGCGCCGACCAGCAGCGCGTAGCCGCCGTACGCCGCCGCCGGTGTGGTCGCCTTGTAGGACAGCCGGGTGGCCAGCCACGAGGTGACCATGAACCCACCCAGGATCAGCAGCCAGTTGGTCTGCACGACCATGGCGGTGATCATCGCGGCGAACGACGCCTCACCGGGGCCGGGCAGCGTGAACAGCGCGTACTGCGCGAGGATGAACGCGGCGATCCCGAACAGCAGCCGGACGTAGACCCGCGTCATGAACTGGCTGCGGACCTGCGTCGGCTGCTCGGAGATCGGGCGGTCGAGCATCGGTGCGGGGGTGCTCATCGGGTGGGTCCTCCGCGAGGTCGAGCGGTGCCGGACGGCGCCGCGGTGGTCGAGGTGAATGGACCGGACGTCCGGTCCATCGCGTCGTGGGACAGTGTGCCCGACGCGGCGATGGAAGGTGAGCCTCACCGGCGCACGATGGCCGTGTCCGGCCGACCGAGGCTGCCAGGGCGGTGAGCGCTCGGTGCTCGCCGCGGGCCCGGGCCGGAGCGCGCTGGAGCGTGTGGCAGGTTCGCTGGTACCGTGTCATGACCGCGCGCCCGTTGGCGCGCGTTGTCGTGGGAGCGACCGCGAGCGGCGAAGGACCGACGTCGACCGCCCTCGTGCCAGCCGCCCCGCATCCTGACCGCACCTCGCCACCCAGTACGCCACCGACACGGCAGCGACCGGTCGCCCACCGCCAGCGGTGAGGCCAGACCCCACGACCGCGCTCGCCGGGAGGACAGGAACATGAAGCAGGGCATCCACCCCGAGTACACGCTCGCGACCGTCACCTGCTCGTGCGGGAACCGGTTCGAGACGCGCGCGACCGTCGACTCGATCTCCGTGGAGCTGTGCAACCAGTGCCACCCCTTCTACACCGGCAAGCAGAAGCTGGTCGACACCGGTGGCCGGGTGGACCGCTTCAAGCGCCGCATGGAGAAGGCCGGCCAGTGACGCTGCCCGCTGGGCGATGACCGTCGCCCAGCACCTCGCAGCACCGCATCACCCGGCACCGTCGGCTCAGGTCGGCGACGTCGGTTCGGGGGGCGGCCCTCGGCGACCGATGGCGATCGCCCGTCCGTTGCTCGCACGGCTGCGCTAGCGTTGCGGCTGCACCGCTCGACGGGTCTTGCACCGCAGGCCGTCCGAGGAACGAAGGGGGTCGAGGTGGCTCGTGGTCGCGGGGAGGACGCGCCCCACGCCATCCGACGACCCGACGGAGTGGTGGAGTGTTCCTGTGGTGACCGGCTCGCCGACCGGATCGTCGGCGACAGCGTCACGATCGACGGGTTCGAGTACCAGTTCCGACGCCGCAACGACGCCATGACCTGCCGCAGTTGCCGTGCGTCGCGCCCGATGCGGCGCTTCCGTCAGCGCGATCCGGCCAGCGATGACACCGGCGACCGTCGCAGGCAGGACGACTGAGGCGACCGATCCGCGGGCGACGGGGGCCTGACGCCAGGGGGATTGGATGGGGCAGCACCCGAGCGGGTCCGACCCGGCCGCGGGGCCCCGGCCGGCCGCGCCCGTCGCGCCCTCGGAGTCAGCCGGCTTCGCCTCGCTGTTCGAGCACCACCCGGACGTCGTCTACGAACTGACGCGCGACGGCGTCATCGTCGGGGTTAACGGGCGTTTCGAGGAACGGTCCGGCTACCCGCCCGACCTGGTGATCGGTGGGACGTACCACCTGCTGATCCACGAAGACGATCACCCACTGGCCGAAGCCGAGTTCGTCCGGGCCGTCGCCGGCGAGGCGCGCACGGTCGAGGTGACCGGCACCACCGTCGACGGCGATCCCGGCCCGTACTCCGTCACGCTCGTACCGAACGTCGCCCAAGACGGGGGTGGCCACGACGTGGTCGCGGGTGTCTTCGCGATCGTGCGCGATCTCGGCCCCGAGCGGCAGGTGGCCGCCGAGCGCGACGAGGTGCTGCGGCAGCTCGACGAGTGGGTCGCCACGGTGGGCTCGGGCCTGGCCATCACCCTCCCCGGAGGGCACTACCAACGGGTCAACCCGGTGTACTGCGAGCTGACGGGCTACTCGCAGGAACAGCTGCTGGAGATGACGGTCCACGACGTCGTCCACCCGGACGACATCAACGTGGTGGCCGAGCTCGAGGACGGCACGGTCGATCGTGTCCGCACCCAGAAACGGTTGCTCCTGCCCAACGGGGAGCTCCGCTGGGTGCGGAGCACCTTGTCGGCGATCCGTGACGCCGACGGCACCCCGACCGCCTACCTCTCCGCCAGCGAGGACATCAGCGAGCAGAAGGCGACGGAGGCCGCGTTGGAGGACGCTGCCTGGCTGCGGCGTGAGGCCGGGCGGCTCGCCGGGTTCGGAGCGTGGTCGGTGACCGTGCCCGACTGGGAGGTGTCCTGGTCGGAGGAGATCTACGAGATCGTCGGGATCAGTGGGACGGTGCAGCCGGGACCGGCGGAGGCGCTCGCGTACTACGTCCCGGCATCGCGAGCCGCGGTGGCGAGGGCCGTCGAGCGGTGCGGGACCCACGGTGAACCGTTCGATCTCGAAGCACGGCTCGTCTCCGACCACGGCGACGTGGTCGATGTCCGGATCGTGGCCGAGGCGCGGAGGGACGCGGACGGGCGCATCGTCCGCGTCATCGGCACGTTCCAGGACATCACCTCGCTCAAGCAGGCGACCGAGGCAAGCCAGCGCTCGGCCGAGCAGCTGGAAGCGACCCTGAGCCGCATCTCCGAAGCCGTCATCACCTACGACGACCGTTGGCGGATCACCTACGTCAACCCGGCCGGAGAGCGGTTGACCGAGCGCGACCGCGATGAGCTGCTCGGCCAGGTGGTGTGGGAGGTGTTCCCGGAGCTGGTCGGGACCGAGCTGGAGCGGTACTACCACCAGGCGGTCGACACCGGTCAGGCGGTGTACGTGGACCGGTTCTACTTCCCCGTCCGCGACACCTGGTACCGGCTCATCCTGGAACCCTCCGAGAAGGGCGGGCTGAAGACCTACGCCCGCAACATCTCGGCTCAGGTGCGTGAGGAACGGCGGCTGCGCGAGATGGCGTCCACCGAGCACGCGGCGGCGGAGGAGCTGCGGTCGCTCGACCGCATGAAGAACGCGTTCATCACGGCGATCTCCCACGAGCTGCGTACCCCGTTGACCGTGGTGCGCGGGATGGCGGACACGCTGGTGCGGCTGCGCGACGACCCGGATCCGGCGGTGCGCGAGGGGGTGGAGGACGCGCTGGCCGATCACGCCGCCCGGCTCAGCGACCTGCTCGACGACCTGCTCGACACCGACCGGCTGGTCCGCGGGGTGCTGCATGCCGATCGGCGACCGGCCGAACTGGTCGCGATGGTGCGGGCAGCGATCGACGCGTCCGCGGTCGCGGATCGCGTGCGCCTGACGGCGCCGGACCACCTCGACGTCGAGGTGGACGCGGTCCTCGTGGAGCGGTCGCTGCGCAACCTGCTCGAGAACGTGGGCAAGTACGCCCCGGTCGGGTCGGTCGAGGTGACGGTCACCGGCAGCGGCGACGGCGGCTTCGTCCTGCGGGTCCGCGACCACGGGCCTGGCATCCCCGCGGGACACACCGAGCGGGTCTTCGAGCCGTTCCACCGCGTGCTCGACCATCCGCAGCCCGGGACCGGCGTCGGGCTGTCGCTGGTCGCGGAGTTCGCCCACCTGCACGGTGGTCGGGCCTACGTCGACAGCGAGGTGGTGGACGGCACCTGCATCGTGATCGAGGTGCCCGCTGCGCCGGCCCGGTCGGCCGGCTGAGCCGGCGCCGGACGCACCCGGGGTACTCGCCGGCGTCGGCGCCCCGTACGCTGCCCGGCTGCGGGTGCGTCGCAGCAGCGAGTGAGGGCCAGTGAGTACCGACAACGAACCGAAGGACACGTCCCAGCCGGCGCTGTCCGATGACCCCATGGAGATGGCCCCGCATTACTACGGCGGCCAGGCGGTCATCGAAGGCGTCATGATGCGCGGCGCCGACCGCTGGGCGGTCGCGGTCCGCCGGCCCGCCGGTGACATCTGGCTGGAGAGCCACCCGACGTCGGTGACGCCGACGGAGAAGCCGTGGCTGAAGTGGCCGATGATCCGCGGGTGCTACGCGCTGTTCGACTCGCTGGCGATCGGGATGAAGGCGCTCGGCATCTCCGCGTCGCAGGCGATCGAGGAGGACGAGGAGGAGCTCGGCGGTGCCGGCATGGCGGGCGCCGCCGCGCTCGCCGCGCTGCTGTTCATCGGCGTGTTCATCTTCCTGCCGTCCGCGGGCACCAAGGGCATCGACGCCCTCATCGGCAACGTGATGGGCGACGGGGTGTGGTTCCACATCGTCGAGTCGGTGATCCGCATCCTCATCTTCCTGGCGTACCTGTGGTCGCTGTCGCTGGCCGCGGACATCCGCCGGGTGTTCCAGTACCACGGGGCGGAGCACAAGACCATCGCCGCGTGGGAGCACGGCGAGGTCCTCGAACCGACCAACGTGGACAGGTACTCGACGCTGCACGTGCGGTGCGGCACCAACTTCCTGATCCTGGTGATGCTGATCGCGATCGTGGTCTACACCGTGGGTGGGCTGCTCGTTCCCCCGCCGGAGGGCATCGCCTGGTGGGGCGCGGTCATCTACCACGTGCTGCTGCGCGTCGTGCTGCTGCCGGTGGTCGCCGGCCTGGCCTACGAGCAGCTGCGGCTCGGCGCCGCCAAGGGCGACAACGTGCTGGTGCGGGCGGTGACCAAGCCCGGTCTGTGGCTGCAGATGATCACCACCAAGCAGCCCGACCGGGACCAGATCGAGGTCGCGATCCGTGCGTTCGAGGCGGTGGTCCCCGCCGAGCAGCGCGCGGGGCGGGTCCCGAGCACGCTCGACACCCCGGTGACGGTCGCCCACGACAGCCTGGACGTGGTGCTCGAGTCGGCGGAGGTGACCATCGCCCCACCGCCGGGCGACGACGGTGACGCCGCCGTCCAGGCCGAGCGAGCCGTCGACGACGACGACGCCAGGTGAGTTGACGTGGAGGAGAAGCTCACCGAACTCGAGGACCGCTACCTGGACCTCGAAGCCCAGCTCGCGGACCCGGAGATCGCCGGTGACGGCACCCGGTACACCGCCGTGGCCAAGCAACACGCCGAGCTCGCCCCGACCGTGCAGGCGTTCCGCTCCTGGCGGGCGGTCCGCGACGACCTCGACGCCGCCCGCGAGATGGCCGAGGAGGCCGAGGGCGACGAGCGGCACAGCATGGACGCCGAGGTGGCGGCGCTGGAGGCGCGACTCGAGGAGCTCGCCGGCCAGCTCGAGCTCGCCCTGGTACCCGGCGACCCGGACGACGACCGCGACGTGATCCTGGAGGTCCGGGCGGCCGCCGGCGGTGACGAAGCCGGACTGTTCGCGGCGGAGCTCCAGCAGCTCTACCTGCGCTACGCCGACCGGCAGGGCTGGCAGGCGCAGGTGCTGTCGGCCTCGACCAACGACGTCGGGGGGATCAAGGAAGCGACGCTGGAGATCGTCGGCAAGGGCGCGTACGCGCATCTGAAGCACGAGTCCGGCGTCCACCGGGTGCAGCGGGTCCCCGCGACCGAGTCGCAGGGCCGTATCCACACTTCCACGGCGTCGGTGGCGGTGCTCCCGGCCGCGGAGGAGGTCGATGTGGACGTCGATCCGGGCGACCTGCGGATCGACGTCTACCGCTCATCGGGGCCGGGCGGTCAGAGCGTCAACACCACCGACTCGGCCGTGCGCATCACCCACGTGCCGACCGGCGTGGTGGTCGCCTGCCAGGACGAGAAGTCCCAGCACCAGAACCGCGACAAGGCGCTGCGGATCCTTCGCAGTCGCCTGCTGGAGGCCGAACGCGACCGTGCCGACGCCGAACGGGCCGACGCGCGCAGCAGCCAGATCGGCACCGGCGACCGCTCGGAGAAGATCCGCACCTACAACGTCCCGCAGTCGCGCGTCACCGACCACCGCATCGGTCGGTCGTGGCACGACCTGGACGGGCTGTTCGCCGGCGAGCTGGACCCGCTGGTCGAGGCGCTCCAGCAGGCCGAGCGCGAGGCCCGGCTCGCGCAGATGCGTGACGGCGAGGACGCGGACCCGGGTGGCGCAGGGGGCGGTCGGTCGTGACCCCGGGCGAGGTCGCGGCTGAGCTCGCCGCGGCCGGCGTCCCCTCCCCGGACGCCGACGCCCGCTGGCTGTGCGAACATGTGCGCGACCACCTCGGTGACCCCACGTCCGACCCGGCGGCCGCGGAGGCCCTGGCGGCGTTGGTCGCC
>SKJX01000210.1 GCA_007121785.1 Nitriliruptoraceae bacterium
CGCCGCCGTCGCCCCCGCCACCGTCGCATCCCTCGGCGTCGCGCCGATGGACCGCCGCCACCTCGACGTGGCTGACGGTGCCGTCGACCGCGGTCACGTCCAGACCGACGAGCCGCCGGCGGCTGGCCAGATGCAACCGCAGGGACCCGGCGGCCACGTCGGCCGCGACCAGCCGCACGGGCCTGGCCGCGACGACGACCTCCAGCGCGCCCTGGTCGAAGCGGGATCCGACCCGTAGCCGGTCGACGTCGATCACGTCCGGGCGCCGCGGCCGTCCCGGTGCCACGCCTTCGACCGTGCCGGTGCGGGTCAACCCACCGCAGGTCACCTCGACGTGCAGCCGCCATCGATCGACGCCGCGACGCCAGCTCGACGCCAGCGCATCGGCGTCCACCTCCAGGCGGAAGCCCGCGCCCCGACGGTCGTGTTGGCCACCGTCGGCGGCAGAAGCCTCCGGGCTGATCCGGTCGATCGGCTCGAGGTCGACGCGGTCGCCGCTGCCGACACGCTCGATCCAGGCTCGCAGCTGCTGGTCGGACGGCTCGATGACGTCGTGGTGGGAGATCGCCGCCCAGCCCTCGATCACCAGTCGGCCGGCGTCGGCGCGCAGGTCGGTGATGCCGGTGCGCAGTTGGAGCTCGTGGCCGGCGAGCCGGGTGAGCCGGGCCGGCCAGCGACGGCGTGGCCACGCCCGCAGCGCCCCGCCCGCCCCACGCAGCACCTCGCCCGCCCCACGCAGCCTCCCGCCCGTCCCACGCAGCCTCCCGCCCGTCCCACGCAGCCTCCCGCCCGCCCTTCGGGAACGTCGAGGTGGTGGCACCTCCGGGTCGAGGTGGAGCCGACGGCCACGACGGACCACCCGGGGCTCCGGGGCGATGCGGCGGTGCCGCGCGTCGGCGACGAGGCCCTCGGCGTCGCCCGCGGCGACCAACGCCCAGCGGACCCGATCCCGTGCCGGCAGGTCGTCGACCACGGCCGGGTCGATGTCGGCCAGCAACGCTCCAGCCTGCTCGAGGAAGCGCGTCACCTGCGTCGCGTCGGCGCGGTCGAGCTCATCGGCGAACCAGCGCAGGTCGTCGACCAGCACGAGCTGGTCGTAGGCGCGAGCGACCGGGGCCAGGCTCGCCGGGTCGAGCGGTGCCGGCCGGTCGGCAGCGATCAGTCGGGCGAGGCTGTCACGGAACGCCTGGACCCCGCTGATGCGGTCGCGCAGCGCGGTGGAATCGAGCCGACGTTGCGTGATCGACTGGTCCGCCCCCTGCCGGATCCGCCAGTGGTAGACGACGCGGTCGACCACGTCCACCTGCTCGGCCAGCACGTGGGCGTCGAGCACCACCGGGCTGTCCTCGTACAGCACGCCTTCGCGGAACGCGAGGCCGTGACCGAGCCAGAAATCGCGCCGGAAGAGCTTGTTCGGGGCGATGCGGTCCTGGAGCAGCCGCAGGTCGCGGGTGACGTGGGTCGCGGTCCGCGCCGGGTGGTACAGCGGTGAGAAGGTCGGCGAGCGTCGCGGTCCCGCCGAGGTCAGCCGGCGGATGTCTCCGGTGGCCAGCGACGATCCGGAGCGCTCGATGGCCTCCAGCAGGGCCGCGTAGGCGCCCGGCGGGACGATGTCGTCGCTGTCGAGGAACGCCAGGTACCGGCCGGTAGCCAGCTGCGCGCCGCGGTTGCGGGTCGCGCCGAGGCCGGCATTGTCCTGGTGGATGACCCGCACCCGCCGGTCGCGGGCGGCGTAGGCCGCGGCGATGTCGCCGGACGCGTCGGGTGAGCCATCGTCGATCGCCAGCACCTCGACGTCGTCGATGCCTTGGGCCAGCACCGAATCGAGGCAGGCGGGCAGGTAGGCCTCCACGTCGTAGACGGGGATGACGACGCTGAGCCGCGGCTGGCCGCTCATCGGGGCGTCACCGTCATCGGGGCGTCACCGGTCGTAGGCGAAGGTGTTGACCACATGCTCGGCGTCACGCTCGGCACGGGCGATCTCCGCATCGAGCGCGGCGACGAAGCTGGCCAACGCGCCGTCGGGATGCTCACCGAGAACGCGGCGTTTCATCGCGGCGCGCTCAGCGGCCAGTGGGTCGTCACCGAACGCGGCGGCCAACCGCTCGCTGAGGTCGGCAAGGTCGGCGGCGAGCAGGTAGGCGGCGTGGTGGGAGGGGAACATCTCGCGGAAGCGTTCCGGCTCCAACCCGCGCGGGTTGGTGACCAGGTAGGGCTTGTCGGTGGCGAGGAAGTCGGTGACCACCGCCGAGACGTCGGAGACGAGCACGTCGGCCCGGTCGAACCAGTCGAGCAGATCGAGGTCGGGGTGGTCCTCGGCCAGCAGGTGGGGGTCGCCGGCCTCGCGAAGCAGCGCGGCGACCCGGTCACGAGCGGTCCGCGCCCCCGGCTGCACCGAGCCGGAGGCCGGATGCGGCTTGAACACGACCCGGACCTGCGGGTGGTGGGTCAGCACGTGACGGATCAGCGCCTCGCCGGAGCGCTCCAACGACGAGTAGTCGGCCGCGTCGAAGAACCCCTCCCAGGTGGGGGCGTAGAGCAGGGTCGGCGGCCCGTCACCGACCCGCCCGCCCTGGTCGAGGAGCCGGTCGAGTTGGGGACGTCCGACGATCGCGAACCGGTCGTCGTCCAGGTCGACCCCGGCGGCGCGGTAACGCTCGATCGCGACCTCACCGGCGACGAAGAGCCGGTCGTAGACCTTGACCACCGGGTTGGCGGAGCTGATCTTGTCGGAGTCACCGTGGTTGAGGAACACGTGCCGGGGACGGCCGTAGCGCAGGAAGTGGATGTTGCGCCCGGCCGTGGCGACGTACAGCACGACCCGCGGATCGCCGGCCAGCGCCACCTCGACGTCGCGGTGGCGGCGAGCCCACACCACCGGGTGACGGGTCGGCGGCATGCGTTCCAGGTGGCCACGTTCGCGCAGCAGGATCAGCACGGGGCGGTCGAGTTGCTCGAGCACGGGCAGCCACTGGTTGATCTGGTAGGTGCCGTCGCGGTCCCCGGAGAAGTACAGCACCACCTCCGCGCCGGTGTCGGCGATCGCGGCTTCCAGCGACTCGCGGGCCCGCTCCAGCGTCCCCGACCGCAGCAGGTGCAGCGCGCGGCGTCCGACCACGGCCGTGGTGACCACCAGCACCAGCGCGCTCGTCCCGCCGAGGACGGCGCCGGTCCAGACGCCGGCGGCGCCGGCCGGTCCGTGCCCGTCGGCGGCGGCCCACAGTCCCAGCGCCAGCGGGATCTCCAACGCGGCCAGCAACCCGATCGTGCGTAGCCGCCGCTGGCGCAGCCCGTCGAGCAGGTCGGCCAACCCGGAGCCGTCGTCGAGGTTGCGCTCGGCCACCGCCGGCGCCGCACGCAGGACCTTGCCGTAGGCGTAGGCCACCGCTCGGGTCGCCACGGCGAGCAGCAGGATCGCGCCCACGTACCCGATGGCAGCCCACGTCGGGACACCGGCCAGCGTGACCACGGCGATCATCGGCAGCGCCCGGAACGCCACCCGCAGCAGGAACCCGAGCCCGAACCGTCGCAACCGACCGCGCAGCACGTTGCGCTCGTCCGCGGTCCCCAGATCGGCCAACGCGCCGAGCACGAGCCCGACGAGCACCACGACCGGCGCGAGGAGCACGAGCCCGGTCAGCTGCGCGACGAACCCGACGACCAACAGCGGCAGGTAGACGGGATCGAGCAGCCAGCGCAGCCGCTGCCAGATCGCCCGCTCCCCGGTGTCACCTTCGACGTCCGCGCTGACCACGTCGCCTCCTGTCTCGGACCCCGACGCTCAGGCGCCGGCCGTGACCGTGTGTGCCCGCGCCAGGTCGTCGTGGTCGTCGACCTCGACCCATCGGACCCCGGCACCGATCGACACCCCGGTGACCGACCCGCCGCGGTCGGCCAGCTCCTGGTAGCCGTCCTCGTAGTACAGGCCGGGGTCACGGTCGTAGGTGGCTTCGAGGGCGTCGGCGAGCGGCTGACCAGCCGCCGGTTCGAACAGCGTCACCCCGATGTACTCCCCGTGCGCCTGCGAGGGATCCATCTGCTTGGTGATGCGCCGCAGGGCCCCGCCGGCCTGGTCGTCGAGCTGGACCTTCATCTCCTCCTCGCCGAGGGTCTTGTCGTCGTCGATGGCGAGCAGGACGTCCGCGCTGCCGCGCGAGGCCAGCAGCCGACGTTCGACATCGACGGGGTGGACGGTGTCGCCGTTGACCAGCAGGGCTCCACGCGCGATGACGTCGCGCACCAGCCACACCGAGTACGCGTTGTTCCACGTCGCGTACCGGTCGTTGTAGCGCTGGTCGATCCGGACGTCGTAGCGCTTCTCGAGCGTCGGCACCAGATCGTCGATCGCGGTAGCCGCGTGACCGGTCACCACGGTGATGTCGGTGATCCCGACCTCGGCGAGGTTGGCGACCGCCAGCTCGAGGATGCTGCGGCCATCGTTCGTGACGGTCAGCAGGGTCTTGGGCAGGGCGTCGGTGAGCGGCCGCAGCCGCGTCCCTCCGCCGGCGGCGAGCACGATGCCGTGCACTGCGGGCTCCTAGGTCGTCGAGGTGGTGCGGGTCGCCGGGTCAGCGGGTCAGTGCGGGTCGCCGGGTCAGCGGGTCAGGGCGGGTCGCCGGGTCGGTGCGACACGACGCTCGGGTGCTCGTGGCGGTGGCCGCGGGGTTCACCCTGGCTGGGGGCTGCGGACCAGCCACCGCGTCAGGCTCTCGGGCAGGACGATCGCAGCCAGCACAGCGGCGACGATCACCACCGCCACCTCGAGCACGCCCGCGGCGGCCGCAGCGACCAGGACCAACAGGCGGACCGGCCAGCCACCAGCCGCGAGGTCCAGCCACCGCGGTGACGGCACCCCGAGCGTGCGGACACGGTAGACGATGTCGTAATGCCGGAAGGCGAGCACCGACAGGAGCACGTAGGTGGTCGGCCCACCGCCGGTGAGCGCCAGCAGCCCGCCGTACTCCAGCGCCCGTAGCAACGCCGGGACCGGCCAGTCCAACCGCGCGAGCCGTCGCCCGAGCCGACCGAGGCACGCCAAGCCGAGCCCGACCGCTACCCAGCCCCACACCGGCAACCCGAGCACGTCCGGGGTCCCGAGCAGGGCCGCCGCCAGTGGCGGACCGAGCGCGGCCACCACCGCCACGGCGAGCAGCACCACCTCGGGAACCGGGTGACCGCGACCGCCACCCGGTCGCGGCAGGGCCGCCAGCACCCCGTCGTCGCGGTGCGGCGCCAGCGGATCACGGCGGTCGCCGGCGGCGCCCTCGTCCCCGCTCGGTCTCGAGTCCGGCCCCGCGTCCCGGCCACCGCCCGTGTCCGCGTCCGGGCCCGAGTCGGGCACTGCGTCCCGCTCCCTGCCCACGTCCCGGCTCATGCGATGGACCGGATCAGCCGGCCGGTGAAGGTGTAGACCGTCGCCAGCGCCCCCCAGGCCAGCAGCACGACCAGCACCAGCCGTGGGGTGCCGACGATCGCCAGCAGGGAGATGAGCGCGAACCGCTCCCCGATGGGCAGGACCACGATGCGCTTGGCCCACTTGAGGACCGCGACGGCCTCGGCTCGCCGTAGCGCCCGCACCGCGCGACGTGCTCCCGTCGCGACACCCGCCGACGCACCCGGTGTGCCCGCGCGATCCGTGGAGCGTTGCGGGTCCCCGACGCCCCCATCGCTCCACACATCCCCGCCAACGCCTCCAGCAGCACCCCCCGCGACCGGATCGAGGTTCCTCACGGGCCTGTCAGCGACCTCACCGGGACCAGCCGCGACGGCCTCCCAGAACGCCGGCGGGCCGGCGTCGACCTCGTGGAGCGGCCGGCGCACCTCCCGATCGAGATCGGCCAGCTGCTGTTCGGCGTAGCCCAGGTCGAGGGTGTGACGGAAGGTCTGCAACGCCAGCACCGCCCCGGCCAACGCCCACAGCACGACGTCGTCGCCGGCGCGCACGCCACCAGCGGCCAGCCCCGCCAACACCACGTACTCCTTGCCGCGGTCGAAGATCGCGTCCAGCCAGGCGCCGCGGGCGGTGAACCGTCGGGTGTAGCGGGCGAGTTGGCCGTCGACGCAGTCGAGGGTGAACGCCAGCTGGAGCAGCACCGCCCCCGCCACCAGCCCGGGCCGGCTGCCGAGCGCGAAGCCGGCGGCGGCCGCCAGACCCAGCAGCATCGACACCGAGGTGACCTGATCCGGTGTCAGACCCCGCCGGGCCGCCCAGCGGGCCCAGTAGCGGGAGTAGGAGCTGACCAGGAAGGTCGTGAAGAAACCGTCCTCGGCTTTGACGGCCGCGTCGAGCCGGACCCGGTCGACATCGACGTCGGTGAGCGCCCGGTCGGCAGCCGCCAGCTGCGAAGGGTCGGTGCACCACCGCCAGACGCCACCTGGCGGCAGCGTGATCGCGCTGACCGGCGTGCCGCCGCGGACCAGTGCCACCAGCAACAACGCCACCAGGTCGGTGTCGACGGTGGCCAGCCGTTGCTGCCACGCCGGCGGTGGGCCGTCGGTGAGCAGGTCGGCGAGCTCGGCAGCTGCGCTGGCCAGCTTCGGGGTGTCGCTGGCGGCGACGCGCAGCGCCCCGACGGCGAGGTGGCTGGGGTGCTCCAGGTGGTGGTAGACGGACCCGGCGGCGGTGACGCGGCCCCGGGCGACCCGCACCGGCACCTGCGGCCGTCGCGCCCCGGGGACGGGCACCGACGGTCC
>SKJX01000168.1 GCA_007121785.1 Nitriliruptoraceae bacterium
ACCACGGGGCGCTTCTCCACGCTGCAGGTCGCCAGGATCGCGACCTCCGGCGGGTTGAGGATCGGCGTGTCGAACAGCGTGCCCACCGAGCCGGTGTTGGTGATGGTGAAGGTGCCACCGGAGATCTCGTCGGGCTGGAGCTTCTTGTCGCGGGTGCGCTTGGCCAGTTCACCGATCTGGCGGGCCAGGCCGGGGATGGTGAGGTCCTGCGCGTCCTTGATGTTGGGCACCAGCAGGCCACGTTCGGTGTCGACCGCCATGCCGAGGTTGACGTTGCGATGGTAGGTGACGGTACCGGCGTCGGTGTCCATCGAGGAGTTCACCACCGGGTGGCGAGGTAGCACCATGCACACCGCCCGGGAGATGATCGGCAGCGGCGAGAGGCTCGCGCCCTCCTTGGCCTTGAACGCGTCCTTCTTGGCCGCACGGAGGTTCATCACGCTGGTGAGGTCGACCTCGACCGCCGCGGTGAGCTGCGCGGTCGTCTGCAGCGACTCCATCATCGACCGGGCGATGGCTTTGCGGATCCGGGTGAGGTCCTGGGTCACCGACCGCTCGCCGCCGAAGTCGATCTGTGTGGGCGATGCCGGCGGGCGCTGCCGCTCGGACGGTGCGTCGACGACCGCGGGCGGTGGTGTGACCGAGGGAGCTGCGCTCGGTGCTGGCGCGTCGTCCGACGTGGCGGCCGTCGCCGGCTCTCCGCCGCTGGCGATCGCCCGCTCCGCGTCCTCACGGGTGATGCGGCCGCCTGGACCGGTGCCCTGTACCTGGTCGGGGGAGAGGCCGGCCTCGCGCAGCAGCTTGCGGGTCAGCGGCGAGGTCAGCGCGGTGCTGCTGCTGACCGCACCATCGCGGCTGGCCTGACCGTCGTCGGATGGTCCACCGCCCGACGCCGGTGTCTTGGCCGGTGCGTCCGAGGCCTTCGCCGGGGCCCTTTCCGCGTCCTCGCCCTCGTCCGCCGGGACCGCCGCGCCGTCGCCGCCGTCCGCGTCGTCGTCCCTGGGTGCGTCCGCGCCCTCGTCGCCGCCGTCGTCGGCTGCTTCGTCCGCGTCACCGATCAGCGCGATCGTCTGGCCCACCTCGACGGTGTCGTCGACCTCGGCCTTGAGTTCGGTGATGGTGCCGGCGACCGGCGAGGGGATCTCCGTGTCGACCTTGTCGGTGGAGATCTCCACGATCGGCTGGTCGACCTCGACGGCGTCCCCGACGCTGACCAGCCAGGCGGTGATCACCCCCTCCTCGACCGACTCACCCAGCTGTGGCAGTTCGACCTCGGTGGCCACGGTGTGCTCCTGGTCCTGCCACCGGCGGCGTCGCCGGCGGCCGCGGGCTTGGCATCGAACGTTCAGCTGTGCAGGGCGCGACCGGCCAGCGCGAGATGGGCTTCGCCGATCGCCTCGGCCAGCGACGGGTGGGCGTGGATGAAGCGGCTGACGTCGTTGGGCAAGGCTTCCCAGTTGTAGATCAGCTGCCCCTCGGCGATCAGATCGGTCGCCTTCGGACCGACGATGTGGATGCCCAGGACGCGGCCGGCGCCGCCCTCCTGGTCGTCGTCCTTCTCCGCGACCAGCTTCACCATGCCGGTGGCGTTCATCATCGCCGCCCGCCCCAGCGACTGGAACGGGAACCTCTCGGTCACGACCTCGAAGCCGGCGTCCTTGGCCTCCGCCTCGGTGTAGCCGACGGAGGCGACCTCCGGATGGGAGTAGGTGACGCGCGGCACGCCCTTGTAGTCGATCGGCAGCACCTCGAGCCCGGCCAGCTGGTCGGCCACGAGGAAGCCCTCCTGGAAGGAAGCGTGGGCCAGCCCCAGGGTCTCGATCACGTCACCGACCGCGAAGATGTTGGCGACCGAGGTGCGTCCGTACTCGTCGACCGTGACGAAGCCGCGCTCGTTGACCTCCACACCGGCGGCGTCGAGCCCGGCGCCTTCGGTCACGGGACCGCGGCCGACCGCGACCAGCAGCAGTTCCGCGCTGATCTCCTCCGGGCCGTCCTTGGCGTCGATCGTGCAGGTCACGCCATCGTCGCTCGTCTGCACCTCCGACATCTTCACGCCGGTCCTGGTGGTGATGCCGCGCTTGCGGAACGACCGGCCGATCTCCTTGGAGGCGTCGGCGTCCTCGAGCGGCAGCAGCCGGTCCTCGAGCTCCACCAGCGTCACGTCCACCCCGAACGCGGCCCACGCGGTGGCGAACTCCATGCCGATCGCGCCGGCTCCGAGGATCACCGCGGAGTCGGGCAACTCGTCCAGGTACATGGCGTGGTCGGAGGAGATGATGCGTGTCCCGTCGAACGGTGCGAAGGGCACCTCGCGGGGGGCCGAGCCGGTCGCGACCACGATCGACGGCGCCGCCACGGTGCGGGTGCCGTCCTGGGTCTCCACCTCGACGGTGGTCGCGTCGGTGAGCGTGCCGGTGCCGTGGATCGTCTCCACGCCACGGTGCTTCAGCGCCCCTTGGAGGCCCTTCCACATCTTGTCGACCACGCCGTCCTTGTGGGCGTTGAGCGCCGCCACCTCGATGCCGTGGTAGTCGGCCTGCACCCCGAAATCGCCGGCATCCTGCGCGTACTCGGCGACCTCCGCGGTCTGCAGGATCGCCTTGGTCGGGATGCACCCCCAATGCAGGCAGGTGCCGCCGACCTTGGCCTGCTCGACCAGCACGACCTCCAGCCCGAGCTGGGCGGCGCGCAGCGCCGTGGAGTACCCGCCGGTGCCGCCGCCGAGGACGATCACGTCCGCATCGTGGCCTTCCTCCCGGGTCGCCCGTTCGCGCTGCGGACCGCGCGACGCGGCTCCGCCGGACGCCGGCTGCTCACCGGTGGTGGCTTCGGCGTCCTCGTCCGCGCCGACCTGCTGGTCCTCCGCCGCCTCATCGCCGGCGTCACCCGGATCGCTCGACGCCTGCTCACCGCCGTCACCACCACCGCTGCCGCCGGAACCAGCGTCGGCCGATTCGTCGACGACGGCGATGACCTGACCGACCTCGACGGTGTCGTCGACCTCGGCCCGCAGTTCGCTGACCGTGCCGGCGACCGGGGAGGGGATCTCCGTGTCGACCTTGTCGGTGGAGATCTCCACGATCGGCTGGTCGACCTCGACGGCGTCCCCGACGCCGACCAGCCAGGAGGTGATGATGCCCTCCTCGACGGACTCGCCGAGCTGCGGCAGTTCGACCTCGGCCACGGTGCGACTCCTTCGAGGGTGCGGGCGGGATCCCCGCCGTGGGTTGTGCGGCGACCGGTGCGTCGTGCACCGCAGCGCCGTCGTGTCGATCAGCGGGCGTCACGGACGCGTTCCGGGAGGTTCGACGCTAGCCGACCTCCAGGGTCGGTTGCAGCCGTCGCCGGACCGTGTGGCAGCCGGTCGGTCCGTCGGCACCGACCGGGTCGACCGGGTCCACGGTGACCCGTGCGTCCGGTCCGGCGGCGACTACGGTGGCGGCCCCTGGATCCCGGCCGAGCAGGAGAGCTGCCCTGACGTCCCCGCTGCATCGCACCCCCCTGTACGAGGCGCACGTCCGCGATGGCGCGAAGCTGGCCCCGTTCGCCGGCTACGAGCTGCCCATCCGCTTCGCCGGCACGATGGAGGAGCACGAGGCGGTGCGGACCAGCGTCGGGGCGTTCGACGTCTCCCACCTCGGCACGGTCTTCGTCGACGGTTCACAGGCCGCCGCCGTGATCGGTGCCTCCTTCACCAACGACCCCGAGCGGCTCGCCGACGGCGAGGCGCAGTACACGCTGTGCTGCGACGAGGATGGCGGGGTGATCGACGACCTGATCGTCTACCGGCTGCGCGAGGACGCCTGGTTGACCGTCCCCAACGCGGCCAACGCCACGGAGGTCGTGGCCACGCTGGCCGCGGCGGCCCGTGACCGCGACGCCTCGCTCCGCGACGAGAGCCTCGACTGGGCCGTGATCGCCGTGCAGGGGCCCGACTCGCTCGCGCTGGTCGACCGGGTGCTGGGATCGCTCGGCACCACCGGGTCGCCGGCGACCTCGACGGGGTCGTTCGGCGTCGCGTCGATCGACGTCGACGGCACCCGCGGCTGGCTCGCCCGGACCGGCTACACGGGCGAACCCGGCGTGGAGGTGGTCATCCCCGGCGCGGTCGCGATCACCCTGTGGGACGCCCTGTTGGACGCCGAGGTGGTGCCATGCGGCCTCGGCGCGCGCGACACCCTGCGGTTGGAGGCCGGCCTGCTGCTGCACGGCAACGACCTCTCGCGCGAGGTCACGCCGTTCGACGCCCGGCTGGGATGGGCGGTCAAGCTCGACCGTGGCGCCTTCCAGGGATCGGACGCGTTGGCTCGCGCCAAGGAGCAGGGTCCGTCACGTCGGCTGTGGGGCCTGGAGGTCAGCGGCCGTCGCCCGGCACGCCAGGGCAACGCCGTGATGCTGGACGGTCGTCAGGTCGGCCAGGTCACGTCGGGGACCCTGTCGCCGACCCTGGGGCGACCGATCGCCCTGGCCTACCTCGACGCTGATCTCGGCCCCGGGACCCAGGTCACGGTCGACATCCGTGGCAACCTCACCGACGCCGAGGTGGTCCGGCCACCCTTCCTGCGTCGCTGACCGGTCCGCTGCCCGCGTCCGGGGACGTCCCGGCGCTGACCGCCGGCGACCGAGCGCCGGTCAGCGGGTGTCCTTGCGGGGCACCACGACGACCGGGCACTTGGCGTGCACCGTGAGCTGCTGGGAGACCGACCCGAGCTTGAGCCCGCCGAAGCCGCCGCGCCCACGGGCGCCGACGACCAGCAGGTCGGCCTTGGCGGCGCGGTCCATCAGGACCCGGACGGGGCGATCGTCCTCGACCACGACCTGGTGGATCCTGACGTCTCGACGCGGCCCGGCGTTGCGGACGATGTCGGCGAGCATCCGCTCGGCCGACTGACGGGCCTCCGCGGCCCGTTCCTCACGCCACCGCCGATCGTCTTCCGCGACGCGTTGGACCGTGCTCTCCGCGGTGACGAAGGACAGTGCTGCCTGGTGAGGGCTGCGCTCGCGCCCCGGCGGGTACACGTGGATGACGGTCACCGAGGCGCCGCGACGTGCGGCGTCCTCGATCGCCCACCGCAACGCCTCGAGCGCGTTCTCCGAGCCGTCGACCCCGACCACGATCTCGCTCACGTCTCGCCCTCGTTCCTCTGGATGAACACACGCTAGACGAGCCGGCTCGTCGGACGGCAAACGCCCATCGCTGGGATCCGCCGACCGGCCCCGACCAGGACTACCGTCACGACGCACCCTAGACCAGGAGGGTCACCGTGCGGGTCGTGATCGCCCCCGACAGCTTCGGCGGGACCCTGCGCGCCGACGAGGCCGCGAGCGCGATCGCCGACGGGTGGCGCCGCGTGCGGGCCGACGACGGGCTGGTCCTGCTGCCGATGTCGGACGGGGGCGAGGGACTGTTGGATGTCGTGGCCACCGAGACGCACGTCCGTCACGAGGTGGAGGTCGCCGGCCCGCACGGCCACCCGCGGATCGCCGCGTGGCTACAGCAGCCGGATGGTTCGGCCGTGATCGAGTCGGCCAGCGCCTGCGGCCTGCACCTGGTCCCGGCCTCGGCTCGGACCCCGGGACGCGCGACCACCTACGGGGTCGGGCAGTTGCTCGCCGCCGCGGCCGCCCACGGGGCGGACCCGATCCGGGTCGGGCTCGGTGGATCGGCCAGCATCGACGGCGGGACCGGCGCGCTGCTCGCCCTCGGCTACCGCCTGACCGTCGCCGACGGCTCCGGTCTGAAGATCGGCGGGGACGACCTGCACCGCCTGGCCGCGATCGACCGTGGCTGGTTCCGACCGCTGGACGCCGAGGTGGAGCTCCTGGCCGACGTCACCACGCCGCTGGCGGAAGCCGCGATCCGCTTCGGCCCGCAGAAGGGGGCGGACGAGCGCGACATCGAGCGCTACACCCACGCGCTGCGTCGGGTCGCCAGCGTCTTCGAACGCGATCTCGGTGCCGATCCGGCGCTCGCCGAGCTGCCGGGCAGCGGTGCGGCGGGCGGGCTGGGGTACGGCCTGATGGCGGCCCTCGACGCGAAGGTGCGTCCCGGCGCGGCCATGGTCGCCGACCTGGTCGGGTTGCCGGCGGCCGTGGCCGACGCGGATCTGGCGATCACCGGGGAAGGCCGGCTCGATGCGACCAGCGGCCAGGGCAAGGTCGTGGCCGCGGTCCGTCAGCTGGCGGCACAGGCGGGCCGACCGACCGCCGCGGTGGTCGGCCAGCTCGCCGGCCGGGTCGACGGGGTCGACCCGGTGGAAGAGGCCGCCGCCGATGGTCCGGGGGACGACCCCGCTGCGGAGGTCGCGGCGGCGTCGGAGCGGCTCGCTGCCCGGTTCGGGTGATCGGTGAGCCCGACCGGTGGGTCGCGCGAACGGTCGCTGCCGGCGCGGTCGTCGGTACACTCCCCGCCAGACCGAGGTGCCCGCTGCTGCCGGCACCGACCATGTGCCGCTCGCGCGTCGCCGGAGACCGGCCGCGGATCTGTTGGATCCGACGGCCACCCGGAGCGCCGAGCGCAGTTCGACCGCCGGAGGACACCGTGAGCGCTGACGCCACCGTGGACACCACCGAGCACGTGATCACCCTGACCGAGACGGCCGCCGAGAAGGTCCGCAGCTTCCTCGAGGACCAGCCCGACGTCGACGACGTCGCGCTGCGCGTCGCGGTGCAGGCGGG
>SKJX01000209.1 GCA_007121785.1 Nitriliruptoraceae bacterium
CAGCGTCTGCCAGTGCTCACCCACCGGAACGGACCACCCGAACATACGCAGTGGCCACCCGGGCTACAGACCCATTAGCGTTCGTACGCATGAACTACCGACGCGACATCACCGACCTGCCCATCGACACGGCCTGGATGCAGGACGTACTCCTCGAGTTGCTGCGGATCCCCAGTCCCAGCGGCCGGACCGACGTGATCATGCAGCACGTCGGCGAACGGCTCGAGGAGATCGGGCTGCCGTTCGAGCTCAGCCGCCGCGGGGCGATGATCGCGACCCTCGACGGGAGGGCCGACGCGGACGGCGGATCTGCCCGCAACCGGGCAGTGGTCGTGCACACCGACACGATCGGGTGCATGGTCCGGTCGTTGAAGGACAACGGCCGCTTGGAGGTCGTGCCCATCGGGACCCACAGTTCCCGGTTCTCCGAGGGCACCCGCGTCAGCATCTTCAACGACGACCCGGAACAGACCTACACCGGCACGATCCTGCCGACCAAGGCCTCCGGGCACGCGTTCGGTGACGCGATCGATGACCACCCGATCTCCTGGGAGGACGTGGAGGTCCGGGTCGACGAGCGTGTCCACTCCGCTCAGGACCTGCGTGACCTGGGGATCCAGGTCGGTGACTTCGTCGCGCAGATCGCGTTCCCGGTGATCACCCGGTCGGGGTTCGTCACCTCGCGCCACCTCGATGACAAGGCCGGGGTGGCCGCGGTCCTGGCCGCGTTCAAAGCGGTCAAGGAGGCCGGGATCACCCCGCAGGTCGGCGCGGATCTACTGATCACGATCTCCGAGGAGGTCGGTCACGGCGCAGCCGGGCTGGCCAACGAGGTCGCGGAGATGCTCTCGGTCGACTCGGCGGTGGTCGCGCCCGGCCAGCACTCGACCGAGACCGGCGTCACGATCGCGATGCAGGACCTGCACGGACCGTTCGACTACCACCTCACGCGCGTGCTGTGCGATCTGGCGCAGGCCCACGCCGTCGAGGCGAATCGCGACGTGTTCCGCTACTACCGCTCGGACGTGGCGTCCGCCCTCGAAGCCGGCGCGGAGACGCGGGCGGCGCTCATCGGGTTCGGTGTGGACGCCACCCACGGCCACGAACGGACCCACCTCGACTCGATCGTGGCGACCGCCCGCCTGGTCGCGTTGTACCTGCAGGCGCCACTGACCTTCGCGGAGTGGGACGCGCAGCCGAAAGGCTCCCTCGAACACTTCCCGTCCTCCTCGGTCCAACCCGTCCGGCACGAGCCGGAGTGGGATCCGGAGGACGAGGAACTGTTGGAGAACGAGCCGTTCGACGAGGTGGTGGGTTCCTACGCCCGCCTCCAGGGCGACGACGAGGAGGAGTGACGCGGGCGGGGTCCGCTGGGTCGTCACACCCCGCACGTACGGTGGTCCGCGTCGCCTCGGCACGGCCGGGCGGCCCGACGCCTCGGTCCTGCGCCTCGGTCCTGCGCCTCGGTCCGACGCCTCGGTCCTACGTCGGGGCCCCACCCGCCCTGACCTCGCCTCGCGGAGGTGCCACGTGCCAGACCTGCCGTTGGTGCTCGTCATCCTGGTCGGTGCGCTGCTCGTCGGGGCGCTCGTGGGCTGGCTGGCGGCACGGGGCCGTGCGTCGGACACCGATCGGCTCGTCGGCGCGCTCCGTGAGGAGCTCGACGCCGCCCGCCGGGCGACCCGCGACGAGCTCAACGCGACCCACCGCGAGGATCTGCGCCACGCCCTGGACACCTTGCAGCAGGTCGCTGGCGAGCAACTCGACGCCCGGGTCCGCGCCGGCGCGTCCGATCTGACCCATCGCAAGGAGCTGATCGACGCGGAGCTCGAACAGGTGACCCGAAGCCTCAAGCAGGTCACCGACCTCGTCCAGCGGCTCGACCGCGAGCGGGCGGCGCAGCTCGGCCAGGTCAGCGAGCAGTTGCACGGTGTCGCTCGCAGTCACGGTGAGCTCGCCAGCACCACCGCAGCGCTGCGGGAGGCGCTGACCTCGTCGCAGACGCGGGGCCAGTGGGGTGAGCGCATGGCCGAGGACGTGCTGCGCGCCGCAGGGTTCGTGGAGGGGGTCAACTACCGCACGCAGGCCACCACCCCGGGTGGGAGCCGACCGGACGTGACCTTCCTGCTCCCGGGCGACCAGGTCCTGCACATGGACGTAAAGTTCCCGCTGGACAACTACCTGGCGATGCTGGAGGCCGAAGGCGAGACCGAGCGGGACGCCCGGCGCAACGCGTTCCTGCGGGACGTGCGCGCCCGGGTCAAGGAGCTCGCGGATCGCGACTACGTGGATGCCGGCTCGGGCACGCTCGACTGCGTCCTGCTGTTCCTGCCCAATGAGGACGTCTACGGCTACGTCCACCAGCAGGATCCGACGCTGCTGGACGATGCGCTGGCACGCAAGGTGGTCCCGTGCTCGCCGACGACGCTGTTCGCGGTGCTGGCCGTCATCCGTCAGGCGGTCGACCGTGTCGCGCTCGAGCGGGTCAGCGACGAGATCCTCCAGCTGCTGGCGGGGTTCGCCGACCAGTGGGAACGGTTCGGCTATGCGATGGACAAGGTCGGTCGTGGCCTGGAGACCACCAACCGGGCGTACGAAGCGCTCTCGTCCACCCGACGCAACCAGTTGGAGAAGCAGCTCCAGCGCATCGACGAACTGCGGACCGAGCGTGGCGTCGACGCCGTGCTCGTGGGGGCTGACCGGCCGCAGCTGGTCGCGCTGCCGCAGGAGCGCGACCAGGACGACGGGGCTGACGGGCCGTCGGACGGTGCCACCGAGGGGGACCGTGCCAGCGGGGACGGGTCGTGAGCCGGCGTCACGACCATGACGCCGGCGGCGATGCGGGCCTGTTGGCGGCGAAGGCAGCGCTCCGCGAACGGGTGTGGGCGTCGCTCGACGTCGCCGGTATCCGTCGGTTCCCCGGGCCGTGGCATCGGATCCCCAACTTCGTCGGTGCGGAGGCCGCCGCCGAGTGCTTGCGTTCGACCCGGAGCTGGCAGGACGCGCAGCACCTCAAAGCGAACCCGGACAGCCCGCAGCTCCCGGTCCGCCAGCGCGCGTTGGAGGACGGGCGGGTCGTCTACATGGCGGTGCCACGCCTGGCCGAACCGGAGCCGTTCTTCCTGCTCGATCCCGACCACCTCGCTGACCCACCCCGTCGGGCCGCCTCGATCGCGGGAGCCACCCGCTCCGGTCGGACCGTGCCGCTCGAGGGGCTGGCGCCCGTCGACCTGGTGGTCACCGGCTGCGTGGCGGTCGGCGAGGACGGCGTCCGGCTCGGCAAGGGTGGGGGTTTCAGCGACCTGGAGTTCGCGATCGCCAGCGAGGCCGGCCTGATCGGCCCGACCACCCGGGTGGCCACCACGGTGCACCCCGCGCAGATCCAGGCCGCGGGGGAGATCCCGTCCAGCGACCACGACGTCCACGTCGACGTCATCGCGACCCCCGACGAGGTCCTCGAGGTGCCGCGTCGAGCTGAGGACACGCCTGCCCGGCTGCGGAGGGAGGAGCTGACCGAGGAGAAGGTGGCCGCCATCCCGGTGCTGGCCGCCCTCCAGCAACGGGCACGGAACCAGCGCGGCGAGGGCCGGTAGGTCCGCACGTCGTGGGTCCGGCCGTCCGGTTGGGCCTTGGTCGCACGACGGGCCGTCCAAGGCGCCGTCGGCACCGAACGTTCGGGCGTCGATCGATACCCAGCTGAGGAGTTGCCACGTGAGCGTGCAGGTCGGTGACCAGGCCCCGGACTTCGAACTGCGGGATCAGACGGGCAAGCCGGTACGGCTGTCCGACTACCGGGGGGCGAAGCACGTCGTCGTCGTGTTCTACCCCCTGTCCTTCACGGGAACCTGCGAGGGTGAGATGTGCCAGATCCGAGACTCGATCGAGACCTTCCAGGGCGACGAGGTGGAGACGCTCGCGATCTCGGTGGATGCGCCGCCGACCCATGCCCGGTGGGCGCACGAGCAGGGGTTCGGGTTCCCGCTGCTGTCCGACTTCTGGCCGCACGGCGAGGTCGCGCGGACCTACGGCGTGTTCGACGACCGTCTCGGCATCGCGCTGCGTGGCACCTTCATCATCGACAAGGCCGGCGACGTCGCCTACACCGACCGTAACCCCGTGCCGGAAGCTCGTGACCAGGAGGCCTGGAAGAAGGCCCTCGCCGACCTGGGCGCGCTCGCCTGAACGGTCCCGAGGCCCCGCCTGAGCCGCGCCGATCTGCTCACCCGTGCGGTGTCGACGGGCTCGGCTGGCCGGCGCCGCGCGCCTCCGGCGGGCCCGACGGCCCCCGAGGTACCGTTGCCCCTCCGGCGACCAGGAGGCGGACACGGTGACCGAGATCCCCGAGGCCCTCAGCTACGACGACGTCCTGCTCGCCCCACAGGCCTCGGCCATCCTGCCGCGTGACGTCGACGTCAGTTCGGCTCTGCACGAGCGGATCCGGCTCAACCTGCCGCTGCTGTCCGCGGCGATGGACAAGGTCACCGAAGCGCCGATGGCGGTCGCCCTGGCCCGGCAGGGAGGCCTCGGCGTGATCCACAAGAACGCCAGCGTGGAGGCGCAGGCCGCGATGGTCGAAGGGGTCAAGCGTTCGGAGTCCGGGTTCATCAACGACCCCGTCACGCTCCGACCCGACGACCCGGTCGACCGCGCGTTCGACCTCATGGCCCACTACCGCGTGTCCGGGTTCCCGGTGGTCGACGGCGACGGTGCGCTCGTCGGGATCATCACCAACCGGGACCTGCGGGTCGACATCGAACCCGGCAGCCGGGTCCACGAGCACATGACCCGCGACGGTCTGATCACCGCCGAGCCGGGGACCACGCTCAGCCAGGCACGCGACGTCATGCAGGTCCACCGGGTGGAGAAGTTGCCGATCGTCGACCCCGACGGGCGGCTGACCGGGATGTTCACGTTCAAGGACATCGAGAAGGTCCACAAGTACCCCAACGCCGCGAAGGACGCCCGTGGACGGTTGCTGTGCGCCGCCGCGGTGGGCACCGGCCCCGGCAGCGAGGAGCGTGCCGCCGCGCTGGTCGATGCCGGAGTGGATCTGTTGGCGATCGATTCCGCGCACGGGCACGCCACCGGGATCCTCGAGTTCGCCGGGAAGCTGAAGGACCGTCACCCGGACGTCGTGCTGATGGTCGGTAACGTCGCCACCGGCGACGGGGTCCGTGCCTGTGCCGACCACGGCGCCGACGTGGTCAAGATCGGCGTCGGGCCGGGGTCGATCTGCACGACCCGCGTCGTCACCGGGGTCGGCATGCCGCAGTTCACCGCGATCCTGGAGGCCGCCCGCGCCGGTGCGGAACTGGGCGTCGCCACCATCGCCGACGGTGGGGTGCGCTACTCCGGCGACGTCGTCAAGGCGCTGGCGGCGGGTGCCACCGCGGTGATGGTCGGCAACCTGCTGGCGGGGACCGACGAGTCCCCGGGGGAGCTGGTCCTCGCGGGTGGCCGTCGGTACAAGGAGTACCGGGGGATGGGCTCGGTCGACGCCATGCGCGCCGGATCCGCCGACCGGTACTTCCAGGCCGACAAGGCGGCCGGGAGCGCAGCCGAAGCACGTGAGCCGGCCAAGCTCGTGCCGGAGGGCGTCTCCGGGTTGCTGCCGTACCGCGGCACGGTCGGCGAGGTGACCGCCCAGCTCGAGGGCGGCATCCGGTCCGGGATGGGCTACCTCGGCGCGACCGATCTGGCCGATCTGGCCGATCGCGCCCGGTTCGTGCGTCAGACCGCCGGAGGGATGCGCGAGTCCCACGTCCACGACCTCGACGTGGTGCACGAGGCCCCGAACTACCAGGTGCCCGGCTCGGGCTGACCCAGGTGACGGCCCGGGCTTGCGGAGGCTCACGCGTCCGGCGGCAGCCCCTGGGGGCCTCGCGGGCCCTGCGCGTACGGGCAGTGGCGGCAGCCGGTGTCGCAGCAGGTGCCGCGTTCCCACAGCTCGGCCGCGGTGAACACGAAGAACCCGCTGGCCGGGTCCACGTAGCCGGGGGCGCCGCTGCGCAGCGCCTGCTCGTGGGCGGCCAGGATCCGTGCGTAGTTGGCGTGTCGGGGCGAGAGCCGTTCGGTCAACGGCAGCCGTGCCTGGCGGGGCAGCGGCCCGTCGTTCATGACCGGTCCATCCAGCGCAGCAGCCGGTCCACGGCCGTGGCGACACCGTCGGCGTCGACCGATGGTGCGGAGAGGTGCGCGGCGGCGTGGACCGACGGGGCCGCCTGCCCCATCGCGATCGCCGTGCCAGCGACCTCGAACATCGACAGGTCGTTGGTCGCGTCTCCGATCGCGACGACCTCGGACAGCGGGACGTCGAGGTGGTCGGCGGCTCGCACGAGCGCTCGGCCCTTGTCGGCATCCGGGTGGGTGACGTTGACGTAGGCCAGATCGGGCGTGCGCGGTGACTCCGACGGGCCGGGCATCAGCCCGAGCCGCTCCACCTCGACGACCAGGTCGGTGACCGCCTGTGGGTCGAAGACCGCGAACGTCGCCTTGAGCGCGGGTTGCCCAGCCAGGTCCGCCGCCCGGTCGATCAGCGACCTCGGTCGGGCGCCCAGGAGCTCCCAGTGCGCAGCGGCACGTTCGTCGTGGGCGGACGCGACGAACCCGGACTCGGTGTAGATCTCCACGTACGCGTCGTCGCAGCGGTGGGCGAGGGCGAGCAGCCCGTCCACGGCGTCGTCGTCCAGGGGCCAGGCGACGACCGTCCGGCCATCGGCGCGGACCTGCGCACCGTTGTGCAGCACGTGAGGGCCGCTGATGTCCAACTGGTCGTGCAACGACCGGACGCCGTCGCGCATGCGCCCGGTGGCGTAGCCCACACGGACGTCGGCCTCACGGGCACGGTCGAGCGCGGCGACGACCGCGGGTCGGGCCAGCGCGTCGGGGCCGACCAGGGTGCCGTCGACGTCGCAGACGAGGTAGCTGACGGTGCGCGGTCCCTGCCAGCCGGCGTGGCGACCGGCCGGCTGCAACGATGCGGGGGAGACGACCACGTCAGCCGAGCGCCTTGACCGAACCGAACCGTTCCTCGTAGCTCGACAGGTTGGTGTTGAGCGCGTTGAGGACCCGACCGACCATCGTCGGTGCGATCCGCACGCGGGAGACCACCTCGGCGTTGACCTTGCCCTTCTCGCCGGACGGCACGAGCTGGCAGAAGTCGAGGGTGAAGTCGTGCGGCGAGTGCGAGACCACCAGGAAGTTGGCGTAGGTGCCGTGCTTCTGCTCGTCAGGCACGACGACCTGGACCTGCTTGTTCGCTGGGTTGGGGTTGGGCTCCGGCTTCTCGTCGCTCACGGGTGCCTCGCGGGTCGGTGTCTCGGCGCGCCGGCGGGCGCGGTCGGTCGAGGCTACCGGTCAGCCGTCTAGTCTCGGCGCCTGACGGTGCACGTTCGCCCGTCGCCGTCGCCCCCGATGAGTCCGGAGCATGACGTGTCCCACGAGGCCCGCCTCGGCCCGTTGCACGAGGCCGCATCCGACGCGATCGAGCAGGCGATGGCGGTGGTCCCGCGCCTGTGGGCCCGCGACCACACCGTCTGGTCGGACGATCCGACGGAGATCGCCGACCGGCTCGGCTGGCTGGACGCTCCTGAGCGGGCACAGGAGCGGATCGCCGACCTCGACCGGCTCGCAACCGACGCGCGTGCGGACGGCGTCACCGACGTCCTGCTGGTGGGCATGGGCGGCTCTTCCCTCTGGCCCGAGGTCCTGGCCACCACCGTCGGGGCGGCGCCGGGTGCACCCCGTCTGCGGGTGTTGGACTCCACCGACCCGGCCGCCGTGCTGGCGGTCGAACGGGAGCTGCCCTGGGACACGACGTTGGTGGTGCCGGCGTCGAAGTCCGGTGGCACGATCGAGACGTTGTCGCACCTGGACCGCTTCCTCGAACGCCTGCACGACGCCCACGGGTCGGCTGCCGGGCGGTTCGTCCTGCCGATCACCGACCCGGGGAGCAAGCTCGACGCCCGCGCGACGGCCGATGGGTTCCGCGGTGCGGTCCACGGGCAGCCGGACGTCGGCGGTCGCTTCTCCGCGCTGACCGAGTTCGGGTTGCTGCACGCGGCCCTGTTGGGCCTGGACCTTGACGAGCACCTGGCTCCGGCGCACGAGCAACTGGCCGTCAGCCGGTCCACGGATCCGTCGGTCAACGCTCCGGCGGTGCTCGGGGCGATCATGGCCTCTGCGGCCCAGCGCGGTCGGGACAAGCTCACGCTGCTGCTCCCGCCGTCGGTAGCCAGCTTCGGTGCCTGGATCGAGCAGCTCGTGGCGGAATCGACCGGCAAGCACGGGGTCGGGCTGGTGCCGGTCCTCGGTGAGGATCCGACCAACGCGACCTTCGGCGACGACCGGTTGGTCGTTGCGTTCGGCGAGCAGTCCCCCGTCCGCGAGCTCGCCGCGGCTGGGGTGCCGACGGTGGTGCTGCCGGAGGCCGGCCCCGACGATCTGCCCGGCGAGGTGGTGCGGTTCGAGGTCGCCACGGCGATCGCGGGTGCGCTGCTCGGTGTGAACCCGTTCGACCAACCGGACGTGGCCGCGGCCAAGGCCGCGACCGAGCGGGCGCTGTCCTCCAACGAGGACCTCCCGCCGACGACCACGCCGGACGAGGTGTTGCGGACCGTCGCCCCCGGTGACGTGATCGCCTTGCTCGGTTTCGTCGAGCCCGACAGCGTCGACGAGGCGCGGCTGCACCAGGCGGCCGACCAGCTGCGACGGGCTCATGGTGTGCCGGTCACCGTCGGCATCGGACCGCGGTACCTGCACTCGACCGGCCAGCTGCACAAGGGAGGCTCGGACCGTGCGGTCTTCCTGCTGACCGTCGGCGACGATCCGGAGGATGCACGGATCCCGGGCCGCGACTACGGGTTCTCTCGCCTGAAGCGTGCGCAGGCGGCCGGGGACCTCCGAGCCCTGGCGGATGCGGACCGCCGGGTCGCGCACGTGACGTTGGATGCGCTCGACGCGCTCGGGAGCGGTTGACGCGCCGTTCGTTCGGTCAGCCGCGGGTGCGGATCTGCCCGAGCCCACCGTCGACGCCGATGATCTGCCCGGTCACCCATGAGGTGGCCGGATCGAGCAACCAGGTGACGGCCGCGGCGACGTCGTCACCGTCGCCGAGCCGGCCGAGCACATGCATCTTGCGGCTGGCGTCGGCTTGTGCCTCGTTCGCGACCAGCTTCTCCGTGAGCCTCGAGGACACCAGCCCGGGGGAGACCGCGTTGACCCGGACACCCTTGCTGCCGTAGGTCGCCGCAGCCGAGCGGACCAGGCCGATCACGCCGGCCTTGGCGGCCGCGATCGCCTCGTGGTTGGCGATCCCGATCTGCGCCGCCGCGGACGCCGCCAGGACGATCGAGCCACCGTGGCGCTTCATCGCCGGTGCGGCTGCCCGCACGACCGCGAACGCGGTCGACAGGTTGGTGGCGATCGTCGCGTCGAACTCCTCCTGGGAGGTCAGGTGGGCCGGCTTGAGCAGGACCGATCCGGCGAGGTTGGCGACGCCGTCGAGGCGTCCGTGGCGGTCGACGATCCCGTCGACGAGCTCCTGGACCGCACTCCAGTCACGCGCATCGACGGTGCGGACCTCGCCGTCCATGCCGTCGGCGGCCAGCTTCAGCGCCGCTTCGTCCCGACCGGAGAGCACGACGCGGGCCCCGGCGTCAGCGAGGCGACGGACCGTGGCTGAGCCCACCGCGCCGGCGGCGCCGATCACGAGGTGGACGGGGGCATCGGCCATGGGGGCTCCAGGTCTCCGGCGGGTCGGTGCACGAGGTTCGGGTCATCGACGGTGCTCGGACGGTTCCCACCGCGGATCGTCAGGCCCGATCCGAGCCGGACGTCGTCACGCTCGGGTCGGTGTCCGCATCGCGACGGAGCCGGTCCCAGAGGGCGTCCTCCTCACCGGCAGGCGACCGGGTCCACGGCACCTTGTGCTGGCTGCGGGGACGACGGTCATGCCACAGCTTCCCGGGGCCGTCGGCGACGTCATCGGCCAACGCCAGGTAGACGGCCGTGTCGGCACCCTCGGACGGATCCCGCAGGATGGGGCCCATCACCCTGCGGAAGGCGGGGAGCGAGGACTCGACCCCAGGGGTCAGCGCCCACCCGGGGTGCATCACGTGGAAGCCGATACCGCTACGCCCGAAACGACGTGCCCACGCCCGTGTGAGCACGACCTGGGCACGCTTCGCACGGGCGTAGGCGATGCTCGGCCGGTAGTCGTCGGGGGACTCGAGCCGGTCGACCTCCAGCTTCTGGGTGTACATCCCACCGGAGGTGACCGTCACCACCCGCGACGGTGCGCTGGAGGCCAGCAGCGGCAGCAGGTCGCTGGTGAGCAGGAACGGTGCCAGGACGTGGACCTGGTAGGTGCGCTCGAACCCGTCGACCGTCTCCGCCCGGTCGGGGAACATGGCACCGGCGTTGTGGATGATGCCGTGGAGCGGTGCCGCCTCCGCTCGGCGTGCTGCGGCGAACGTGCGCACCGAGGTGAGGTCGCTGAGATCCAGCACGTCGTAGCGCACACGCTCGACGACGCCGTCGCCGAGATCCTCGCGCAGACGGGCCACCGTCCGCTCGCCCTTGTCGTGATCCCGGACCGAGACCAGGACCTCGGCACCGGCGGTCAGCAGGGCGCGGATGGTGGCGTAGCCGAGGCCGGAGTTCCCGCCGGTGACCAGCACGCGGTGTCCGGCGCCGGGCAGAGAGGCGGTGCTCGGCCATCCCTCGAGGCGGGAGCGGACCGCGGACCCGACCCGGCTGAAGGACGGTACGACGGTGATCTCCAGCGCGGCATCGAGCGCACGGGCGAGCGGGGCAGGGGCGGGTGCCACGGGGCCTCCGGGGTGCGTGAGGTCGACGGGAGCGATCGTGTCGACGAGGTGGCTGCTTGCCGCAGGGTTCGTCGCCGGAGCGGGCGGGGCGTGGGCAACGGCCCCCATCGGGGGGTCCGATGCCGCGTCGAGCGCGGGCCGCACAGCGGGTGTGGGAAGCTCGGCCGGCCGACGACCGGAACGCCGGTGAGGTCTACGTTCGGTACTACCAACTTCGTAGGTCGCCACCAGCTTGCTCGTTCACGAGCCGGCGTCACGATCAGGAGCTTGACATGCGACACGCCCCACGAGCCGTCGCACTCACCGCTGCGCTGGCGCTGTTGGCGGCTGCCTGCGGCAACGGCGACGACGACACCGCAGCCGGCGACCTCGATCTGGTCGAGTCGGGCACGCTCACCGTCTGCTCGGAGGTGCCGTACGAGCCGTTCGAGTTCGAGGACCCCGATGCTCCGTCGGGCTACAGCGGGTTCGACATCGACCTGATGCAGGAGATCGCGGACCGCAACGACCTCGAGCTCGCCGTCGTCAACACGGGTTTCGAAGGCCTCACCTCAGGTGCAGAGATGGCCGCCGGCACGTGCGACGTCGCCGCGTCGGCCATGACCATCACCGAGGAGCGCGCGGAGAACGTCGACTTCACCGACACGTACTACTCGGCGATCCAGTCGTTGCTGGTCCCCGTCGACTCGGACGTCGCCAGCATCGATGACCTGACCGAGGACGTCAGCGTCGGGGTGCAGTCCGGGACCACCGGCGAGGCGTACGCCGAAGAGAACGTCCCCGGCGCGGAGCTCATCGCCTTCGAAGGCGGTGGCGACCTGTTCACGGCGCTCGAGGCGGGGCAGATCGACGCCATCCTCCAGGACGAGCCGGTCAACGCCAACCGTGCGGATGCGGACGACGACGTCGAGGTCGTTGAGACCTACGACACCGGCGAGGACTACGGCTTCGCCCTCGAACAGGGGCGCGACGACGATCTGGTCAGTTTGCTCAACGGCACGCTGGAGGACATCCGCGACGACGGCACGTACGACGAGTTGTTCGAGCAGTACTTCGGCGAGGTCTGAGACCGTCGGCGCCGCGAGGTGGACCGGCCGGGTGATCGAGCCCGGCCGGGTCGTCCTCGGATGCAGGTGGGCCGACGCACCGCAGCGCGGGCGTCGCTCGTCGGGCAACTCGCCGAGGCAGGGTCGTCCACGGTCGCTCGGTTAGCGTTGTCCCGTGGCCCGAGGCCGAGCAGGACGGAACGAGCGTGACCAAACGCCAGAAGCAACGTCTGGTCCGCGGGGCCCTCTACCTGGTCTTCGTGGCTGGCGTCCTCGCGGTCGGGCTCCTCGCGGACTGGGAGACGACCCGGCGGAACTTCTTCAACGCCGCGCTCGCCCGGGAGATGTTTCCCGACGTCCTGACGATCGCGGCCCGCAACACGCTGCTCTACACGTTCCTGGCGTTCAGCTTCGGGCTGGCGTTCGGGCTCCTGCTGGCGTTGATGCGGCTGTCGAGCATCAGGCCGTACCGCTGGCTGGCCACGGTGTACATCGAGACGTTCCGCGGGCTGCCGGCGCTACTGACCATCTTCCTGGTCGGTATCGGGATCCCGATCGCGTTCGGGACGCGGTGGCCGACATTGGTCACCATCACGCTGGGGCTGGGCATCGTGGCTGCCGCCTACATGGCGGAGACGATCCGCGCCGGGATCGAAGGCGTCCCGAAGGGGCAGATGGAGGCCGCCAGGTCGCTCGGGATGTCCTACACGTGGGCGATGATCTCGATCGTCATCCCACAGGGCTTCCGGATCATCATCCCACCGTTGACCAACGAACTGGTGCTGCTGATCAAGGACACCTCCCTGCTGTTCGTGATCGGGACCACGCCGGCGACCAAGGAGCTGTTGAAGTTCGGTCGGGACCTGCTCAACACCCACGCGAACGCGACACCCCTGATCGTCGTCGGTGCGGTGTACCTGGCGATTACGGTCCCGTTGACCCAACTCGTCCGGGTCCTCGAGCGCCGCAACGCGCGGTCGCGCTGACGTGCCAACCGACCGGCCACGACATCCGGCCACGCGCCGGCCCCGATCCGTCCCGGGAGGACGCTGATGGCGACACCAGCCAACGAGGTACCGGCGATCGAGGTGCGGGCGCTGCACAAGTCGTTCGGCGATCTGGAGGTCCTCAAGGGCATCGATTTCAGCGTGATGCCCGGCGAGGTGGTCTGCGTCATCGGACCGTCGGGCTCGGGGAAGTCCACCCTGTTGCGGTGCGTCAACCGGCTCGAGGAGTCAAGCTCCGGCCAGGTCCTGATCGAAGGGGACGACATCACCCATCCGGACGCGGACGTCGACGCGCTGCGCAGCCGGATCGGCATGGTGTTCCAGGCGTTCAACCTCTTCCCGCACCTGTCGGTGCTGCGCAACCTCACGATCGCCCAGCAGCGGGTCCGCCGTCGCAGCCGCGCCGAGGCCCGTGAGGTGGCGGCACGCACCCTCGAGCGGGTGGGGCTGTCCGACAAGATCGACGCCTACCCGTCGCACCTGTCGGGGGGCCAGCAGCAGCGGGTCGCGATCGCCCGCGCGTTGTCGATGGAGCCGGACATGATGCTCTTCGACGAGCCGACCTCCGCACTCGACCCGGAGCTGGTTGGGGAGGTCCTGGCGGTCATGCGTGACCTGGCCCGGGACGGGATGACCATGATGGTCGTCACCCACGAGATGGGGTTCGCCAAGGAGGTCGGCGACCGCGTGGTCTTCATGGACGACGGGGTCGTCGTGGAGGAAGGGCCGCCCCGGAAGATCCTCACGGACCCACAGCACGAGCGGACGCGCCGCTTCCTGCAGATGGTCGGATGAGCCGTCGGTCGGGCCTGCGTGGCCCGGCGGACGTGCGTGGGCAGGGAGGGGCTCGAACCCCCGGCCTCCGCGGTGTAAACGCGGCGCTCTCGCCAGCTGAGCTACCTGCCCGTGGAGCGGATCGGTGCGACGCGACCGCGCACGCAGCCGCCACGTTGCCAACGGTAGCGTCGTCGGGCGGCTGACCGCACCGCGTCGTGCCTACGCTGCGGGTCGACGCGGACGAGGAGGAGACGGCGTGAGCGAGGACTCGGTCGGGGATTGGCTCCAGGTGGTGCACGACCGCTACCCGCCGGCGCAGGCGGCCGGGTGGGACAACGTCGGGCTGCAGGTCGGCGATCCGCACTGGCCGGTGGAGCGCGTCCTGGTGGCCCTGGACGTCACCGGCGAGGTGGTGGCCGAGGCCGCCGCGGGACCACCGACGTTGGTGTTGGCCCACCATCCGCTGCTGTTCCGGCCGCTCTCGTCGCTGACCCCGTCGTCAGCAGCCGGGCGGACCGCGTTGGCCGCCGCGAGCGAGCGGGTCGCGGTCGTGGCCGCGCACACCAACCTCGACGTCGCCCAGGACGGTGCCGGGACCTCCCAACCCGTGGCCGACGTGCTGGAGCTGGTCGATCAGCGGCCGCTGACGACGGAGCTGCGCGAGGGGGAGCGCACCAAGCTGGTGGTCTTCGTGCCGCCGGAGGCGCTCGACGCGGTCATCGACGGGGTGAGCGCCGCCGGCGCGGGCCGTATCGGCGACTACGAGCGTTGCACGTTCCGGGTGGCCGGGACCGGCACGTTCCGCCCGCTGCCCGGGTCCGACCCCTACAGCGGCGAGGGGATCGGTGTCGATGCGCAGGAGGACGAGTTCCGGCTGGAGGTCGAGCTGCCCACGCGCAAGGCCGGTGCGGTCGTCCGGGGGCTGATCGACGCGCACCCCTACGACGAGGTGGCCTACGATCTCGTGCCGATGTACGACGGTGCCGAGGTCGGGTTCGGCCTGGTCGGCGAGCTCGCCGAACCGGCACGGCTCGCGGAGGTCGCCGCGCGGATCCGTGACCGCCTACCGGCCCCGCACCTGCGCTTCGCCGGTGATCCCGACCGGCTCGTGCGACGGGTCGCGACGGCCGGTGGCGCCGGGGACGGGTTGATCGGCGCGGCGCTGGGTTCCGGCGTGGACGTCTACGTCACCGGGGATCTGCGTCACCACGTGACGCTGGACGCCGTGGAGCAGGGGCTGGCGTTGATCGACGCGGGGCACCACGCGACGGAAGCGGCCGCGATGCCGGCGTTCGCCGACCGCGTGGAGCACGACGCTCGCGAACGGGGGCTGACCGCGTCGGTGGTAGCGTCCGAGGTCGATACCGTGCCGTGGAGGTGATGCGGGTGTCTGAGCCGGACGGCGCGAAGCTCGAGCTGCTGCTCGAGTTGCAGGCGACCGATAGCCGCCTCCGAAAGCTCCGACACACCCTCGATGACCTCCCCGAGCAGCAGCAACTCGACGAGGCCGTGGCCCGGGTCGCCGACCTCGAGCGCGAGCACGGGGACGTCCGGGCGGAGCTCGAGCGAGCCAGTTCGCAGCAACGCAAGCTGGAGCGCGAGATCGCGGTGCTGTCGGAACGGCGGGACGCCGAACGCACCCGGCTCTACGACGGCACCGTGTTCAACGCCCGTCAGATGAAGGCGATCGAGGCGGAGGTGGACACCACCGAGCGCCGGATCAGCGACCACGAGGACCAGCTGCTCGAGGTGATGGAGCAGGTCGAGGCCCTGGACACCCGGGCCAACGAGCTGGACGCGGAGGCGCAGCGGACCCGCGAACGTGTCGAGGAGCTCACCGCGGCGCGCGATCAGGCGGCCAAGGATCTGCTGGCCGAGCTCGCAGAGCTGGAGGCGACCCGGATCCGTCAGGCCAACGGCCTCCCGGAGGACCTGTTGTCACGCTACGAACGGATCGTCGCGCGGACGGGCGGTGCGGGGGTCGGCAAGCTCGAGAACAACTCGTGTACCGCGTGCCGCATCCAGCTGTCGATGGCCGATGTCGGTGAGCTGCAAGCGGGGCCGCCGCTGACGACCTGCCCGCAGTGCCGTCGACTCCTGGTGGTCCCGGCTTGAAGGTGCACGGTCCCGACCAGCGAGCCTGGTCGATCACCCGCCGACCCGAGCGTGCCGGCCTGGTCGGACGTCTGCTTCCGGGGCCCTGGGTGGTCGTGGCTACGGCCGAGGACGACGAGGTGCGCCGGTGGGGCGTGAGCTCGCGCCGGGCGGCGGCCAGCACCGTCACCGAGGTGGCGCTGGCGTTACGGACCGGAGCGGAGAGCCCGCCCGGGGAGATCCCGCCGGAGGGTTGAGGTCGCGGCCGGTCGGGGGACTGGGCGAGCGCCCGCCGTCGGGTTCAGAGGACCTGGCCGTCAGCGAGCCCGACCTTGTCCATTCCGGCCACCTTCGCCCGCTCCTTCGCCCGGTCGGCCGTGCGCAGCACCGCGACCTCGTCGTCGCCGTCCTCGGGGAACCGCGCCAGCCCGTAGGCCGCGTGGACCTCGAAGCGCTCGCCGTCGGGCAGGCGCACCTGCTCGTCGTGGAGGCGGTTGATGATCCCGTCGACCATGTTGCCGGTGCGCTCGCGGTCGTCGCCGATCAGTGCGACCGCGACCTCGTCGCTACCGAGCCGGGAGGCGAGCACGTCCGGTCCGGCTTCGCGACGCAGGACGTGGGCGAGCGCTCGCATGGCTTCGGTCCCGGTCGGGTGGCCGTACCGCTCGTTGAGGGCCCGCATCCCGCGGATGTCGGCCAGCAGGATCGCAAACGGCTGCCCGGACTCCCGCAACGACGCGAGTTCGTCGTAGAACGCGCGTACGTTGAGCAGGCCGGTCACCGGATCCTCCGTGACCGAGCGGTGCATCGCCCGACCTCGCTGCTGCTCGACCTGGTGGCCGGCCATCCCGACCATCGCGACGCCGGGCAGCGCCAACGATCGCAGCACCACCCCGAGGATCTCTGAGGTGGAGATACCCAGCAGCAGGTCCGCCAGGAGGTGGGCCACGGCTGCGAGCACCCCGATGATCATGGGCGAGCGGCGCCCGCCGGCGAGCCCGGTGAGCAGCACGATCGGGATCGCACCCCAGGCGACCCGCGGGTCGCCGAGGGTGACGTGCAGCACCACCGTGACCGTCAGGCCGACGGCGCCGACGACCGTCCGCATCAGCGAGGTGCCGAGGGCGCCCGCGAGCGAGCCCAGGCTCGCGCGGAAGCGCGTGGTGGCGTTCGGGCGAGACACGGTGGTCAGCTCCGGCTGCGCGACAGGGCGCTGAGGAAGTCGGTCACGGCCGGTGGATCGGCCAGTCGGTGGGGGGCGGCGGTCGGGCGGGGGTCGCTCGCGACCAGGATCGCATCGCCGCCCCGGGCGAGCGCGGCCCGGAACGCGTCTTCATCCGTCGTATCGTCACCGAGGACCAAGGGGTCAAGCGTCGGTGCGCGGTCACTGAAGAAGTCGACCGCGTGCCCCTTGTCGACCGCTGACGGGCGCAGTTCCACGACCGCCTTGCCTTCGAGCACCGTGAAGCCGGGGTCGTCACCCGTGCGGTCCCCGAGGATCGCGTGGACCCGGGGCAGCAGTGCTTCGACGGTATCGGGTGGGGCGAGGCGATGGTGGACCGCGAGCGAGGTGGACTTGCGCTCGATCAGCCAGCCCTCCTGGTCGCCGATCACATCCCGGAGCGCGGTCTCTGCGGTGTCCAGCGTGGGGATCAGACGTTGCGGATCGATCAGGTGGGCCGGGCTGCCGTCGGCCAACACGATCTCCGCGCCATGACCACCGGCGAGCCCGACCGGCAGCTCCCCCAGGCGCTCGGTGAGGTCGGCGATACCGCGACCCGAGACGATGGCGACAGCGGTGCGTTCGGTGAGCGCCTCGATCGCGGCGACCGCCCCCGGGCTCGGGGCCGCGTGGTCGTGTCGGTTGACGATCGGGGCGAGGACACCGTCGAAGTCGAGGAGGACCAGCCGTCGCTCGGCCGGACCCATCATGGCGGCCAGTTCCTCTGGCGAGGTCAGCGGTGGCTCGTTCGCGGTCATGGTTGCGCACTCGCCCGCTGGATCCCGTCGAGCTCGTCGGTGACCCAGCGGTAGACGTCGTGATCGCGGACCCTGGCGGCCATGCGTTGGATCCGTTCGATGCGATCGGCCTCGTCGATCTCCAATGCGGACTCCATCAGGTAGCTCTGGCTCTCCACGTCGAACGGGTTGGTACGCACCGCATCGTCGCCGAACTCGATCGAGGTCCCGCAGAACTCGCTGAGGAGGAGGACCCCATCGCCATCGGCGGCAGCCTGGACGGTGACGAACTCCTTGGCCACCAGGTTCATCCCGTCCTTGAGCGGTGTGACGCACATCACGTCCGCGAGCCGGTAGTACGCCGCCAGGCTCTCCCGGGGCACCGCCCGGTAGAGGTAGTGCACCGGGACGTCGTGTCCGGGCTCGGTGAAGCGTCCGTTGATCCGTCCCACCTCGGTCTCGACCGAGGTCCGAAGGTCCCGGTACTCCTTGACGTCGTCACGCGACGGCACCGCGATCTGGACGAACGCCAGCTTCCCGCGCAGCTCCGGGTTGCGTTCGAGGAGCAGCTCGATCGACTGCAGGCGGTGGCGGATGCCCTTGGTGTAGTCGAGCCGGTCGACGCCGAGGAACACCTTGCGGCCCGCGAACTGCTCCCGGAGCTCGGCGAGGTCGGCCTCCGTGGGCCCCGAGACCGCCAGGTCGCCGAACTCCGCCGCATCGATCGAGATGGGGTGGTCGACCGCCCGGACCCGCCGACCGTCCGGGAGGTTGAGCTGGTCGCCGGTGACCGCGATCCCGTTGAACAGCTGTTGGACCGAGCGGACGAAGTTGTCCCGGTACTGCGGCGTGTGGAAGCCGATCGCGTCGGCCGCGAGCATCCCCTGGAGGATCTGATCGCGCCACGGAAGCCGTGCGAACAGCTCCGGTGGGGGGAAGGGGGTGTGCAGGAAGAACCCGATCGGAACGTCGGGCAGGCGGCTGCGCACCATCGCCGGAAGCAACAACAGGTGGTAGTCCTGGATCCAGACCAGGGGCGGGCGGTCGCCCTCCTCGACCACCTCCGCGATCCGGTCGGCGAAGCGCTGGTTGGCCTCCTCGTAGGTGCGCCACCAGCGTCGGTCGATGACCGGGTGGACGATCAGGTCGTGGAACAGCGGCCACAGGGTCCGGTTGGCCAGGCCGTGGTAGTAGCCGCGGACCTGCGCCTTGGTGAGCGAGAC
This sequence comes from Nitriliruptoraceae bacterium, assembly GCA_007121785.1. Taxonomy (GTDB): domain Bacteria; phylum Actinomycetota; class Nitriliruptoria; order Nitriliruptorales; family Nitriliruptoraceae; genus SKTG01. The sequence goes on from SKJX01000209.1 coordinate 18,936, forward strand.
GGGCAGGAGCTCGCAGGCGAGCCCCTCGACGTGGTCGGGCACCCCGTCGGGGTCATCGTCCCACCCGATCCAGGCGCCACCGGCCTGCTCGACGACCGGCCGCATCGCCGTCACCAGGCCGCCTGAGGACGCCGTCCAGCCGTCCGGTCCCCGTGAGACCGGTAGCCGGTTGGCGACCACCACCAGTGGTCCTGTCAGCTCGGTCACTGCCCCTCCTCCGGTCCATCCTGCAGCGTAGTGAGCCAGCGGCGGCACACCGAGGTCAGGCCGCCGACCGTGGTCGGGAAGCCGGCCCGGTAGCGTGCCGAGTGCCATCAGCCATCGAAGGCAGGGAGCGACCGTGGGTGAAAGCGCCGATCCGGTCTCGACGGGCGATGCGTTGCTCGACGGTTTGGTCAAGCTCGGCGGCGGCCTGCCGTTCAACCGGCACCTGGGCGTCCGCGTCCGAAGCGTCGAACCGGGCCGCGCCATCACCGTCCTGCCGGGGAACGAGGCCCTGGCCAACCACCTCGGCGGTGTCCACGCGATCGCGGAGCTCGCACCGGTCGATCTGGCCGGTGCGTTGGCGGCCTCGAGCCGGCTGCGTCCGCTGCTCGAGCGGGGGTACGTGCCCGTCGTCGGCGGCCTGTCGGTGCGCTACACCGCTCCGGCGGACGGTGAGCTGATCGCGACCGCGGAGGTCCCCGAGGACGCCGTCGCCCCGGCGATGGCGGCGGCTGACGCGGGGGAGAAGCCCAAGGCCGTTGCGACCGTCGAGGTGCAGGACGCGGCGGGGACCAGCGTGGCTGTCGCGGAGCTGACGTTCGTCTACCTCGACGTCGGGGGTGCGGACGCATCGAACGCCACCGGCTGAGTGCACGCGACGGGGGCGGGGCGCCCGGCCGGCGGCGGTCGGGGCGCGATGCGGTCGGGGTGCGGGCGGGTGTGGTCCAGCCGGGGCGCGGCGCGGTCGGGATGTGGTGCCGAGTTGGTGCGTGGTGTCGTACCCTGATGGGCACGGGAGGAGCCGGCCAGGCGGCCGCGTCCGGGACGTGCACTTGCACGTCGCGGGCGAGGAAAGTCCGGACTCCACAGGGCAGGGTGCTGGGTAACGCCCAGGCGTGGTGACACGCGGAAAGCGCAACAGAGAGCAGACCGCCTGCGGGACACGTTCCCGCAGGTAAGGGTGAAACGGTGAGGTAAGAGCTCACCAGCGCGACGGGTGACCGTCGCGGCTAGGCAAGCCCCACCCGGAGCAAGGCCGAGCAGGGACCAGCAGGTGGCCCGCCATCCGGTCCCGGGTAGGCCGCTCGAGGCGTCGGGTGACCGACGCCCCAGATAGATGGTCGCCACCCGCAGCCGGGCAACCAGCTGCGGGGACAGGATCCGGCTTACCGGCCGACTCCTCCCGTGTTCGCAACGACCGCCGCCCGTTCCCCTGACCGAGCGGCTGGACCGTCGGGGGCGTCACTGGGCCCCGATCGAAGCGTGTGCCCTGCCGTCGCGTGGCGGCGTAAGCTGCCCACGGGCGCGGGGAGACCACCTCGGTGGGTCGCTCGGGGCGCTGTCCGGACAGGCAACCGTCGGCATGATCCGGTGCCCTGCCCTCGTTCCTGACGAACGTCGCGTGTGAGAGGGACCGTCGTGAACCGAAGCGAGCGCAGCAGGGCCCGTGCCGTGCTGGCGCTGGCGACCGTGGCCCTGTTCTCGGTCGCGA
>SKJX01000244.1 GCA_007121785.1 Nitriliruptoraceae bacterium
CACCGGCACCAGCGCCGTCGCCCCCGACGCCGCGCTGCCCGTGCCCGGCGGCCGGCCGCTGGGGGAGGTCGACGCCGACCAGCTCACCCCGGTCGGCATCGTGCTCCCGGTGGACGCCGACCGGGACACCGTCGCCGCGGTCGTCGAGCGCACCGCGCAGCTGCAGGCCGTCCTCGGCGGGTTCGCGCCGCTGATCATCACCTCCAGCCCCGACCTCGCGCCGATGCGCCGGCACGGCTACCTCGTCGAGTACCTCCCGCCGTCCGACCGCTGGGCACGGGTCGCCGCGGACGACACCTGGCTCGAGGCACGCCGGCAGCGGCTCGGCCATCTGGTCGAGCGGTTCGCCCTCGCGCGGTTGGTGCAACTGCCCAGCATCGGTGAGGCGGCCGGGCAGGACGGGCTCGAGCGCGTGCTCGCGGCGTTGGCCGCCGGGCTCGACGGGCTCGACGCCGCCCGCTGACGCGCGCACCGCCGGCTCAGACTGGGCGGTGCCAGCTGGCCGGTGTGGCGGGCGGTGCCAGTTGGCCGGTGTGGCGGGCGCTGTCAGCTGGCTGGTGTGGCGGGCGGTGCCAGTTGGCCGGTGTGGCGGGCGGTGTCAGCTGGCTGGTGTGTCGTGGTCGTCCTGATGGCCCGACGTGGCCAGCGTGACGGGGTCGACGTCGCTGGAGGCCAGCTGCCAGGCCAGGCCGTCGCGGGTGTCGACCGACTCTTCGCGGAAGGTCTCGTCGCCGACGTCCCACGCGTGCTGCTGGCCGTGGCGGGCGAGCACCAGATCGCGCGCGTGGGTGCCGTACACCCGGCCGCCGTCGGCGCGGACCCGCTCGTACAACGTCGAGTCGACCCGGTTCGGCAGCCGCAGGAACCCGTAGTGCGCCAACAGGCTGCGCTCGGCCAGCAGCGTCGGACCGCCGACGTGCGGCCGGTCGCGTTCGGTCGCGGTCGGCTGCCGCCGGATCGTCTGGTCGGGCCCGGCCAGGTGCACGAACTCGATGCGCTTGCCGACCACGTCCGCGCCGCTGTAGGTCCAGGCGGCGACCAGGTCGGCGAGGTGGTGGCGGCCGTAGTGGTCGTCATCGTCCATCTTGGCGACCAGGTGGCCGCCCGCGCGTTCGAGGCCGGCGTTGAGACACTCGCCCAGCGTCCACCGGGCGGGCGCACGCACGATCGTCATCGCCGGTGCGCCGGTTGCGCCAGCGTCCGGGAGCTGCTCGCGGACGTCGTGGTCGCTGAGATGGTCGAAGCCGTCGCCATGCAGGACGAGCACCACCTCGACGTCCCCCTGACGGGTCAGGGACTGCCGGGTGACGCTGGCGAGCGCGTGGCCGAGCCGCTCTGGCCGGTGGGTCGACAGCAGCACGCTGACCGAGGGGCGGCGCGGCACGTGGCGGCCGAGCGCGGCCAGCACGTGCTCGAGCGCCGCCCGGCGCGAACGTGCCGTGACGACGTGGCGGCGCCCGGCGATGCCCACCCGTTCGCGGTGGTCGTCGTCCACGAGCAACCGGTGGACAGCGTCGTCGGCCTGGTCGCGGGTCGTGGAGACCGCGCCCGGCAGCTGTGGGTCGTGGTCGATGCTGACCACCGGGATGCCGCAGGCCAAGGCGGCCAGCCACACCCGCTCGGCGTCGGTCGGATCCGCGTGCCACGACGGATGGTCGACGAGCACCCCGCCGCGTCCGAGCGCTCGGCGAAGCTTCGCGGCGGTGTCGACGTTCGCCGCCGGCACCTGCCCCCAGGTGGGCGAGGGGGTGTCGGCCGTGTTCCCGGCGTCCTGGTCGGACGGGGCCGAGGCCGCGGGGCCGTGGGCCGTGGGGTCGTGGGCCGTGGGGTCGTGGGCCGTGGGGTCGTGGGCCGTGGGGTCGTGGGCCGTGGGGTCGGCGGGTCCCGCCGCGCGGGTGGTGATCAGCCGCCGCGGTGGCGGGTCGAGCTCGTCGAGGAGCGCCAGGCCGGCCTGATCATCGAGGTCGCCGTCGACGGCGGCCAGCACCGGGTCCGGGGGCTGCCGGCGCCAGTTGCGCGGGTTGAACCGGGACGTATCGACCGAGGGCGGCAGCTGCTGGGCGCCGTCCGGTACGCGGCCGGCATCGGCGGTCTCGACCAGTTCGAGGGCGGCTCGGCCCGGGCCCGGCATCGCGTTGGTCGCGTCCGCCGGCCGTCTGGTGGTGATCCGCACGGTCGCGATGTCGCGGTCGGCTGCGGCCGCCAGGACGTCCGGCAGCGCCCCCGCCAGCGGATCCCAGTCGGTCGCCTCCGGTGGTGGCTCGACCAGGACGAGGTCCGTGCCGGCGTCGAGCTGCGCCTCCCAGCCGTCCGGGTCGAGCGGGGTGTGCTCGGCCAGCCCGGCGAACCGCTGGCACCCGCCCAGGTGCAGGATCCGCAGGTCCGGTACCGCCAGGCGCCCCAGCGTGATCTCGCGGGCTCGGGCCACCAGGCTCGCCCGTTCGCGATCCGCGCGTTCGACGTCCGGGTCGGTGTCTGCGTCGACGTCCGCGTCGCCGGTGTCCGGGTCGGTGTCGCCGGTGTCCGGGTCGGTGTCGCCGGTGTCGGGCGTCGGATCGTCGGTGCGCTCCGAACCCGTGTGGTCGCCCGCCACATCCGGGCTGGGTGGCTCCGGTGGAGGGCCAGGAGGTTGCGGCGACGGGCGGGAGCGCAGCGCCGACGCCAACCGTCGCGGCAACGACGCCACCCCGCGCTGGCGGGCATCGGCCACCGTGGTGGCCAGGCGAACGATGCGCCGGCCGCTGGTGCGGTCTCGCTCGAACCGTGCCGTCGCGGCTTCGTGCTCAGCGACCGCGGCGGCGTAGGCGGCCGCGGCTGCGGCTTCCTCGGCACGGACGGCCCGTCGCTCCACCGTGGCGGTCCGGCGCCGGCGCCGTTCCAGATCCACGTCGTCCAACGGGGTGTCGACCAGCAGATCGGCGACCACCTCGCGACGCGGTGTCATCGACGGTCCTCCCGCTGGCTGGTGGTGCGACCCTGGCCGAAGCGTCCTGGTCGGAGTGGCCTGGTCGGAGTGGCCTGGTCGGAGTGGCCTGGTCGGAGTGGCCTGGTCGCAAGCGTCGTGGCTGGGGCGTCCTGGACGGTAGCGGGACGTCGCTCGACGGGGCACGACCCGCACGAGCGCACGAGCCGAGCGTGCGAGGTCGTCAATGCCAGTACCTGCACCGGTAGCCTCCGTTCGCCGGCGACGTGCGGATCACCCGCGCGTGCGCTCCACCATCCCGGCGCGACCACCGCGTCGGTCAACCGCGAGGTCCCGAGCTCCGTGGCATCCGACCGTCACCAGCGACCTGCGACCGGCTTGCCGGCGCCGGCGGAGCCAGCGCTCCCGGACGACGTGCTGGCGACCTACCCGCAGCTGCGCCGGGTCGGGGCGAAGCTGCCGTTGCGCGACTACATCCGCGAGCTGTGGCGGCGCCGCGAGTTCGCCATCACCGTGCCGCTGGGCGAGCTGCGGGCCCAGAACCAGGACACCTCGCTCGGGCAGCTATGGAACCTGCTCAACCCGCTGTTCCTGATCGCCATCTACTACTTCATCTTCGGGTTCGTCCTGGGGGTGGAGGGCCGACGCGGCGTCGAGGACTACCTGCCGTTCCTGATCGTCGGCGTGATCACCTTCAACTACACCCGTAGCGCCATGCAGTCCGGTGCGCGGATGATCGTCAAGAACCGTCGGCTGGTGCAGTCGATCAACTTCCCGCGGGCGATCCTGCCGATCAGTTCCATCGTCTCGGAGACGATCTCCCAGCTCTACGCCCTACCGGTCATGTTGATCCTGCTGCTGCTGACCAACCTCACCGACAGCGTCGTGATCCCGACCTGGTACTGGCTGCTGCTGCCGTTGATCCTGGTGATCCAGGCGCTGTTCAACCTCGGGCTGGCCATGACCGTCGGCCGGTTCGCCTTCCACTTCCGTGACGTGCAGAACTTCATGCCCTACGCCCTGCGGTTGTGGTTCTACATGTCCGGCGTGCTCATCCCCATCACCGAGGAACTGATCGCCAACGACACGTTGCGGTTCATCCTGCAACTCAACCCGGCCTGGAGCATCATCGAGATCTCCCGTGACGCGCTGCTGTACCAGATGGCCGTCGGCTGGAAGTGGGGGCTGGCCGGCGGATGGACGGTGCTGCTGTTGATCGGTGGTTTCCTCTACTTCCGGCAGGCGGAGAACGAGTACGGCCGTGTCTGAGCTCGCCATCGCCCCACCCCAAGCCCCCGAGGAGCCGACGGTCATCGCCGATCGGCTGGACGTCACCTACCGCATCTACGCCGACAGCCAACCGAAGCTGCGCAAGCTGTTCGTCGGCGAGAAGCAGCAGCGCGAGTACCGCGAGGTCCACGCCGTCAAGGGCCTGAGCTTCGCGACCGAAGCCGGCGAAGCGGTCGGCATCATCGGCCACAACGGTTCGGGCAAGTCGACGCTGCTGCGCGCCATCGCCGGGCTGGTGCCCTCCACCGGCGGGCAGGTCTACGCCAGCGCGATCCCCGTGCTGCTGGGCGTCGCCGCCGCCCTCGAGCCCGACATCTCCGGCCGCCGCAACATCTACCTCGGCGGCACCGCGCTCGGGATCACCCGCGAGGAACTCGACGAGCGTTTCAACGACATCGTGGAGTTCGCCGGGCTCGAGGAGTTCATCGACCTGCCGTTGCGGGCCTTCTCGTCCGGCATGCGTTCACGGCTGCAGTTCGCGATCGCCACCGCACGCACGCCCGAGATCCTCATGGTCGACGAGGCGCTGTCCACCGGCGACGGCGAGTTCAAGGACCGCTCCGACGCCCGCATCCGCGAGATGATCGGTGAGGCCGGGACCGTGTTCCTCGTCAGCCACTCGCTGAAGTCGATCACCGACGTGTGCACCCGGGCGCTGTGGCTCGACCACGGCGAGCTCATCGCCGACGGCGATCCGGTGAAGGTCGCCGACGCCTACCAGGACCACGTCGACCGGCTCAAGGCCGCCGACCGGGCGAAACGCAAGCGCAAGAAGCAGAAGCAGCAGGAGCAGCAGGGATCGGACGGCCCCGACAGCGCCGGGACCTGACGTGGATCCGGCCGAGCCGTCCCGTCCCGCCGGCCGCGCCCCGTGGACGGACGCCCCGAACCTGCCGCCGCTGCCGGCCGAGCCGGTCGTCAGCGTCGTCATCCCGGTCCGCGACGGCGCCGCCAGCCTGCCGGAAGCGGTGACCAGCGCGCTGGCGCAGCGGCCCGCACCCGCCGAGGTGGTCATCGCCGTCGGCCCCTCCGACGACGGCACCCTCGAGGTCGCTCACCAGCTGGCCGCCGGTCACCCCGGTGCGATCAAGGTGGTCGACAACCCGTCCGGGCGCACCGCCGAGGCGCTCAACACCGCCATCGCCCACGCTCGCGGCCAGGTGCTGGCCAGGGTCGACGCTGGCTCGCAGCTGCCCGACGGGTACCTCGCCAGAGCCGTCGAGGTGCTGGGCCGCACCCGTGCCGCCAACGTCGGCGGGGTCCAGGTCCCCGATGCCGACCACGGGTTCGCGGCGGCGGTGGCGGCGGCGATGCGTTCGCCCTGGGGCACGGGCGGGGCTGCCTACCGCTCCGGTGCGCGCGACGGCCCGGTCGACACGGTCTACCTCGGCGTCTTCCGGCGTGAAGCGCTGGACGCCGTCGGTGGGTTCGATCCAGCCTTCGTCCGCAACCAGGACGCCGAGCTCAACGTCCGGCTGCGCGAGGCCGGCTACACCGTCTGGCTCGACCCCGAGCTGCGGGTGCGCTACCAGCCCCGCTCGACCGTGCGCGGGTTGGCGTCGCAGTACCTGCAGTACGGGCGGTGGCGGCGCGCGAACGCCCGAGCACATCCGGGATCGTTGCAGCCGCGGCAGCTCGCGCCGGTCGTCCTGGTCGGTGGCCTGCTGGCGGCGGTGGGGTGGTCGCTGGTGCGTCGCTCGGCGGCGCCGAGCGTGTTGGCGGGTGGCAGCTACCTCGGCGGCGTGGCCGCGGCCGGGGGGCACGCCGCCCCGGATGCGCGCCGGTGGCCGGCCACGACCCTCGCGTTGGCCACGATGCATCTCAGCTGGGGTGTCGGCTTCCTGCTCGGGCCACCCCGCGAGGTGGGGCGCGGTGTGGGGGATCGCCGACCCCGCGCGGTGGGGCGCGGTGTGGACGGTGGCCGAGCCCGCGAGGTGTGGCGTGGGGTGGACGGTGGCCGAGCCTGCGAGGTGGGGCGTGGGGCGGGGGACCGCTCGTGAGCCATGCGGTCGTGCTGGTGCTGACGTCGCGAGACGGTGGGGACGACGGACCTGATGCGCCGGCGGGGTTGATCGGTGAGCCGGCGACGCCGGGGGAGCCGGACGTGCCCCTGGAAGAGCGGCACGAGCCGCTGCGGGGTGACCGCACGGCGATGGCGGAGCCGCGGGCGCCGCTGGTGCGCACCGTCGAGCAGCTCCTCGCGCACGGCCGGGTCACCGTGCTGACCTGGTCGCGTTGGGTGGAGCCGGTCCGCGAGGCACTGACGCTGGGGTCGGCCGAGGCGGGGTCCGAGGCCGGGTCGGTCGCGGCGTCCGCTGCGTCCGTCGCGGGGTCCGAGGCCGGGTCGGTCGCG
>SKJX01000086.1 GCA_007121785.1 Nitriliruptoraceae bacterium
GCACGAACAGGGCGGTGAACACCACCTCGGCGGCCAGGACCGCGAGCAGGCCGTAGCCGCCCGGGGAGAGGTCCCCGAAGCCGTTGGCCGCGAAGCCGAGACTGGCGTCGAACCCGCTGCGTCCGGAGGCGATGGCGAACACGATGCCGCCACCGAGCACCGCCCCGGCCGCCTGGGCCGTGAGGTAGGTGGGGACGAGCTTGCCCGGCACCTTGCGGGCGAGGAGCAGGCCGACCGTGACCGCCGGGTTGATGTGGCAGCCGGACACGTGCCCCAGCAGCGCAGCGAGCGCCACCAACGACAGCCCGAAGGCCAGCGACACCCCGAGGAACCCGATGTCACCGCCGGCGAACACCGCAGCGCCGACACCTCCCAGCATCAGGCCTGCGGTGCCGACCGCTTCGGCTGCGAAGATCCGTCCACGTTCCATGGCTACTGCCTCTCCTGATGGGTTCGGTCGGGCGGACGCGGGATCTCTCGTGCTGTCAGCGGACCGCAGCCCGGGCCGGGCCCGGGCTGCGGCAGAACGCCGGCTGGATCACACGAGGAGCTTGGCCTTCTGCGCCTCGAACTCCTGCGGGGTGAGCGACCCCTGGTCGCGAAGCTGGGTCAGCTTGATGAGTTCATCGGCGCTGCTTGGGGCCGCCGCGATGCTGCGGATGTACTGATCGGTGGCGTGCTGCGCCCGAGCCGCCCGGTCAGCGGAACGCTCCTGCATCGAGCCGCCCCGGGCGATCAGGTAGACGAAGACCCCGAGGTAGGGCAGGACGAGCACGAAGAGCGCCCAGGCCGCTTTGGCCGGGCCGCTCAAGTCAGCGCTTCGGAACACGTCGGCGTAGACCTGGATCAGCAGCGAGATCCAGGCGATGAGCAGGAAGAACCAGAGCATGCTCCAGAACAGATCGAACAGCGGCACCGTCGAGCCTCCTTATCGTTCTCACGTCCGACCCCGTCGAGAGACCCGCCTGCGAACCTCGACCGACTCATCCGGACGCCACATTTCGAATCCCGATGCTCGCTGGTGCCCCTCGGCCACGCACCACCCCAACAGGGTGAGGCCGGGGTGCGGTGACGGGCCGGTCGACGCCGCCTGTCCCGGGGCCGTCCGGTCAGGCCAGCAGACTCGAGGGCCGCGGCCACCTCGCGCCTGAACCCAACTCTGACGGACGCCAGACCGTGAACCCGTTCGGGATGACGGCCTTCGTGGTGTCCGGGCGTGCTGTGGTCGCTCGTGGCAGCGAGACGGGCGGTGAGCGGGTTGACCGACAGGTCACGGCCGCGCAGCCGGCGGCCAGGGACGCGGTCGGCACCGACAGCAGCGTGTAGGAGGACCGCCACGACAGGACCAGGATGGGCCAGCCCCCGAAGCCCAGCCAGTTGAGCACGGCGCTCTGGAGCAGGAAGGGCAGGGTGGCGGCCAGCGCCAGCGCAACGAACAGGCTCGCGGCCAGGGCCTGGGGGTTGCGGCCATGGTCGACGTCCAGGCCCTCATGGCTGGTGACTGACGCCCAGTCGATGACGTTGACGTCCGTTCCGGTCAACTCGTCCGCCAGCCCGGCTCCATCGAGGTCGAGCACGGCGATGGGAACGTCGGTCAGGTCGGCACTGGTGGACGGCCCGAAGGTCGTCGGGCCAAGCAGGATGTGGACGGCGATGACGGCCGAAGACGGTGCCGATGCCCTTGCGTGAGCGCAGGCCCCCTGCATGACGGGACCTCCCCAAGCCGCGGTCGGACCGCGGACCGGCGTACCGCTGGTAGAACGGGACGAACGCGGGCTGCGACGCTTCGTGGTAGCTAGGGAGCCGGCTGCGGTCGCAAGCGGTCGAGGACCGGGGTCAGGACCGCGCCAGCGAGGCCCTCGCCCTGCTGGTCGGGGTCGGTCCAGAGGTAGGCGAGATGCCAGAGCGGCTCGTTGGGCTGCGTGCGCTGGACCCGCACCAAGCCCACAAGGACCAGTGGGAGCCAGTTCCGGTAGAGCCGCGACAGGCGGGGCAGCAGCCGGGCAAGCTAGCTGGCGCGCACCTGGCGGTCCCCGGGAGGCGCCCACAGGAGACGCTGCGCTGCCGGGCGTCGGCGTCCACGTGGCCCTTGGGCACGTACAGGTCCAGGATCGCGGAGAAGTGCTCTGGGATGCGGGCCTCACGCCGGGACGAGCCCGGGATGCTCCAAGCCACGACCGGGTCGTGCGCGAACGCGCGGGGGAGCATGGCCGCGACCGGCGGGGGGTCCTGGTGGGTGATGCTGGTCACGTCGTGCCCGCGGGTCGTTCTCGTCGAGCTGGCCATCGCTTCTCCAGTTCATTGCGCGCCGTCCCGTCATTGGCAACTGCCCGGTCTGACCGGCAACGGCGTGAAACGAGGCCGTGACCGAAGACCCTACGCACAGGGTCGAGCGGCCCCGACTCGCTGCGGTGGTGCTCGACCCGTCGCTCCCCGGTGCGGGGCTGGCTCAGGCCCGGCTGGCGTTGCGAAGCATGGGCACAGCAGCTCGATCAGCCGCTCCAGCCGCTCCTCGATGCGTTCGGCACACACCCCGACCCGCCGGAGGACCTGGTAGATGACGGCTCCCGCGACGAGAGGGTGCCGGAGGAGACGACATCGGCGGTGGCGGGTCGGGTTCGTGGGGCGACCGATGCGGTGAGGCTGTGGCCAGGCATCGAAGGCCGACGGACGCGGAACAGCGGCACGGTCGAGGTGGCTTCTACGGAAGCGGTCCGGGAACGTCGGGGACGGCGCGTCTTTCGCCGCAGTAGCTTGGGGACGATCGGTTCTTGCGCGGTTCGGACATGGACGGTCCTGGTGGCGCCTCCGCCCCAGACGCGACGCCAGCCGGCGCGCGCGGTGACCTCGTTCCCAAGGCGGTCGCCGAGACGGTCAGGGGCGCGCTCGAGGTCGTACTGCGCCTGAAGGCTGAACCGGAACCGAGGCGCGGTCCCGAAGTAGCGGGCAAGGCGCAGGGCGGTGTCCGCGATCACGGCCCGCTTGCCGTGGACGATCTCGTTGACGCGGCGCAGCGGCACGCCCATGTCCTTCACAAGCCGGTACTGCTCGAGCCAGCGGGCGTGAGGAACGCCGCAGCCACCGGCGGTCGCGGAGGTAGTAGTGATCGAGCTCCGTGCTCGACGGGGCAGTCACGACGATCAGTCCCCGTGGTACAGCCGCTCGAGGTCGACGACCTCGAGGTCGTGCCGGCCCTCCGAGTCGGCTAGGAGGTCGTCGTCGAAGGTCGAGCCCACCAGCAGCAACCGTGCTCCGTCCGCACGCGGGCCGAGTCGGCGCCGAGCTTCGACGAGACGATCGAGATGACGACGTCCGATCCGCTCGCCTGCCTTTGCTTCACCGATCGCGGTGACGCGACGGGTCGCTGGGTCGGCGTGGTGGTCGGTGACGACGAGGTCGAGCTCCCACTCGTTCCCCTGCGACGTCAGGCGCGATGGTCCGACGTGCGCTCGCTCGCCCGGAACGGTGTCGTCGGACGCGAACCGCTCGACGAAGGTCCGAGCGACCTGCTCGAAGACCGGGCCACGAACCCGGCTGTCGAACACCTCGGTCAAGCGCTGCGTCCACAGCGTCCGTGGGTCGCGGCTGCGCAGGCGGGAGCGGTGCGGCTCCAGGATGGCGTAGTGGAACTGCAGGTAGGGGTCTGCCAGCGCGTAGGTGGGTCGCTGTTTGCGGATGGGGTCCTCGTGTCGCATCACGAAGCCGGCATCGACCAGCCGACCCAGCGCCGGGGCGAGGTTGGACACCTGACGACCCAGTCGGCTGGCGATCCTTCCTGCCGTGACGGAACCGGTCGCGATCGCCCCCAGGATGCTGTGGTGCAGCACCGGGTCAGCAGCGGCCAGGGCCGGATCCTCCGCGAGGAGCGTGGTCGCCTCTTGGTGCAAGGTCGCTGCGGGTGAGAGCACTCGCTGGACGATCCACCGGTCGACATCGGCCATGTCGTCCGGCAGATCGAAGTCGACCATGTCGGTTGCGTAGCCCACAACCCCACCGATCACGGTGAACACGCGCACCGCGACGCTCAGATCTGCCGGGTCGGTCAACCGTGACGCAGCCACGCGGTAGTCATCGGGGAGCATGACCAGCTCCAAGCCCGCACGCCCCCGCAGCGCAGCTTCGCCTGCCGTCAACGAGCGCATCATCGCGATGGCAGAACCGCACAGCACCAACCGCGCCCGACCAGCACCGCGGCTGCGGCCAGAGGGCCCGAGCGTCGAGGCGATCTGCGAGGGAAGCGAGGCGTCCGCCTCGAGGAGGTAGCCGAACTCATCGAGCACCACCGGGATCGACTCGTCACGACCGAGCCGCACCAGCTGGGTCAGCGCCTCCTCCCGGGACCGCAACTCGATCCGGCCGACACCAAGGTGCTCCCCCAGCGCTGCCCCGAGCCGCTCGAGGTGCACCGCAGCCTCAACCCGTGTCGCCTCGAAGTAGAAGCCACCACGCCGCTCGACCTCACCGGCCAACAGGGTGGACTTGCCGATCCGACGCCGGCCGTACACCAAGCCCAAGGTGGGACGATCAGTCTGCACGTCGAGGAACGCACCCAAGGCAGCGATGTCCCGAGCTTGCGCCATGGTGAAGCCCGATACTGCTGCCGACGATCGTATCTCGGACGAGAGCATTGCTGCTCCGGAAGTGCGGCGCAAAGGTGACGCCTTCGCGGGTCGGACTACCCGGCCACCGCTCCCAGAAACTCCCCGACGGCAACCGATCGATGGCCACCCAGGCCCCCAGTCCGCCGCCGGGGGACAACCACGCTAGGCGCACCCGAGCCTTCGTCACGTTTGGGCATGAGGCCTCCGTGGACAGCCCCGACCGCCGACTCTCTGAAACGCGAAAATCGGCCTCCCAGAGGGTCCTGGAAGGCCGAATTCGAGAAGCGCGCTGGGAGGGATTCGAACCCCCGGCCGCCTGATCCGTAGTCAGGTGCTCTATCCGGACTGAGCTACCAGCGCAAGGTGGTGCGGTCTTGTACGTCAGCGGAGGCTGAGGGATTTGAACCCTCGAGGGCCTGAAAGACCCAACGGGATTAGCAATCCCGCGCCATAGACCAGACTAGGCGAAGCCTCCAGGCGCCCGCGCATCCGGTTCGATCGGCTGAGCGGCGGTGGGAGAGTAGCAGCCACCACAGCCAGGTCGCGACGCGTACGCTGTCGTGGAGGTTCCTATGTCCCCGCGCCTGCTGCAAGCCCTGCCGACCGCGCTGCGCCGACCGGCCACGGCCGTCAGCACCGCGGTCGGCCGCATCCTGGACGCACGCCTGCCGGGGTTGGCCGCGGAGATCGCGTTCTGGATCCTGCTGTCGTTACCCGCGCTGCTGGTGGCAGGGGTCGCCGCTGCCAGTCTGATCAGCGACCGGGTCCTGGGGCCGGGCTGGGAGGCGCAGGTCGTCGACCGGGTCACCGAGGCGGCGACGATCGCGCTGACCCCGCAGACGATCGACCAGACCATCGAACCGCTGCTGGAACGGCTCCTCGACGTCGAGGGCGCGGCGGGCGTCGTGTCGTTCGCGTTCCTCGCCGCCGTCTGGACAGCGTCGCGCGCGGTCAAGACGGTGCTGACGACCCTGGCGATCGTCTACGGGCGGGGTGACGACCGCGCCGGCTGGCAGGAGCGGCTCCTGGGCTTCGGCGTCACGTTGGGCGCCCTGGTCATCGGCAGCGTGCTCGCCCCGCTCTTGGTGGCGGGACCGGGAGCCGGCGAGGTGGTGGAGGACATGACCGGGTTGGAGCTCGGCGCGATCGTGGACATCTGGCGGGCCGCCTACTGGCCGACGGTGGTCGCGGTCGCCACGCTCGCCCTGGTCATGCTCTACCACTTCGGTGTGCCCGGACGGACCCGATGGCGGTCCGCCGTGCCCGGAGCGTTCCTGGCCACCGGCGTCTGGTTGGCCGGCAGCGCCGCCCTGCGGGTCTACGGAGGCTGGGTCGTCGACGGCGAGGGTGCCTACGGCCCGCTCGCCGGTCCGATCGTCGGGTTGCTGTGGCTGTGGGTGACCGGCTTCGCGGTGCTCCTCGGCGGTCTGCTCAACGCCAGCCTGTCCTCGAACCACCAGGTCGCTCACCGAGGCTCGACCGACCCCGAACCTGACGACCACGAACCGGACGGCGACGGCTCGGCCGACGAGACCGACCGGGACGCAGGAACCGTCTCCGGTGACGCGTCCGAAGGCGACGGAGCGACCGCCAAGGGAAGGTCGAACGAGAACGTCGTGTCCTCGCCGCGGCGGCTGACCACCCCCAACTGACCACCGTGCGCTTCGACCACCTCGCGGGCGAGCGCCAGGCCGAGCCCGAGCCCACCAGCCTCACGCCTCGTGGGGTCACCGCCTCGGTAGAAGCGGTCGAGCACGTGGGGTAGGTCGTCAGGCGCGATGCCGGGCCCGTCGTCGCGGACGCTGACGATCGCCCGTTCGTGCTGCCGCCGCCCCACCACATGGACGGTGGTCCCGGGCGGCGTGTGCTTCACCGCGTTGGCCAGCAGGTTCTCGAGGACATGCTCGAACAGGCCCGGATCCACCTCGACGGTCAGGTCGGGTTCGACGGTCACGGTGACCGGATGGTCCACGAGCACGCCGCTGAGCCGGTGGATCAGCGCCGTCACGGTCGGCCGGACCGACACCGGCACCGTCGAGGGTTGCAGGGCACCCGACTCCACCGCCGAGGTGTCGAGCAGGGACCGCACCATCGTGGCGAGCCGTTCCGCGTTCGACTCGATGCGGTCGAGTAGGTCCCGACGGCGATCCGCGTCCAGCTCCTGCCAGTGGTCCAGCAGCGTCTGCCCGAGACCCTGCACGACGGTCAAGGGGGTCCGCAGTTCGTGTGAGGCGGTCGAGATGAAGTCCTGGGTGCGCACATCGAGCCACTGCA
This sequence comes from Nitriliruptoraceae bacterium, assembly GCA_007121785.1. Taxonomy (GTDB): domain Bacteria; phylum Actinomycetota; class Nitriliruptoria; order Nitriliruptorales; family Nitriliruptoraceae; genus SKTG01. The sequence goes on from SKJX01000086.1 coordinate 6,876, forward strand.
ACTCCCCGACCGTTCGGTGATCCTCCCGGTAGGCACGGGCCCGCACCAACGCGTCGCTGGCCTGTTCAGCGAGGAACCTCGCCGCATCCAGCATCTCCTCGGTGACCGGAGCATCGGCGGTCCCGGCGGTGACCGTCGCCCGGACCACGCCACCGTCGAGCAACGGCAACGTCAGCAGGTCCCGGAGGGGGAGAGCGAGGTGGTTGCGTGGGTCGGTCTTCGCCGACCGCAGCACCGCGGGCTGACCGCTTCGCGCCACCTGTCCGAAGTCGCCGTCGTCGAACCCCAGCTCCTCAGCGAGCTTCAGGTCGAACCGGGCCGCCCCTTCGACCAGCCGGGCGACCCGCCGCTCATGGTCGAGTTCACGGACCGCCGCGCTGGCGAACCCCACCTCGAGCAACCCGTCGACGGTCGCGCGAAGGACCTGATCCGGGTCGAGGGTGTTCGTCCGGGCCACCGAACTCAGCAGTCGTGCGTGCTGCTCCGCGGCCCGACGTGAGCGTTCCTCAGCCACCAGCGACCTCGACAGCACCGTCGAGCTACGGGTCGTCGCGGCGATCGTCAACACCGCACCGCCGAGGTGGAGCATCAGGACCTCGAGCTCGTCGACGCCGCCGAGCCACATCGTCGCGAGCCACACGACCACGGTCCACGCCAACAGGAACGGCCGCAGTGGGCGCGGGAAGGCGTACGCACCCACCACGAGCAGCAGCGCGAACAGGGCGGCGAACGGTTCGACCTCGATGTCGCTCGCGTACACGAGCAAGGCCGAACCGGCGGTTGTGCCCCCGACGACCGAGAGCACCTGCCACACGACGTCGAACCGCGGCGCGGCATCCGTCTCAGCGGCGATCGGCAGCCAGGGGCGGATCAGCGGCACGACCGCCAACACCACGATGACGGCCGCCAACCCGACGAAGAGCGACCCATCAGCGACCGGCGCAGCTGCACCCGCGTACGCCAGCGAACCGATGACCGGCACGACGATCGCGAAGCGCGTGGCCGAAGAGGTCAGCACGGACGCGGCGCGCCAGTCATCCTCGGCCCCGATCCCGCGCGTACGCCAGCCCCCCATCACGCAAACTCCCCGTGGGCGACGGCCCGGACGTCGGCGGTACTCGGCCGAGCCTGCGTCAGGAGCCGGACCCGCGGGTCGTCCTCGTCCGACACCGACGCACCCGCTGCGCTCAACACCTGCGACGCGAGCGACAGGGCCAACCGCGAGATCGTCGGGCTCTGGTCGGTGCGACGCACCAGGTCGATGCCCCCGTCGCCCGGGGCGACGTCGATGCGCACGGGCTGGATGTCGCCGGTCGGCGCCAGGCGGGGCTCGACGAGCAGTTGCAGCCCGAACCGCAGCAGCGCCGGGTCGACCTGCACCTGCCAGCTCCGTGGGATCCGGTCGACCGACGGGACGAACTCGACCTGGTGATCCTCCCGCAGCAGCATGAGCAGGTCGGCCACGACGACCGGGCTGGTCGTCGCTTCGTCCCGACGGGACTGGAGTCGTGAGAAGTCGAGGATCGCGTCCACCACGCGACGCAGATCCTGGGTCTGGGCTCCGAGCCGCTCGAGGAACGCCCGACGTTCCGCGGGAGCCAGGCGGTCACCGTGGACCCGCAGGATGCTGGCGATACCCCGCACGATCGTGAGCGGATCACGCAGCTCAGCCGAGACGGCCGAGACCAGGCCGGTACGCATCCGGTCGAGTTCCTCGACACGGTCGAGCACCTGCCGCTGCCGGTCCTGCCGCTCCTCCGCGGCGAACACCCCGCTGAGATGGTCGGCCAGCACCTCGGCGATCTCGATCTCGGCATCGGTGGGCGGTGCCGCGATCCGTCGGGCACACATCACCGTGCCAACCGCGGCCCCGTCGACTCGGATCGGAGTGACCACGGTCGAGTGGATCGTCGGTCGTTCCTCCATCCGGTTCTCGGACCGCTGGTAGTCCGCGAGCACCATCGTCTCGTCCTGCTCCATCGCCTCCCAGGCGACGCCGGTCCCAGGAGGGATCGGTTGATCCGCCTCCGGGATGCCTTCCATGTAGACGCCGACGAGCCCATCAGGAGTGACCCTCGCGACACCGGCGGCGTCGAACGCCAGTTGCCGCAAGGTGCGCGTGACCGCTTCGGCCGCCGCCTGAACGCTCCGTCCCGGTAGGCGACGCGCGGTCCAGAGCAGCTCCGCACGTCGTTCCGCTGCGCGACGCGCCTCGGCTTCCGCAGCGCGGGTCCGACGCAGCTCACGGGTGAACACCTCCGCGACCGCGATCACCGCCACGATCAACAGCGTCACCAGAGCGATCTCGCCCGGGTCGCTGCCCGCATCCCACAGGGCGACACTGACCAGCACCAGCAGGGCGATCTGGAAGATCCATCGCAGCACCTGCCCCGGCGTCGTCGACAGCGCTGCGCTGCAGGCGACCACCACGGGCACGGCGGAGATGACCCACCCGGAGCCGACGGTCGTGAGCACCAGCGCCAGGCTGGCGAAGGCGACGAGCGTGCACACCAGCGGCATCCACCGCACGATGGGCTCGGGGAGCCGGCCGGCCCGAGTCAACCACCACGTCGTCGCTGCTCCGCCCGCGATGACGGCGAGCAGGACCGTGACCCAGGGTCGCTCGCCCTCCGAGACCACGAGGGGGAGTACGGCGACGGCCGCACCAGCCAGCAGCAGCGGCGGCTGGAGTCCACGCGTCGGACCGACCGTCGGTACCGCCTCGTCCGATACACCAGCGGCCACCGTCGCGCCGCCCCCAGCCGACCTCGTCACCACCGTCCCCAGACTTCACCGACGAGCACGAGCCGGATGGCGACCTGCGTCGCGTCCCACCACGCTGCACGTCGATGGACGTGTGAGCTCGCCATCAGCGACCAGACCGTGTCGAGCGGAGGGTGTGGGATTCGAACCCACGGGACGCGCGAAGCGCCCGGCGGTTTTCAAGACCGCTGCCTTCGTCCGCTCGGCCAACCCTCCTGGACCGCGTCGACCGCGGTCGAGCCACAGGCTAGCGGCGTCGTGTGGACCCCACCGCGGTCGCCCGACAGGCGTGGGCCCGGCCCCGGCGGCGCCCGACGGCGGCCTTGCGAGGACCACCTCCGGCATCCCCGTGCCGTCGAGTCTCCGCGCACTGGCCCCGACCTCGCGTGCGTTCGCGGCGGTGATCGTCCTGTTGCCCCGCCGACCCGTTGACTCCTCCGGCGTGGCGCGTAGCTTCGGGGAAGAATCCGGTCAGTTCACCCTGCCCGCCCAACTCACCCCGGTCAGGAGCCTCATGGCCCACGACCCGGTCGACAGACCAGGGACGGATCGCGCGTCACACCTGGTCACCTTCCACGACGATCCCGACGCGCACGTCCGCACGGTCGCCGACTTCGTCCGGGCCGGTCTGCATCGCGGCGAGGCCGTGGCGATCGTCGCCGAGCAGCGCCTCCGCGACGCCGTCGAGCTGGACCTCGCCGACCGCGGGGTCGATCTTGCTGCTGCCGGGGCCGCCGGCCGGTACGTCGCGATCGACGCCGGCCACCTCCTGGCCGAGATGTCCCTCGCCGGCCAACCGGACCGGCACCGGTTCAAGATCCTCGCTGGGGACCTGCTCTCCGAGCTGTGCACCGCCGGCGCCGGCGTGCGGATCTACGGGGAGATGGTCGCCCTGCTGTGGGACCGGGGCGAGGTGACCGCCGCCCTCGCGCTCGAGGACTGGTGGAACGAACTGGCCGCCCGAGCCCCGTTCTCTCTGCTGTGCGGCTACCCGATGGGCCAGTTCGGCGACGACGCCAGCACGGTCACCTTCCGCGAGGTGTGCCGCCGGCACGTCGGCGTGAGCGTCCCTCAGTACCGGGACCTGGCTGATGCGCCCGCCGCGCTCGACGCCGGCATCCTCTGGCGCCACGACGACTGAACGACCATCGACCGGCACGGCGACACCCCGGTGGTCATCCGAACAGCACCTCGTGACCGAGGTAGGGCACCAAGGCCGGCGGGACCACCACGCTGCCATCGGCCCGCTGGTGCTGCTCGACCAGCGCGATCATCGCCCGCTGGACGGCCAGGGCCGTGCCGTTCAGCGTGTGCACGAGCAGGTTGTCCCCGCCATCGACCCGGATGCGCGTCCGAAGCCGCCGCGCCTGGTAGTCGGTGGTGTTCGAGCAGGAGGTCACCTCGCGGTAGGCCTGCTGGCCGGGGAGCCACGCCTCGATGTCGTACTTGCGCGCCGCCGACGCCCCCAGGTCTCCGACGGGGATGTCGACGATACGGGCATGGATCTCCAGCCCCGCGAAGATCTCCTCCTCGATCGCCAGGATCCGCTCGTGTTCGGCGTCCGAGGCGTCCGGGTGGACGAACGAGAACAGCTCGACCTTCTCGAACTGGTGGACCCGCAGGATCCCGCGGGTGTCCTTGCCATGTGCTCCGGCCTCGCGGCGGAAGCACGGTGAGTAGCCGGCGTAGCGCAGCGGCAGTTCGGCGGGGTTGAGGACCTCGTCGAGGTGCATGCCGGCCAGCGGCACCTCCGAGGTCCCGATGAGGTAGAAGTCATCGTCGCGGGTCCGGAACAGCTGCTGCTCGTCGGTGGGCAGGAACCCGGTCCCGTACATCGCTTCCTCGCGGACGAGGACCGGGGGGATCACCGGCACGTGCCCGTGACGACCAGCGACATCGATCGCGTAGCGGACCAGCGCGAACTCCAGCAGCGCGCCCTCCGCCTTGAGGTAGGCGAACCGCGACCCGGAGACCTTCGCTGCCCGCTCCAGATCGAGAGCACCGCCCGCTTCCAGCAGCTCCACGTGGTCGCGCGGCTCACCGTCGAACGCAGGTCTGCGACCGAAGGTCCGCAACACCTCGCCGTCGCCCTCCTGACCGTCGGGAGCGTCGGGGTGTGGCAGGTTCGGGACGCGGGCGAACGCCGCCTCGTGTGCCGTGGCGGCCGCCTCCCGCGCCCGTTCGGCGTCCGCGACGCGGCCCTTGAGCTGCTGGGCCGCCTCGATCAGCGCGGGCCGCTCCTCCGCGGAGGCGCGTCCGATGGCCTTGGAGGCGTCGGACTGCTCGGCGCGTGCCCGGTCGAGCTCGGCGATCGTCTGGCGGCGCCGCTCCTCGAGGTCGCGGAGCTCCTTGAGCGCCGCACGGTCGACACCACGACGGGCGAGTGCCGCCGCGGTTGCGTCGGGGTCATCTCGGAGCAGCCGTGGATCGATCATGACACGAGGCTAACCCAGCGACGCGGCGGCTACGCGCCGTTCGTCGCACCCACCCGTTGCCGCCAGGCGGCCAGCCAGTCCGCGGCGTCGCGGTAGGCCGCGTCGTCCGTCTGGATCCGGGCGGCCTCGTCGGGACGGCGGGCCCCCGAGCGACGGTAAGAGCCGAGCACCTTGACGTCGCGGTGGGTGCGCTTGACCGCAGCCAGAGCGTCCCCGACGCGTTCGTCCGCGAGATGGCCCTCGACATCCAGGAAGAAGCAGTACTCCCCGAGCTCGGCCTTGGTGGGGCGCGACTCGATCTTGGTCAGGTTCAGATCGCGCTCGGCGAAGATCTCGAGCAGCTTCAACAGTGCGCCCGGCCGGTTGGCCTCGATGAAGACCACGACCGAGGTCTTGTCCCAGCCGGTCGGCTCCGGGAGGTGGCGCCCCAGGATCACGAACCGGGTGGTGTTGACGGCCCGGTCGCTGATGCTGCGGGCGACGACCTCGAGCCCGTAGCGCTCCGCGGCGAGCGGGTTGACGATGGCCAGGTGGCGGGTGTCGAGCCCGGCCACGGTCTCGGCCGCACGGGCTGTGGAGGCCGCACCGACCCGCTCCGCCTCCGGCAGGGTGGCGGCGAGCCAGCGTCGACAGGAGGCCAGCGCGACCGGATGCGAGTGGACCTGCTCGACCGCCTCCAGCTCGACGCCCTCCAAGCCCGCAGCCACCAGCTTGACCGGGAGCTCGAGCTCGCCGTGGATCAGCAGGTCGGTGTCGAACGCGAGCGCGTCCAGCGTGGCGGTGACCGACCCCTCGAGGGTGTTCTCGATCGGGACGACCCCGCGCGTCGCGCGATCGTCGTCGACCGCCCGCAACACCTCCGAGATGTCGCCGAGCGGCAGCAGTTCCTGCTCGTCGTCGATACCGGTGATCATGCGCGCCGCGGTCTCGGTGAACGTGCCCGCGGGGCCGAGGTAGGCGACGGGCCCGTCACCTGCGGGCACGATCGGCCCGGCGGCGTGGTCGGTCTCCGGTCCCTCCATCACGACGCCCTCCGTCGGCGACGACCGAACCGTGCCCCGGCGGTGCGCTCCCCCCGACGGGCCGCGTCGATCGCCGCCATCTCCTCGTCGGTGAGGCTGTGCTCGCTCTCGCCGGCGTTGATCTGCTTGCTGTAGCACCGGGTCTCCGCACGACCGTTGATGGCTGACAGCACCATCCCGTCCCCACGGTCATCGAGCAACGCGGCCGAGAACGACAGCGCACCGCCCATGTCCTCGAAGGCGTCGTAGCGGACGACGGCGACCTGGGTCACCGCACTGCGGAGCCGCTCGCGCAACTCCCCCGCGTCGTCACGCACCAGTCCGAGCGCTTCCCGGAGCTCGCGCAGCTCACCGTCGTGCCCATCCAGGAGATCCACGACATCGCGTTCGCCCCGGCCGAAGACGCGCAGCTGCGTGCGCCGCACCACGCGCAGGCGCAGTGCGAGGATCAGCACCACGACCAGCAAGATCACGCTGATCGCCGTGCTCACGACCGCGAGCACGGCGACGACGTCCGATGAGATCGCCACGTGCACCTCTCGCTACCGACCGGATGCCGGGCTCCATCTTGGCCCAGCCGCGTACCCTACCGGTGCCCGGCAGGGTCCCGGTCGCCGGGCGCTCTGCCCGCCCACCCCCGGGACGGCAGCCGGGGGGGCACCACAGGCGCACAGAGCACTCGGCCTTCCACCTCCGAGCACGAATCCGCCTAGACTCCGGCGATCGGCGGGTCGTCGGGCGGTGGGAGCGGGAGCCCGACGTCCAGGGATGGAGGACTTCGTGGTGGTTGGAGCTCGGCGAGGCTGCGTGCTGGCGCTGCGCCGGATCGCGGTCACCGCGCTCCTCGCGGTGCTGCTCGTCCCCACCCTCCTGGTGGCCCCGGTGCTCGCGACCGACGTCGAGGTGGTTGCGCAGGAGGACACCGACGAGGCCGACGACGCGGGGGACGAGGAGGACGCTGGCGGCGAGGAGTTCCGCGGCACCCTGGTCACCGGGGACGACGAGCCGATCCCCGGCGTGATCATCACGGTGGAGACCCTGGACGGTGAGGTCGTCGGCCAGGTCGAGTCCGACGAGGACGGCAGCTGGTCCCAGCCGGTGCCCGAGCCCGGCGACTACGTCGTCACCCTGCAGGCCGACACCCTGCCCGAGGGCGTCGAGCTCCGTGACCCCGAGCGGGCCTCGCTCGAGACCAACGTCCGCACCGGGCAGGAACGCACGCTGCTCTTCCCGTTCGGCGAGGCTGCCGAGGTCACGCCGTTCAGCGAACGCCTGATCAGCCAGACGTTCAACGGGCTCAAGTTCGGGGTCATCATCGCCATCGCCGCGATCGGCCTGTCGCTGATCTTCGGCACCACCGGGCTGGTCAACTTCTCCCACGGTGAGCTGGTCACCACCGGCGCGGTCATCGCCTGGTTCCTCAACGCACCCGCGGGCGTCGGTGCCGGGATCCAACTGATCGGGGCCGGCGCGATCGCGGTGGTGATCTCCGCCGCCATCGGGGGGGCCATCGACCGGGGCCTGTGGCAGCCGCTGCGCAAGCGCCGGACGGGCTTGATCCAGATGCTGGTGATCACCATCGGGATGATGCTGGTCCTGCGCAACGTCAACCAGCTGGTCTTCGGCAGTTCGAGCCGCCCGTACTTCGACTACACCATCCAGGACGCGTTCGTCATCGGACCGCTGCGGGTCACGCCCCGCGACCTCATCGTCCTGCTCCTCGCGCTAATCGTCCTGGTGCTCGTCGCGACGATGCTGCAGCGGACCCGGATCGGCAAAGCGATGCGGGCGGTGTCCGACAACCGCGACCTCGCCGAATCCTCCGGCATCAACGTCACCCGCGTGATCCTGGTCATCTGGATCCTCGGGACCGGGCTGGCCGGGTTCGGGGGGATCCTCAACGGGCTGGTGGAGAACGTCAGCTTCATCATGGGCTTCCGGTTGCTGCTGCTGATGTTCGCCGGGGTGATCCTCGGCGGCCTCGGGACGGCGTACGGCGCGATGTTCGGGTCGATCGTGGTCGGGCTGGTCACCGAACTGTCGACCCTGTTCTTCTCGACCGAACTCAAGCTCGTCTGGGCGCTGTTCGTGCTGATCATCATCCTGCTCGTCAGACCGCAGGGCTTGCTCGGCCGAGCAGAGAGGATCGGCTGATGGATGTCTTCCTGGCGATCCTCGCCTCGAGCGTCAACACCGCGATCGGCCCGAGCGCGATCGTCTACGCGCTGGCGGCCAGCGGCCTCAACGTGCACTACGGCTACACGGGCCTGCTGAACTTCGGCCAGGTCGGCTTCATGCTGATGGGGGCCGCCGGGCTCGCCATCAGCGTCTCGATCTTCGAGGTCCCGTTCTTCGTCGGCCTGCTCTGCGGCGTGCTCGCCGCCGTGCTGCTCGCCTTGGTCCTGGGAGCCCCGACGCTTCGCCTGCGCGCGGACTACCTCGCCATCTCGACCATCGCGGCGGCGGAGATCCTGCGCTTCACCTCCCGGTCCAACACGCTCGCGGAGTTCACCGGCGGGCCGTTCGGTATCCCGTCGCAGGTGGGTGGGGCCGGGTTCACGCAGACGTGGAACGCGATGAACCCGATCCCTCCTGGTCGCTACAGCTTCGGCTGGCTGCAGTTCACCCACACGCGCCTGTGGGTCGTCATCGTCGGATGGATCCTCGTCGCGCTGGTCTGCCTGTTGATCTGGTCGCTGATGCGCAGCCCCTGGGGTCGCGTCGTGCGCTCGATCCGCGAGGACGAGGACGCCGCTCGCGCGCTGGGCAAGAACGTGTTCGCCTACAAAATGCAGGCGCTGATCCTCGGGGGGGTCCTCGGTGGGACCGCCGGCATGGTCCTGGTGCTCTTCCAGGGCTCGTTCTTCGCCGACGGCTTCCGACCGGAGCTGACCTTCTACGCCTACACCGCCCTGATCATGGGCGGCGCCGCCACGATCTTCGGCCCGGTACTGGGGTCACTGACGTTCTGGTTCCTGCTGGCGGTGACCGAGCGCACGCTGACGCTCACCGGCATCCTGCCGTCCGGCGCCGGCGGTGCGACCCGGCTGGCGCTGGTCGGTCTGCTCCTGGTCATCCTGATGGTGTTCCGCCCCCAGGGGATCCTCGGCAACAAGCGGGAGATGGTGCTCGATGGCTGAACCCACTGCGGCCGCCGCAGCCCTGGCCGACGTCACCCCGGAGCCGGGCGTCAGCAAGCCGGACCCGATCCTGGTGGTCGACGAGGTCCGCCGTTCGTTCGGTGGTCTCACCGCGGTCAACGTCGACCACCTCGAGATCCAGCGCGGGGCGATCACCTCCCTGATCGGCCCGAACGGTGCCGGCAAGACGACGTTCTTCAACCTCATGACCGGGTTCGACCGCCCCGACCGCGGGACGTGGTCGTTCAACGGTCAGCCGCTAGCCAACGTCCCCGCCCACAAGGTCGCACGGTTGGGGATGGTCCGCACCTTCCAGCTGACGAAGGCGTTGACCCGGCTGTCGGTGATGGAGAACATGCTGCTCGGCGCCACCCAGCAGCGGGGTGAACGGTTCCTCTCGGCGTTGCTGCCCACCATCTGGTCAGCCCAGGAGACCGAGATCCGTGCCCGTGCGGACGAGCTCCTGGCGCGGTTCAACATGGACTACATGCGCGACGAGTTGGGCGGTGAGCTCTCGGGCGGACAGCGCAAGCTGCTGGAGATGGCTCGTGCGCTGATGGTCGAACCCGAGATGGTCATGCTCGACGAGCCGATGGCGGGGGTGAACCCGGCGCTGACCCAGTCACTGCTCACCCACGTCAAGGACCTGCCGTCCTTCGGCATGACCGTGCTGTTCGTCGAGCACGACATGGACGTCGTGATGGACATCAGCGACTGGGTGATCGTCATGGCCCAGGGCAAGATCATCTCCGAGGGGCCGCCGGCAGCGGTCGCTGCAGACCCACAGGTCATCGATGCCTACATCGGCGAGGACCACGGCGACGAGAGCCGGTTCACCCCGACGACGTTGGCGACGACCGCGGCGGCGTCGACGGAGACCGTCGGACGCTCCCCGGTCCTGGATGATCACGAAGGACCCGCGACCGGCGACGTGTCCGCACCGTCGGACGACCCCGATGGGGAGTCGCACGCATGAACCTCGCCGCTGCCACCTCGAAGGACGTGTCGTGAGCGAGCCGCTGCTCAACGCCAAGGACGTGACCGCCGGCTACCTGCCGGGCATCGACATCCTGGCCGGCTGCAACCTCGAGCTCCACCCTGGGGAACTGGTCGGCATCATCGGCCCGAACGGTGCGGGCAAGTCGACGCTGTTGAAGGCGCTCTTCGGCCTCGTCGACGTCCGCTCCGGCGAGGTGACCCTGCGCGGCGAGGACATCTCCAACAAGCCGGCCAACGAGTTGGTATCGATGGGGGTCGGCTACGTCCCGCAGACCCGCAACGTGTTCCCGAGCCTGACGATCGAGGAGAACCTGGAGATGGGGCTGTACCTGCGCCCCAAGGACTTCCAGGAGCGGTTCGACTTCGTCTGCGACCTGTTCCCCCTGATCGGTGAACGGCGTCGGCAACGCGCCGGTGGCCTGTCCGGAGGGGAGCGCCAGATGGTGGCGATGAGCCGGGCCCTGATGATGCAGCCGAGCGTGCTGCTGCTTGACGAGCCATCGGCGGGCCTGTCGCCGGCGCTGCAGGACGAGTCGTTCCTGCGCGCCCGCGAGATCAACGCAACCGGCGTCTCGATCGTCATGGTCGAGCAGAACGCGCGGCGCTGCCTGCAGATCTGCCACCGCGGCTACGTGCTCGACCAGGGGCAGAACGCCTACACCGGCACCGGCGAGGACCTGCTCGCCGACCCCAAGGTGATCGAACTCTATCTCGGGACCCTGGCGCAGCACTGAGCGATCGCCCCGTACTGCGCGCGACTGGCGCGCGCGTCGGAGGCGGTTTCGCCGACCGGGACCGCGTCCCGCTGCGGCCTTCGGGGCGCTGAACGCGAGGGAGCGCGGGACCGCGCCCCGTTCGGCACGTCCTTCGCTGCCATCGCCTCCGTGGCTTGGTCCGCCGCGAGGAGGGGTGACCGGGACATACGTCGGACCTACGGCGCACGAACCGACGGTGACCCGCACCACACCGACGCAACGCGGAGGCAACACATGAGAAGCAAGCTGACGGTCGGACTGGCCCTGGCCGCATTGATGGCCATCCCGGCCACCGCCGCCATGGCCGACAACCACGAGGACGCCGACGTCTGGGTCGTCCACGCCGTCCCCGGCGCGGACGTCGACGTCTGGGCGAACGGGGACCCGCTGCTCGAGGGCTTCTCGCCCACCGACACCGCGGGCGCCACCGTCCCAGCCGGCGACTACGACATCGAGGTCTACGCGGCGGGGACCGACCCCGACGGCGAGGACCCGCTCATCACCTTCTCCGGCGAGGTACCGGCCGGAGCCAACGTCACCCTGGTCGCTCACCTCGATGCTGAGGGCGAGATCGCTCCGGAGTTGGCGCTCTTCAGCAACGACGCGAGCGAGCTCGCCGACGGCGAGAGCCGCGTGACCGTCCGTCACACCGCCGCCGCTCCCGAGGTGGAGCTCACCGCAGCAGGCGATGCACTCGACACCTTCAGCGTCGGTGGGGAGCTGGGTCCGCTGGATCTGGCTGCCGGTGACCTTCCGATCGGCGTCGGCCTCCCCGGTGACGCGCCGTTCTTCGAGACCGACCTGACCCTGGAAGCCGGTGTGGCGACCTTCGTCCACGCCTACGTCTCCGACCCGGAGGACCCGACCGGCAGCTTCGAGCCGGTCGTCTTCACCATCGACGTCGGCACCGCGGCAGCCGACGACGCCGACGAGGCCGACGAGGCCGACGAGGTCGAGCAGCCGACCCACGTCGACTCCGGTACGGGCGGACTCGCGACCGACTCCGGTCTGCCCCTGTGGGTCGCCGGTCTGATGGTGCTCGGCACCGTCGGGCTCGCCGCTCCGGCCGTCGCGACCGCACGGCGCCGCCGCTGACAGGCTCGACGCGCATCGCAAGCTGGTGATGCGCGGGTGAGGGGAGGAGGCCGTCGGCCTCCTCCCCTCACCGTCGCTCCCCCGACCGTCCCACTCTCCCGCCCGCCCCGAAGCTCGTTCACGACCCGCACGGAGGCACCGATGACCGGCCGCAGCATCGCCATGATGGTCGCCGGCCTGACCCTGCTCGTGGGCGCACCGGCCGTGTGGCTCGTCACGCAGCCGGCGGAGACGGTCGGTGACCTGGACGCGATCAGCCAGGACGCTGCGCCGGACACCCGTCTCCCCGACCCTCCAGGCGAGCTGACGCCCTCGGAGCTGGCCGAGGACCCGACCCCGGAGCCGGAGGTCGCTCCGCCGCCGGCGGAACCCGTGAGGCTGTCGATCCCCGCGATCGGCGTCGACGCGTCGGTCGATCCCGTCGGGCTCGAGGACGACGGGGGCATGGAGATCCCGCACGACATCCACCGGATCGGGTGGTACGAGCCCGGCGTCGAGGTCGGTTCCCCCACCGGTACCGCCGTGCTGTCCGGACACGTCGATTCCCGTGAACAGGGCGAGGGCGCCTTCTTCGATCTGCGGACGATGGAGGAGGGTGAGGCAATCAACGTGGAGCATGCCGACGGCGACGTCAGCGAGTGGCGGGTCGTCGCCCGGACGGTCTACACCAAGGACGAGTTGCCGATCGACGAAATCTTCACGCGGTTCGGGGAACCACGGTTGGCCCTGATCACCTGCGGTGGCGCCTTCGACAACACCGAGCGCAGCTACGAGGACAACGTCGTGGTCTACGCCGAACCGGTGGACGGCGCGAGCATCTGAACCTCGCGGCTGGGCGCGTGCTCCACCCGTGCCGGGCTCGTGTCATGAGGATGGGCCCCACCGCTGGTGGGGCCCATCCTCATGACACTTGCGTTGAGTTCCCGGCTCAGAAGCTCGAGATCACGGTCTCGAGGACGTTGAGGGAGCCTTCCCCGTCGATCTCCCAGACCTCGTACGAGCCGGACTCCGGCTCGCCGTTGCCGGTGTCGGTGCTGGTCAGCACCACACCCGACGCGGTCTGGTAGGCGATCGACTCACCATCAGCGATCAGATCCCGGCACTCCTCGAACGTGGAGCACTCGGTGTCACCAGCGGTGACCTCGATCATGTTCTCCGCGATGTCCTCCGCCGCGGTCGACCCAGCCATCTCGGCCGCCAAGCCGATCAGGATGCCACAGTCGTA
>SKJX01000107.1 GCA_007121785.1 Nitriliruptoraceae bacterium
CGCCGCGAGGCTGGCCATGGTGAGGAAGATCCTCTTCATATGCACACCTCCATCGAGTCGTCGATCCTCCCCACGCATCCGCTAAGGGCGTAGGTCGATCCGCTCCGCTCGATGGTCCACCACCAAGGTGGAAGGTCGTGCGTTGCTCCGGCCCCGAAGGGCGTCGGACCGTGCTTGTTCGGGAGTGCAACCCCTGGGGGCCGCACGTCACCGGTCGTGACCTCCCCCGCACATCGCTCGCTCTGCAGTTTTCATGTCGTCGCGCCCCGTGAGGCCAGGCCCGCCCCAGCCGTACGGTGCTGACCGTAGGCGGAGCGTGCACAGACGCGCACGGTACGCGACAGACACCCCGTCGTCCACCGCGTTGGGTGAACGAGCAGCGACGTAGGGTGACGAGCACTCGGCGCGCATCGCTGGGATCCCGCGATCCTGCGCGCGCTCGATGGTCGACGAGCGTCACGCACCGAACACGAGAATCGGACGATGACGCCTACATCAGCGAGCCACAAGCGACGCATCGTGACCCACGAGCACCGGTCCTCCCCCGACACGGGGACGACCGTTCACCATCGGCGCAGGTCGTGGGGTCGAAGGCGCGTCGAAGCGGCGCTGATCCGGCAGCCAACGGCGCTAGGGTCCGCCCGCAGACCACCGCGACGAACACGGGAGGCGACGTGGACGACCCGACCGACCGGGACCACTCGAGGCGAGCCGCCGACGGTGGCATGGCGGATCCACGTCCGACCGACGACACCCGACCGGCCGGGGCGACGACCGATGAAACCACCGAACTCGCTGCGGAGATCGATCTGACGCAGCGACCTCGCCGCGTCGACCTCCACGACCCGGAGGCGCGCCTCGACGTCGAGCGGGCGCTGACCGCGGTCCCGGGGCTGGTCGGCTCGCGCCTGGTCCCGGGCTTCGATCGGGACATCGACGAACTCCACGTCCTCACCACCCTCGACCGCCACCCCAAGCAGACCGTACGGGACGTACAGACGGTGTTGATGGCTCGCTTCGGCCTTCCCACCGACCATCGGGTGATCAGCGTCGTGCAGCTCGAGGAGGGACAGGGGCTGCCCGTCACCTCGCGGGTCGCGATCGCCGAGGTCGGGCTGCGCCGGGTCGGCGACAGCTTGCTCGCCGAGGTCGCCCTGGAGCGCGACGGCGAGGAGGTGCGGAGCACCGGCGAGGCGCCCACGACCAGTTCGGGACGGCACCGCGCGATCGCGCGCGCAACGATCACCGCCGTGCGGCAGCTACTCGACGACGCACCAGCCGTGGAACTCGAAGGCGTCGAGATGGTGACCGTCGGTGGATCGACGTTGGCGGTCACCGTGCTCGAGGTCCAGGGCGAGCGCACCGGTGGGTTGCTCAGCGGGACAGCGATCGTGCGCGACACCCCACAGGACGCGGTCGCTCGCTCGGTCCTCGACGCGACCAACCGGATCCTCGGGAGCACCAGCAGCTGACGGGGCCCACCGGCGGGCGGTGGCGACGCGCTACAGGGACCCGTCGGCCGCGACCGGTGGACCGTCCTCGCTGCCGAGGATGCCGTTGCGCCGCAGTTCGTCGACCAGTTCCGCCGGGGTGCATTCCTGGATGACCGCGAGCGCCCGAAGGTCCTCGCCCCGGACCGACAGCACCCGACGGTTGAAGTCGCCCCGCTGCACCTGGATCGTCTCCAGATACCGCCGGATCAGCGAGTACCGCCCGCCGAAACGGTCGAGGACTCCAAGGTCGATCGTCATCGCGTCGCCGCCGCCGGAGCGCTCGGGAGCGTCCCCCGGGAGCACCTGCACCGGACTGACGTCGTAGAACTCGGCGAGCTCGAGCAGACGTGTGGCGCTGATGTTGCGGTCTCCACGCTCGTACGAGCCGATCACCGCCGCCTTCCAGCGACCTCCTGAGGATCGCTCGACCTCCTGCAGGGACAGCCCGCGTTCGACACGGACGCGCCGCAACCGTTCCCCCACCTCATGCGAGTACGACATCGGCTCCCCTCACCGCTTCGATCTGGATCGTCCGTACCTCGACGTTCGCTGCCCTCGACGGTGGCTGCCCTCGACGTTCGCTGCCCGGCATCGCCGAGCCCCACGAGCCCCAGCCTCCGGCCCACCGGCGTCGATGGCGTGCCGCCTCCGACCTGACCGGACCGACGACGGTAGCGTGCACCTGCGACATGAGCGCGCTGCTGTCGTCCGACCGCGGCACGTGGCAACCGCCCATCCGTCGCAACGGAGCGTAACCTCTCGGCCCCGCACAACCACGTCCCGCGACAACGCCGGACCGACAACCGCGTGCGCTCAGCCCCGATCCGCCGCCCAGGCCAGCGTCGCCGCCAGCCCCTCCTCCAACGTGGTCCAGGGCTTCCATCCGAGTTGCTGCCCCGCTTCGCGCGCATCGAGGCTGCTGTGGCGGACCTCACCCGGCTGGGCGTCCGCGTGGGTCGGTGCGTGGCCGTAGGCGGTGGCGGCCGCCAACGCCCGGAACAGTTGGTTGATCGAGGTCCGCTCACCCGTACCGACCATGAACCGCTGCCCACAGCCACGGTCGCTCGCCAGCACGAACGCGTGAACGACGTCGTCGACGAACACGAAGTCGCGGGTCTGCTCGCCGTCACCGAAGATCGTGCACGGCTCGCCAGCGAGCATCCGCCCGGCGAAGGTGGCGACGACCCCTCCCTCCCCGCTGGTGGTCTGCCGGGGCCCGTAGACGTTGGCCAAGGTCAGCGCGGTCCACTCGAGCCCGTACAGCTGCTCGTAGGTGCGCAGGTAGTCGATGGCGACCCGCTTGGAGACGCCGTACGGGGAGACGGCCGGGGTCGTGAACGACTCGTTGACCGGTAGCTGCTCCTCGGACGGTTCACCGTACGAACCGATCGACGACGCGTAGCAGACCTTGCGGACGCCCGCCTGGCGGGCCGCTTCCAGCACCGCGATCGTGCCGAGGACGTTGACGTCGGCGTCGTGCAGGGGATCGTCGACGCTTCGTCGGACGTCGATCTGGGCGGCGAGGTGATGGATCACCTCGGGTCGGTGCCGCTCAACGACCGGGAGGAGCCCGCCTTGCCGCACGTCGAGCCGGACGAAATCGAACCGCCCGGCGTGGCGCTCCGAGCGGGCCTCCGCGAGGTTGGACAGCGAGCCCGTCGAGAGGTCATCGACGCCGATCACGTGCCGGCCGTCCTCGAGCAACCGGTCGACGAGGTTCGAGCCGATGAAGCCGGCGGCACCGGTCACGAGCACGGGACGAGCGGACATCGGGACTCCTCGAGGAGGTCGGTGACGGTGCCCCGCGGCCGCCGTCAGCTGACGCTGGCGTCGCCCAGGTGGGTGCGGATCCGCTCCAGCAGGGCCGGTGGCGCCTGATCGGTGCACCCCCGCCGGACGATCGCGCGGAGTTGCTCCTCGAAGGATGCCCGGTCGGTGCACGGATAGCAGTCAGCGAGGTGCTGCTCGATGTCGCCGAGATCGTCCTGCGGCAGCTCCCCGTCGAGGAACGCCTCGAGCCGCTCGAGGGCGTCCTCGCAGTCGGAGCCGCAGTTTCCCATCTGGTCGTCGGTCACGGCTGCTCCTCGGTCGTCGGGGTCGTCCCATCCGGCCCTTCGGGGGTATCGGCGTCGACCAGCCCACGGGACCGTGCGTACTCAGCCAACGCCTTCTGCAGCGCCTTCCTTCCCCGGTGGAGCCGCGACATCACCGTGCCGACGGGCGTCTCCATGATCTCCGCGATCTCCTTGTAGGCGAAGCCCTCCACGTCGGCGTAGTACACCGCGAGCCGGAACGACTCCGGCAGCTCCGCTAGCGCCTGCTTCACCTCGTCGTCGGTGAGCTGCTCGAGCACGGCCCGCTCCGCGGACCCCGTCCCGGGCCGCGCCACCTCCTCGTAGAAGGAGAAGTCGTCGATCTCGTCCTGCAGGGCCTCCTGCGGGCGACGTTGCGCCTTGCGGTACATCGAGATGTAGGTGGTGTGGAGGATGCGGTACAGCCACGCCTTGAGGTTGGTGCCCGGCCGGTACTGGTGGAAGGAGCGGAACGCCTTGGTCATCGACTCCTGGACCAGATCCTCCGCATCGGTGGGATCGCGGGTGTAGCGCAGGGCAGCGGAGTACAGCCGGTCGAGGTGTGGGAGCACCTCCGCCTCGAACCGCGCCTGCCGCTGGGCGTCGGTCAGCTCCTGCCGGACGGGGGAACCGGCCTCGTCGGTCGCCGCGGCCTCCTCGTCAGCCGGCCGGCCGGTGGTCGCGTCAGTCACGGGGGACATCTCGATCATCGGGGACGGCGGCGGGATCGACCGGTCATCGGCAGCGGCGATCGTCCGGTTCGGCGTCGCCACGAGCGACCGCCGATCTTGATCACGGGCACCGAGACGGCCGAGAGCGACCGCGTCACCGGTGACCGCCCGATGCCCCGACGTCCGGCGGCTCCGCGCGGCACATCCGTGTCAGGGTCCCATCGTAGCGCTGTCGGCACCCCGGTCCGGTCGGGGCGGCACGGACGACCATCCACACATCGACGCAATCGAAAATACTTGAGATACATCGGGAATGTATAGTAAGTATTGCGACGTCACGGCAGGGCGACGGCTCCTCCCGCCCCCGGGTGAGCTGCCGTCCACGGCACCCGCCGGCCGGCGCCGTCGCCGGCCCGGCGCCGCCGCGGGCGTCGGGCCGACCCCAGGAACCGGTACGGGAGCCCCCAGGTGAACGACGACTGGCTGGACGAGGACCACGACCGACCCCGGCAACGGCGCCGCGCGGGCCTGGCGGTGCTGGCGGCCGTGCCCTGGCTGGCGGTCGCGGGGCTGCTGGTGGTGCCGCAACTGACCGCGGAGCAGGACGTGCCGCCGGGCCATGACGCGGCGACACCCTCGGACCCGGTCGGCGACGCCGCACCCGAGGCCACCGACACCGCACCGCCACCGGAAGCCGACGGGCCACCCGACCACGGCGCCGACGGACCACCGAACGGCGCTCCCTCACCCACCGACCCGGACGCCGACGGCGGGCTGACCGAGGATCCGTCGACGTCCTCCGAACCGCCGCCCGCCGACGATCCGGTCATCGCCCTCGAGGAACTGCGGGGACGCTGGCGGGTCGAGCCGGGGGTGGAAGAGGCAGCGTCGCTCGCGGTGATGGTCGCCCGCGCCGCGTTGACCGGTCTGGATCCGCCGCTGGCGATCGACGGTGTCACGCCGGCGGCCGACGGCAGCTACGCCGAGCACCTGACCGTGGAAGCGGTCGAGCGCACCGCGGGCTCGGCGGTGACGGTGACGGTCCTCGCCCTGGTGCTCGAGGACGACGAGCAGCTCGCCGCCCGCGTGCGGCGCCTCGCGGTCCCCGTCGCCCTGGACGCCGATGGCCCACGCCCGGTGGGGTCCCCGTGGGAGCTTCCCCCACCGGAACTGGAACCGGTCGAACCGGATCTCGAAACGGTCGACGACGCCGACACGCAGGTGGCCGTCGCGGAGGCGCTCGCCGACGCCGGCCTCAGGGACGTCGAGGTGCTGCGGCTGGCCACCGCCGAGGGCTGGCCGATGGTGGCGCACGTCCGGGACCCCGACCGCGACGCGGACGCCACCGTGTGGCTGCGACGCCACCTCGACGGCTTCGTGGTGGCCGGCACACCACTGTCCGATGGGGACGATGGGGACGATGGGGACGATGGGGACGGCCGCGGAGCGGAGGCGGCGCCATGAGGGCGACGACGACCGAGACCCGCCACCGACCGGCCGACCGGCGACCACCGGACCCCGATCCGGCGCGGCTGGCGGCGGTGCTCGCTCGGGCGTGGCTGGAGGTCCACGCCGGCCGCCGGTCGCTGACCCAGCTGCGCCCCCTCCTGTCGCCGGCTACCTACCGACGTCTCACCGCGCAGTTGCGGACCACCCCACCGGCCGCGTCCGGTGACGGGCCGCACGTCCGACGGGTGGTGTCCACCCATCCGGTTCCCGACGCCTGCGAAGCGACCGTGCTGATCGAACGCGACGGGCGGCTCAGCGCGATCGCCGTCCGGCTGGAGCGGCACCGCGGCGCGTGGCGTGCGGTGGAGCTCACCGCGCCGGAGGCGGGCCTGCCACCGCTGCCAACGCGGTCGCTGCCGCGGGGCCACCGGCCACGAGACGCCTTCGACGAGGTCCTCGAGGAGGCTGGTGAGGACCCCGTGCCCTGACCGGCGGGCTCACGCGCCGTGGCACCGCTTGTACTTCTGACCGCTACCGCAGGGGCACGGGTCGTTCCGGCCGACCTTGCCGTCGGCAACGTAGGTGTCACCGGCCGAGACCTGCCGCACCGTCGAGCCGTCGTCACGCTTGCGGACCTCACGGCCCGCATCGTCGGTGGTCGTGGTCGCACCTCCGCCAGCCAGGTAGCTGGAACTGCCGCCGCTGCTACCAGCGCGGTAGCTCAGCTGGGTCGCGCCCTCCTGCTCTTCGAGCGGGATCGCCGCAGCCACCTGCGCCTCCGGGTCGACCGGCCCACCACCGTCGCCACCCGACGAGCCCGCTGCCTGGCTCGCCGCGCGGGCACCGGCCGGCGCGGCCGCGGCC
>SKJX01000188.1 GCA_007121785.1 Nitriliruptoraceae bacterium
CGCAGGGTCTCGTCGCGGATCCAGTCCTCCATCTGCTTGCGCACGATCGCGCCGTTGGGCAGGAACAACGACAGGCCGGGCCCGAGCTCCTCCGGGAAGTGCACCAGCTCGAGGTCGCGACCGAGCTTGCGGTGATCGCGCTTCCTGGCCTCCTCGAGCATCGTCAGGTGGGCGGTCATCGCCTTCTTCGAC
Organism: Nitriliruptoraceae bacterium; assembly: GCA_007121785.1. Taxonomy (GTDB): domain Bacteria; phylum Actinomycetota; class Nitriliruptoria; order Nitriliruptorales; family Nitriliruptoraceae; genus SKTG01. The sequence continues at coordinate 193 of SKJX01000188.1, forward strand.
TCCCACGCGGTCCCGTAGATGCGCTGGAGCATCGGCTGGTCCTCGCGGCCGCGCCAGTAGGCGCCGGCGCTGCGCAGCAACGTGAACGCCGGGATGCGATCGGTCGACGGCACGTGGGGGCCCCGGCACAGATCCGACCACGCGGCGGTGCCGTCGGGACGCACGTTGCGGTAGACCGTGAAGGTCGGCTCGCCGTCCGCGTCGACACCGTCGGCGTCCGGTGCGGCATCGACGGCGCTGACGATCGTGCCGTCGCCGACGAGCTCGATGATCTCGCGCTTGTACGGCTGGTCGGCGAACTCCGCGAGGGCGTCCTCGCGGGTGATCTCCTCACGCTGGTAGGTCTGCTTCTCCCTGGCCAGCTCGACCATCCGTTCCTCGATGCGCTCGAGGTCCTCAGCGGTGAACGGCCGACCGATGTCGAAGTCGTAGTAGAACCCGTCCTCGACCGGTGGTCCGATCCCCCACTTCGCACCGTCGTAGAGATCGGTGACCGCCTGCGCCATCAGGTGCGCAGTGGAATGGCGCAGGATCGCACGACCCTCATCGGAGTCCGCGTAGATCGCGGCGACCTCCGCACCGTCCGGCACCGGACGGTCGAGGTCCCAGGGGTGCCCGTCGACCGTCGCGGCGACGATCTGGCCGCGGACCGCGTCCAGCGCTTTGAGCGCCTGGATGGCCGTGCTCTCCGCCTCGAGCTCGGCGCTGCTGCCGCCGTGGTGCACGGTGATGGTCTGGCTCACGTGACGCTCCGTCGCTTCGTCGCATCGGGCGGGGCTGGCGCTGCGGCCACGAGGGTAGGCGTGGCCGCTCCCAGCCCTCGCACACACGATGCGGTGTGTGCAGGGGCGAGCCTCGCCGGGCGGCGGCCGTCAGGCCAGCGAGGGCCGCCCGGCGCGGAGCGTTCGCGTCTGCGCGCGCACGCGCGTCACACGGCTGGAAGCCGGGGACACCGGGTGGGCGGGGCGCATCATGGGCCCAACCGTGCCACAGCTCCGGGGGCATCACAAGCCGACGCGCCCGCACCACCTCGACGACTCGGGCACCCTGTCCCTCCCCCGACAGCCAGCACGGGCATCCGACGACCAGCGACCGGGTGGCCCGTCCCAGGAGGTCTGAAACGTGGTCGATGCGCGTGCCGGACGTGGCATCCCCGAACGGTTCCAGCTCCCCCCGCCACCGCAGGATGAGGAGGCGCGGCGACGCTGGGATGCCCTGCCGTTGGAGCGCCAGCGGGAGCTCGCACGGGTCGGCCCGGAGGACGTCGATGACCTCGATCCGGACGACCGCGACCTGGTCGTGGCGTTGAGCATCACGCGGGTGATCACGGCCTGGCGGCTGCTGCTCACCCCGCCACTGTTGGGGCTCGTCGTGGTGATGACGGTGTGGGGGTTCGGGCAGTCGACGGCCCAGGACGCCGACCTGTGGTTCTGGATCGCCCTGGCGCTGGGCGTGCTGGTGTGGTTCGTCGGCGCGTTCGCCGGCGCCCGACGGCTGCGACGTGCCCGCCAGGTCGTGGCCGCCGCCACGCGGTAGCGACCCCACGCGTCCGGTCGTTGGCGGTCGCCTACGCGCCCGAGGCACCGACGGACGCCGATGACCTCTGGTGGCACGGCCGGCCGAGGGAGACGATCGAACTGGCCCGACAGGGGGCCTCCGGTCCGATCGCTCGATGGCGCGGGCTCAGATGGAGGCCTTCATCGCGCGCGCCCTCGGCCTCGAGCCCATCGCCGGCTCGCGGTTCTCCGACGTCACCGGCGTCCACGAAGCCAACGTCAACGCGCTGGCCGAAGCGGAGATCACGCTCGGCTGCGACGCATCGGGCACCCGGTACTGCCCGACGGCTGCCGCATCGCACGTGGCCTGAAGGACGACGCCAGCGCCCCGGCCGCAGGCTGCCAGGGCGGCAGGGGAAGCGCTCACCCACCGTCCGGTGGGCGAAGCCCATCAGCGCGGCGGTGTCGGCGATGGAGGTGAGGCCCGACGGGTCCGTGCCCTTGGCCCCTACGAGGCGGTCGGCACCAGGCGTACCGTCGAAGGCTCACCGCTCACCCGTCGGGTGCCGCGGTCCGACGGAGGCCGACCATGACGATCGCCCTCGACCTGGCGTACGTGGCCCCGACCTCGCTCGAGGACGCCCTCGGACAGTTCGCCGGTGCCGACGGGTCGACCATGATCCTGGCTGGCGGCACCGACGTGATCGCCATGTTGCGCGACGACGTCATCCAGCCCACGCGGCTCATCGACCTCAAACGGATCCCCGGCCTGTCGTCGGTGGAGATACGCGAGGGCTCGCTCCACATCGGTTGCCTCGCCACCTTCAGCGACCTGCTGGCCTCCGACCCGGTCCAGGACCGGTTCCCCGGACTCGAGGAGATGGCCCGCCTGGTCGCGTCGGTGGGGATTCGCAACCGCGCGACGGTGGTCGGCAACATCTGCTCCGCGGTGCCGAGTTGCGACGCAGGCCCGGTCCTGCTCACCCACGACGCCGTGATCCACACCGCAGGCCCCGCAGGTGAACGCGCGATCCCGATCGACCAGTGGTTCGTCGGACCGCGGCGGACCGCGATCGAGGACGGCGAGATCGTCACACACCTGACGATCCCTGTCCCGCGGTACCACCACGGCGCCGCCTACGCCCGGCTGTCGCGCACCCGCGGCGAGGACCTCGCCCAGGCGAGCGTCGCCGTCCTGGTCGAACCCGGCTACCGCTATCGGGTGGCCTTCGGCGCGGTCGCCGCGTCCGCACTCCGCGCCCGACGGATCGAGACGCTCCTCGCCGGATCCGGGGTGGACGCGGAGACGATCGACGCGGCCGTCGACCTCGTCCGCGACGAGGTGGCACCGATCACCGACGTGCGCGCCACCGCCCGGTACCGGCTGCGGATGTGCGAGGTGATGCTCCGCCGCGCGGTGATCGCCGCAACCGGACGAGCCGCCGGCGACGGTCCGCGGTACGACGTCACGCTCGTATGAGCGTCGAGGAGGCGACATGCGTCACACCATCACGCTCCGGGTGAACGATGAGGTCTGGCCGCTCGACGTCGCACCGAGCGACGTCCTGCTGGACGTGCTGCGCGGTCGCGTCGGGTTGACGAGCCCCAAGGCGGGCTGCGAGCGAGGGGACTGCGGCGCTTGCACCGTGCTCCTCGACCAACGGACCGTCCGCAGCTGCCTCATCCTCGCCGTCGAGGTGGACGGGCACGAGATCGTGACCGTCGAAGGGCTGGGCATGGACGGGCTCACCGCGCTGCAGGAGCGGCTGGTCGAGCTCAGCGCCTTCCAGTGCGGCTACTGCGCTCCCGGGGTGATCCTTTCCGCGACCGAACTGCTCGCCGAGGCGCCCGACCCGACGCGTGAGGAGGTCCAGGAAGCGATCGCCGGGAACCTCTGCCGCTGCACGGGGTACGCATCGATCGTCGACGCGGTGCTCGCCGCGGCACGCGCCTCGACGGGCGCTGCCGCGCAGGAGGTCTGACATGACCACAACGCCCCCACCGCCGCCCACCGCCGACGCGACGGACGTGTCGACCACCTTCGTCGGCCATGCGACCCCGCGGATCGACGGCCTCGACAAGGTCACCGGGGCCGCGCGGTTCGTCGACGACCTCGCCTTCGGTCCCGACCTGCTCCACGCGGAGATCGTCGCGAGCCCGCACGCTCACGCCCGCATCCTCGCGATCGACGCCCACCTCGCCGAGGAGGTGCCGGGTGTCGTGCGGGTCGTGACCGGCAAGGACCTGCCCTTCGCCTTCGGGCTGTACATGAAGGATCGGCACGTCTTCGCCCAGGATCGCGTCCGGTTCGTGGGTGAGCAGGTCGCCGCCGTCGTCGCCCGTACCCCGCAGGCGGCCAAGCGCGGCGCGCAACTCCTTGAGGTGACCTACGAGGTACTGCCGACCGCCCTCACCACGGAGGCAGCGCTCGCGGACGACGGCGTGCGCATCCACCCGGACCTGACCGACTACCCGCACGTACCCTGGTTCACCCCCTACCCCGGCACCAACATCGCCCACTGGCGCAAGCTGCGGAAGGGCGACGTCGAGGCAGCTTTCGCCGACGCCGATGTCGTGCTGGAGGGCACCTACACCGTGCCCCGGTACGCGCACGCCGCGATCGAGCCGCACGCCGTCGTGGCGGAGATGGACCCCGCGGGTCGACTCACCGTGTGGAGCGCGTCGCAGTCGCCGTACACCCAGCGGCATCTGTTCGCCGAGGCCCTCGGGCTCTCCCACCACGACGTGCGCGTCGTCACCCCGTACGTCGGCGGCGGGTTCGGCGGCAAGGCCGGCGTGACGATGGAGATCATGGGCGCCGCCCTGGCCACGGCGGTCAAAGGCCGTCCCGTCAAGGTCCGCTGGAGCCGCGAGCAGGAGTTCCACAACACCTACCAGCGTCAGGGGCTCACGGCCCACCTGAAGGTCGGCGCCAGACGAGACGGGACGATCACGTCCCTGCGGCACACGCTGCACTGGGATGCCGGGGCCTACGTCGAGTACGGCGCGAACGTGGTGAACGCGGCCGGGCTGTCGGCGACGGGGCCGTACCGGATCCCCAACGTGCGGTTGGACTCGCTGTGCGTGTACACGAACCTGCCGCCCGGTGGCCCCTACCGCGGGTTCGGCTACTCGGAGTTCACCTTCGGGTTGGAGTCACACCTGGACCGGCTCGCTCATGAACTGGACATCGACCCGGTCGAGTTGCGCCGCCGCAACGCCATCGCGGCCGGCGACGAGTTGCCGTACGGCGCGACGATGAACCCATCCGGGCTGCGCGAGGCCATCGACCGCGCAGCGGACGCGATCGCCTGGGGCGTCGAGGAACCCGCTCCCGCGCCACACGTGCGGGTCGGCAAGGCCGTCGCCGCCTTCTGGAAGGCACCCGCGATGCCGCCCAACGCCGGCTCCGCCGCGTTCCTGAAGTTCAACGAGGACGGGTCGATCAACCTCGGCGTCTCCGGCATGGAGATCGGACAGGGCTACCTCACCGCCATGGCGCAGATCGCGGCCGAGGTGCTTTCGGTACCCCCGTCGCGGATCCGGGTGGAGACGCCCGACACCGATCGCAACGCCTACGAGTGGCAGACCGTCGCCAGCCACGTCACGTGGGGCTGCGGCAACGCGGTGCTCGCCGCCGCGAAGCAGGCACGGACACGGATCCTGGAGGCCGTCTCCCAGGTCCACGGCCACGACATCGAGGCGCTCTACCTCGATGCCGAGGAGGTCCGGTGCACCACCGATCCGGGGTTCGCGCTCCCGCTGCGCGACATCGTGGTCGCTGGCGTCGAGGACCCGAGCGACGGCACCTTCAAGGGTGGCCCGGTGGTCGCGAGCGGCAGGTTCATGCCGGAGTTCACCACCACCCGCAGCGACCCGGAGACGGGACAGGGCGGCAGGCCCAACGTGCACTACACGGTCGGTGCGGCCGGCATCGTGCTGGAGGTGGACGTCGAGACCGGGAAGCTGCACGTCCGCAAGGTCGCGCTGGCGATCGACGCGGGCCGCGCGATCAACCCGATCGCGGTCGAGGGCCAGATCCTCGGCGGTGTGCTCCAAGGGCTCGCGACGGCGCTGTTCGAGGACCTGCGGTTCGACGAGGACGGGCAACTGCTGAACCCGACGTTCACCGACTACAAGATCCCGACCGCACTGGACGTCCCCGACGAGGTGGTGCCGATCATCGTGGAAGTGGCACAGCCTGACGGGCCGTTCGGCGCACGCGGCATCGGCGAGCACACCATGATCGCGGTGGCGCCGCTGGTCGCGAACGCGATCGAGGACGCGGTCGGGGTCCGGGTCACCTCGATGCCGATCACCGCGGAGCGGTTGTTCCTCGCCATCGACGGGGCGAGCCCTGCAGGTTCGACATCGGGAAGCGGTTGAGGACACCGAGACATCTCGACTCGACCGAACGCGCGAACGTGATCGAGGTGCGAGGCCACGCCACCTGACGGGGTGTCTTCCCGACGAGTTTCCCGCAGGCCGGACGGGGGTTCGCGGGGGTGGGCACGAGAGGTATCGAACCTCTGACCTCTGCCGTGTGAAGGCAGCGCTCTCCCACTGAGCTACGTGCCCGAGCGTCCGGTGCTGACACCGGCGGAGCGGACGTTACCCCGGCGCTCTCGCCGCAGCCAACCGCCCGAGCCGAGCGACGTCGCTGTGCGCTCTTCCCGCGGACCGGCCGAGGATCGCAGCATCGGGCCCGGACATGTGGTTCGCTCGTGCGACCAGAGGAAGGAGGTGGTCCATTGAGTAGTCATCATCCGTTCGGGACCCTGGAGGTGCCCGGCCGCTGAGGTCGGACGCTGGACCGCATCCAGCGAATCCACACCGGGTACCG
>SKJX01000182.1 GCA_007121785.1 Nitriliruptoraceae bacterium
AACCCTCAATAACTGGACCAGAACCAGCCGTGTTACCGATTACACCACCCCCGAAGGTGGGTGCGACGGGCAGGAGCGAGCGGCGCCCCGTTGCGAAGCGAGCACCGTGGCCCGACCCGGCCGCGGCGGCAAAGGGTACGGGGCCCCGACGCGGTCCGCAAAGCGGCCGGCGGACCGGCGGTGACACCGCTCGTCCGGGCATCCCGGTCACGCACCGTCCTCGCCGCGCGCCGCGCGGGCCTGCGGCGCGGCAGCAGCCAGCCGCTGCAACGACCGTTCCCGGCCGAGCAGTTCGAGCGACTCGAACAGCGGTGGGCTCACCGACGAGCCGGTGACCGCCACCCGGATCGGCTGGGCGACCTTGCCGAACCCGATGCCCAACTCGTCCGGCAGCGCGCGCAGCGCGGCCTCGATCGCCTCGGTCGTCCAGTCGACGTCGACCAGCACCCGTTCGGCAGCCTCGATCGCTTCGTAGGACCCGGCCTTGGTGAACACCTTGGCCACGCTGTCCGGGTCGAGGGCCACCTCTTCCTGCAGGAACGGTGGGGCGTAGTCGACGATCTCATCCAGCCGTTGCATGCGTTCCTGCACCAGCGGGACCAGCCCGCGCAGCACGCGCAGCTCGCCCTCGGTGGGCGGTGAGCTCAGCAACTCGACCTCACCTTCGGTGCCGTCGAGGTGGGGCACGAGGCGCTCGGTGAGGATCCCGACCGGTAGCTCCCGGATCCGCTCGCCGTTGAACGCGGTGAGCTTGTCGACGTCGAACGCCGCGGCAGAGCGACCGACGGCGGCCAGGTCGAACTCGGCCATCAGTTCGTCGTCGTTCAGGCGTTCACGACCGTCCTTGGGGGCCCAGCCGAGCAGCGCGAGGTAGTTGCGCAGCGTCTCCGGGAGGTACCCCTGCCGACGGAACTCCTGGACCGACACCGAGCCGTGCCGCTTGGACAGCTTCTTGCGGTCGGGCCCGACCACCATCGGCAGATGGGCGAACCGGGTCACCGGCCCGAACGAGGGGGCACGGGCCGGCAGCCCGACCTCCGCCAGGGCGTCGTCGAGGAGCCCGTCAGCGAGCAGCAGTCCGTGGAGGAGGACCTGCCGGGGGGTCACCGACAGCAGGTCCTCGCCGCGGCAGACCAGGTCGATCCCCTGCGCGAGGTCGTCGACGGAGTTGGCCAACGGGTAGGTGGCCGACCCGTCGGAGCGTTCGATCACCGGATCGGAGATGGTCGCCCAGTCGAACCGGACCTCCCCGCGGACCAGGTCGGTGACCACCACCTCGCCGTCCTCCGGGGTGCGCAGGCGGAGGCTGGCGGGTCGTCCGTCGGCGGCGGAACGCTCCAGCTCCTCCGGGGACCGCTCGAACGTGGAGGCCTTGACCACCGGTGGGCCCCCGTCGCCCCCGGAGCGCTGTGCCTCCCGCCAGGCCTCCAGTTCCTCGCTGGTGCGGTCGTCGCGGTAGGTGTGCCCGGCCGCTTCCAGCCGGCGCGCGACGGCCGCGTACAACGCCGAACGCTCCGACTGGCGGTACGGCCCGTACTCCCCGAGCGCGGTCAGCGACCCGTCCTCGTCGAGCTGCGGGCCCTCGTCCCAGTCGAGGCCGATCCAGGCCAACGCCTCCATCATCGAGCGCATCGAGTCTTCGGTGGCGCGCGTGGCGTCGGTGTCCTCGATGCGGAACACGAACGCCCCACCCCGCCCCCGGGCGTGCAGCCAGTTGTACAGCGCGGCACGCACGCTGCCGACGTGGAGCCAGCCCGACGGGGCTGGGCAGAACCGCACACGCGTCGGGGCGGGCGGTGACGGCGGGGTGGGAGCGGACACGACGGCCTCGAGCGGGATCGGCAGGGAGGTGGGTGGGATCGGCGGGGAGGTGGGTGGGATCGAAGGTGCGGGACGGGCGACCTTAGAGCCGACGGCCACGCGTCACGAACACGGCACGGATGAGCGCACGGACGCGTCAGAGGATCGCCGCCGGCCGGTAGCGCGCCGCATCGGGGTGGGCGTCCACCAGTTCGGCGACCGCGACCGCGAACCGATCGACCTGGCCGGCGGCGGCGCCAACGAACGTGCCTCGGTCGGTCAGGAGCGCATCGAGGTCGGCGCGGTCGAGCGGTAGCCGGTCGTCAGCGGCCAACCGGTCCAACAGATCGTTGTCCCGCCCTTCCTCGCGCATCGCGAGAGCCACCGCCACCGCGTGCTCGCGGATGACGTGATGAGCGGTCTCGCGTCCGACGCCGGCGCGCACGCTGGCGACCAGGACCCGGGTGGTCGCCAGGAACGGCAGGTAGCGCTCCAGTTCCCGCTCGATCACCGCGGGGTAGGTGCCCAGATCGCCGAGCACCGTCAGGAACGTCTCGAACAGCCCGTCCGCCGCCAGGAACGCGTCTGGCAGGGCGACGCGACGCACCACCGAGCATGACACGTCGCCCTCGTTCCACTGGTCGCCGGCGATGCCACTGACCATCGCCAGGTGGCCCGACAGGACGTGCCGCAACCCGACGATCCGCTCGCACGAGCGGGAGTTCATCTTGTGGGGCATCGCTGACGAGCCGACCTGGCCCGGCTGGAACCCCTCGGTCGCCAGCTCCTGGCCGGCCATCAGCCGCAGGGTGGTCGCCAGGCTCGACGGGCCGCCGACGACCTGCACGAGCGCAGACACGACGTCCAGATCCAACGATCGCGGGTAGACCTGCCCCACGTTGTCGAGCCGAGCCTCGAACCCGAGGTGATCGGCGACGGCGACCTCCAGCGCGTCGACGGCCGACTCGTCACCCAGCAGATCCAGCAGATCCTGCTGGGTCCCGACCGGGCCCTTGAGCCCCCGCAGGGGGTAGCGGTCCAACAGCTCCTGGAGCCGGTGGGTCGCCTGCAGGAGCTCCTCGCCGGCGGACGCGAACCGCTTGCCGAGCGTGGTCGCCTGCGCGGGCACGTTGTGGGTGCGCCCGGTGATGACCGTGTCGCGGTGCTCGATCGCTCGCTCGGCCAGCATCGCCAGCGCGGCGATACCGCGGTCGCGCAACAGCGCGAGCGAGCGCCGTACCTGCAACTGTTCGACGTTCTCCGTGAGGTCGCGCGAGGTCATCGCCTTGTGGATGTGCTCGTGCCCGGCGAGCTCGCAGAACTCCTCGATCCGCGCCTTGACGTCGTGGCGGGTGCGGCGCTCCCGGGCCTCGATCGATGCCAGGTCGACCTGCTCGACCACGCGCTCGTGATCCTCGATGACGCCCTCGGGCAGCTCGACCCCCAGCTCCCGCTGCGCGCGGAGGACGGCGATCCACAACCGACGTTCGGCGATCACCTTGCCTCGTGGGGACCAGATCGCCGTCATGTCCTCGCTCGCGTAGCGCGACGCGAGGACGTTGGGTAGCTCCGACACGGCGCGGCTCCTCCGACCAGCCGGTGGACGTCTGCGAGACTAGCCGCCACCCGGTCGTCCCCGGTCGGGACCAGCCAGGAGGCACCCCGTGGCCGACGCTTCCGACCACACGGACGCGGCCCGCGTTGATCGGTACCCGTGGGTGGTGCTCGCGGCCTTCATCGGCCTGAGCTTCCTGGCCGGCGGGGTCGGCAACCTCCTGCAGGGCGGCGACGTCGGCGCGCGGTACCTGCTGCTGGACCGACCGGCATGGGCGCCACCGTCGTGGGCGTTCGGGGTGGTCTGGCCCGTGCTCTACGTCGCGATCGCGGTCGCGGGATGGCGGACCTGGCGGGCCGCGGGCGGGCTCCGACCAGCCGCGGTCGCGCTGGGCCTCTGGAGCGCGCAGCTGCTGGTCAACGCCGTGTGGCCGGGGGTGTTCTTCGGGCTGGAAGCGTTCGGCCCGGCGATCGCGGTCATCGCGCTGCTGGACGTGGCCGTGATCGCCACCATCGCCGCGATGGCCCGGATCGACCGGATCGCCGCGTGGCTCCTGGTGCCCTACCTCGTGTGGATCCTGTACGCGACCGCCTTGAACACGAGCATCTGGGCCCTCAACTGACCGGCCTCGTCCGCGAACACGCCTGGGTCGTAGGTGCCCACCTCACCCCTGCCCGTTGGTCCGATCCTCATCACCGACGTCTTGGCGGTCGACCACCGGGTTCTCGAGCGCGCCGATGCCGTCGACCTCCACGCGTACGCGCTGGCCGGGGACCATCGGCCCCACCCCCGCAGGTGTGCCGGTGAGCACCACATCGCTGGGCAGGAGGGTCACGATCTGGGAGATCTCGCTGAGCAGTTCACCGACACCGACCACCAGGTCGGCGGTGGATCCCTCCTGGCGGACCTCCCCGTCGACCGTGCAGCGGATCGACAGGTCACCGGGGTCGACCTCGGTGGCGATCGACGGACCGAGCGGGCAGAACGAGTCGAACCCCTTGGCGCGGAACCACTGCCCCTCGGTGCGTTGCAGGTCGCGCGCGGTGACATCGTTGGCGGCGGTGTAGCCGAGCACGCCCTTGAGAGCCGTCTGCGGCGACACCCGCTGCAGCAGCGCGCCGATGACGACCGCCAGCTCCGCCTCGTGGTGGACCTCCTGGGACCGATCGGTCGGTAGCAGGATGGGATCCCCGGGGCCGACCACCGACGACGACGGCTTGAGGAACAGCAGCGGTTCGTCGGGGACGCCCCCGCCCATCTCGTCGGCGTGAGCACGGTAGTTCTTGCCGACGCACACCACTTTCGACGGGATCACCGGAGCGAGCAGCCGCAGCCCCTCGACCGGGACCCGCTCACCTGTCGGGTGCGGGTCGGCGAACGGGTGGGGTTCGATCACCGCCACGTCGGTGCCGTCGAGGACCCCGTAGTGGGGCGTGTCATCGTGCAGGAAGCGGACGAAGCGGGGCACGGAAGCTCCTGGTCACGCAGCCGTCAACCGTTCCAGTGCGGCCGCAGGATCGCGTGGGTGTAGGCGTCGGACAGCGCTAACCAGGACGCTTCGACGATGTTGGGGTGCACCCCGACGGTGTCCCATACCTGGGTGCCGTCGGTCGAACTGACCAGCACCCGGGTGGTCGCATCCGTCCCGGCGCTCGCCGCGTGATCCGGACGGGAGGGGTCGGCCTCCAGGATGCGGACCCGGTAGTCGGAGAGGTCGATGCGGTCGAGTTGCGGCCAGGTGCCGTTGACGGCGTTGCGGAACGCATCGTCGAGGGCGTCGACCGGTCCGTTGCCCTCCCCGGCACCGAGCTTGCGCTCCCCGCCGACCTCGACGGCCAGGATCGCCTCCGCGGGGCCGTCGCCGGGCAGCGCCTCACCTTCCCCACCGGAGACGCTGACGCGGTAGTGCAACGAACGGAACGGCTCTTCGTGTGGGGGTAGCAGGCCCGCGACCCGCCGCAGGAGCAGCTCGAAGGAGGCGTCGGCCGCTTCGTAGCTCCAGCCCTGTGCGTCGCGGCGCTTGACCTCCTCGAGCACCTCACGGGCCTGATCGTCATCGACGTCGAGCCCGAGCTCCTTGGCCTTGAGCTTGACGTTGGACCGCCCCGCGAGCTCGCTGACCACCAGGCGCTGGCGGTTGCCGACCTCCTCCGGGTCGATGTGGTTGTACATGTCCGGCGCCTTGGCCAGCGCCGACGCGTGCAGGCCCGCCTTGTGGCTGAACGCGGTGTGCCCGACGTAGGGCGCCACGGACGGTGTGGCCTGGTTGCACAGCTCCGCGATCGTGTGGCTGATCTCGGTGAGGCGTTCGAGCTGCCCCGACGACACCAGCGGGACCTTGCGCTTGAGCTGCAGGTCCCCGAGGATCGTGAAGATGTTGGCGTTGCCGCAGCGCTCCCCCAGCCCGTTGGCCGTGCCCTGCACGTGGGTCGCCCCCGCTTCGATGCCCAGCAGGGAGTTGGCGACCGCGCAGCCACCGTCATCGTGGAAGTGCAGGCCGACGTCGCAGGACAGCTCGCCGACCAGCCCGTGGACGATCTCGGTCACGTCCCACGGCATCGCGCCGCCGTTGGTGTCGCACAGCACGACGCACTCCGCGCCGGCCTCACCGGCGGCCAGGACCACCTCGCGCGCGTACGCGCCGTCGCGCGCGAACCCGTCGAAGAAGTGCTCGGCGTCGAAGAACACCCGCTTGCCGAGTCGGCGCAGGTACTCGATGGAGTCGCGGACCATCGCGAGGTTCTCCTCGCGCGGCACCCCGAGCGCTTCGTCGACGTGGTAGCCCCACGACTTGCCGACGAGGCAGACGACGTCGGTCCGCGCCTCTGCGAGCGAGGCGATGAGCGGGTCGTCCGCCGCCGAACGGTTGGCGCCGCGGGTCATGCCGAAGGCGACCAGCGTGGCGTGGTCGAGTCGCAACTCGCCGTCGGCAGCTCGCGCGAAGAACTCCGTGTCCTTCGGGTTCGCACCCGGCCAACCGCCCTCGATGTAGGCGACGCCGAGCTCGTCCATGCGCCGCGCGACCTTGAGCTTGTCGTCGACCGAGAGCGTCACGCCCTCGCGTTGCGTGCCGTCGCGCAGGGTCGTGTCGTACAGATCGAGTCCGGGCCGTGGACCCGGACGTGGGGCATCGCCTGCCGTGCTACTCACCGTGCTGCCTC
>SKJX01000246.1 GCA_007121785.1 Nitriliruptoraceae bacterium
CGCCCGGCACCAGCCCGCGGACCTGCCCGATGTGTAGTGGCCGTGGCCAGGTCGCGGTCGATCAGGGCCCGTTCTCGTTCGCGCAGCCGTGCGGGACCTGCGCGGGGCGTGGCACCACGATCGACACGCCGTGCACGACCTGCTCGGGCCGTGGCCGGGTCGTCAAGCCGCGCCAGCTGACCGTCAAGATCCCCGCTGGCGTGCGGGACGGCGCGGTGATCCGCGCGGCCGGCCGCGGCGGACCCGGCATCGACGGCGGGCCGGCCGGCGACGTGCTGGTCACCGTCCACGTCGAGCCGCACCCGATCTTCGGCCGCAAGGGCGACGACGTCACCGTCGAGCTGCCCATCACCTACTCGGAGGCCGTGCTCGGCACCAAGCTGACCGTGCCCACCCCCCGCGACGGCAAGCGCACGATCAAGGTGCCGGCCGGGACCAAGAGCGGCCGCACCTTCCGTATCCGTGGCGAGGGCGCCCCTCGCAAGGACGGCGGCACGGGCGATCTGCTCGTCACCGTCCGGCTCGACGTACCGTCGAACCCGAGCCGCGCCTACAAGAAGCTCGTCGAGCAGCTCGCGGAGCACGAGGACACGTCCGAACGCGACCGCCTGCTGTTCGATGAACAGCCCAGCTGACGGCTGAGGAGCACCTCGTGGCGACCACCGAACAACGCTTCCTCGAACCGAGCCGCGGCCGTGCCTGGTCGTGGTCTCGAGGTCGTGGCGGCGAGGAGGACACCACTGAGCGCACGGGCGCGGAGGAGATGTTCGAGCTCCCCGACGACGACGAGGTCGGTGTCTACGTCATCTCGGTCGCCGCGGAGCTCGCCGGCCTGCACCCCCAGACGCTCCGCGCCTACGAGCGCGAGGGCCTGATCACCCCGGCCCGTACGGAGGGCGGCACCCGCCGCTACTCCCAGCGCGACGTGGAACGGCTGCGTTTCATCCGCACCTTGACCCAGGACCAGGGCCTCAACCTCGCCGGTGTGCGGGTCGTGCTGGAGATGGGCGAGAAGCTCGAGGCCTCCCGCCGCCGCGTCGCCGAGCTCGAGGAGATGGTCCGGGTCCTGGCCGAGCGCATCGAGGAGCAGCCGCGCGGCGACCGCTACGAGATCGTCAAGAGCCCACCCCACAACGTCGAGGTGCACCCCTGGCGGCGTCGCACCGGCCAACGCGGCGGGCAGGGGCGTACGGGGGCCGAGCAGCCCGAGCGGGCGCGTCCCGTCCCCCCGCCGGAGAAGCACCCCGCGGACGTGTGAGGCGTGGTGGTGCGCCGGGGCTTCCGTCGCGTCGCCCTGGTCGCCGCTGTGCTGATGACGGTGGGGGCGCTGCCGGTGCCGACGGCGTCGGCGTCGCCGGGTGGGCCCGCGGCGGAGGACGTGGCGCAGACGGCAGCCGCGAGCGCAACCTCGGCCGGGTCGGCCTCGGTGATCGATCCGGGACCGGTCTGTGCGTCGGCCCAGCCGGCCGGCTTCGATGATCGGGGCACCGTCCACGCGACGGCGATCGACTGCCTGACGTTCTACGCGGACGTCGACGGCGCGCCGATCATCCGCGGGTTCGCCGACGGCACCTTCGGGACCAGCCGGTCGATCGACCGCGGCCAGTTCGCGTCGCTGCTGCTGGGCTTCCTGACCGTGGCCGATCCGGGGATGGCCGACGCGGTCGCGGACGCTGTGGTGCCGTTCGACGATGCTCGCGGTACCACCCACGGGTCCGCGATCGGTTCGTTGGCGCAGCTGGGGGTGGTGTCCGGTCGGGCGGACGGGACGTTCGGTCACCGCGATCCGGTCAGCCGGGGCGCGGCGGCGACTGCGTTGGCGCGCGCGTTGGAGGTCGCCGGGGTCGGGCTGGCCGACCGACCGGTCAGCTCGTTCGAGGATCAGGGCGATGTCCACTGGCGCTCGATCGGGCAGCTGACCGACCTGGGCCTGATCGCCGGCGTCGGTGACGGGCGGTTCGCGACGTACGACGATCTCACGCGTGGGCAGATCGCGACGTTGCTGGCCCGTTCGGCGCAGCTGTTGGACGATCAGGGCGCCTGGGCGGCCGATCCCACGACCGGCAGGCCGCCGGCGGACGGCTGGACGTCGCCGCGGCCGCGTGCGACCCCGGCGTCCACGCATGCGCCGCGCACGCTGGCGGCGGTGGGTGACTCGATCACCCAAGCCTCCGGCGCGACCCGCGACGGCGAGGGCTTCCTGGACGTGCTGCCAGGGGCCACCCGCCCGGCGCGGTCGTGGTCGACCGGCACCGCATCGGGACTGGACAGCGTCCTGCAGCGGCTGCGGGCGTTGGAGCCGGACGCGGACGGGGACAACGT
Organism: Nitriliruptoraceae bacterium; assembly: GCA_007121785.1. Taxonomy (GTDB): domain Bacteria; phylum Actinomycetota; class Nitriliruptoria; order Nitriliruptorales; family Nitriliruptoraceae; genus SKTG01. Next base: position 2,323 of record SKJX01000246.1, read on the forward strand.
CTCCGAGGAGGGCCGGCGGATGCGTCACGCGCTGGAGCAGGTGCAGCGCACGTCTCCGTCCACGGACCTGATCACGATCCAGCTGGGCGGCAACGATCTGTGCCGGCCGACGGTGGCGGAGATGACCTCCCCGGACGTCTTCGAGACGCAGCTGCGGGAGGCGTTGGCGTTCGTGGCGGCCGAGCGTCCCGCCGCGCTGGTGCAGCTCTCCAGCGTCCCGGACGTCTACCGGCTGTGGGAGGTGCTGCGCGACGACCCGACCGCCGTGGCGTTCTGGAACGGCACGGGCCCGTTCCCCCCGGTGGTGCCGTGCCAGTCGCTGCTGGCCGATGCGCGCAGCGATGCGCCGGGCGACCAGGCCCGCCGCGACGCGGTCCGCGAGCGCAGCCAGGCGTACAACGCTCGCGCCGCGCAGGTGTGTGCCGAGTTCGTGCGATGCCGGTTCGACGACGAGGCGGTCTGGACGTTCACCAACGATCCGGCCCGGTTCGCTGCCGAGCACATCAGCGCGGTGGACTTCTTCCACCCGTCGTTCGCGGGCCAGCGTGAACTGGCTGCGGTCGCGTGGAACGCCGGGTTCGACTGGAGCGATCAGGCTGCGCCGGCGGTCGACGTCGAGGTAGCGGACGACGCGGTAGAGGTGACCGCGTCGGCTGCTGTCGGCGTGGCGGGCCTGGAGTGGCGGGTGGTCACCGCGGGTGCCCTGCGCGGACCGTGGACGGCCGCGCCGACCGACCGGGTGACGTTGCCGCTGGAGCCCAACGGTGGGGCGGGCGGTGCGGGTGGCGCGGTCGAGGTCCGCGCGGTCGACGTCAACGGCAACGTGTCCGCGTCGAGGGTCATCACCCCGCCGAGATGAGCGGTGCCCCGGCCGTGGAGGCCGGGGCACCGTCACGGGGCCGCCCGTTCATCCGGCCTCCGCAGGGTGGACGGACGTCGTTCGCCGTGTGAGGTTCGCTCGTTCGTGAGGTTAGGGATGAGGCAGCCTTCGAGGCCTGTATCAGGTCTTGGTGGGCGGTCGTTCTGTGAGCCCGGGTCGCTCGCGTTCCTACTGGAAGGGTCGGGGACGCACGGTGCCCTCACCCCCGTCGTGGACGTCGTGGAAACCCCAGCCGGTGATGTCGTTGCGGATCAGCTTGTTGCGGTTGCCGAAGACCCAGACGCCCACGTCGCCGTTGTCGGCGCGTTCATTGATGAGGGTGTTCTGCCGGAGGCCATTGTTGTCACCCTCGATGAAGACCCCGTCGTTCCATACTCCGACGTCGGGGTCATCGGTGGCCTTGATGGTGTTATGGATCACGTTGTTGTTGTCCCCGCCCACCCAGAGGCCGAGATCATTGCCCCCGATGGTGTTGCGCTGCACGTTCACGCCGTCGGTCAAGACCAGGATGCCGGACGAGGAGAAGTTGTTCAGACCCCAGTAGTGATCCTCGACGGTGTTTTCACGAACGATCCCGCTGGCCCCTTGGTCGATCTGGATGCCGTTCTCGGCCCAGTTGCTGGTCTTCTTGCCGGTTCCGGTGATGGCGTTGCCGGAGACAGTGACGTTGGTGCCAGCTCCGCGCAGGAGGACACCCACGCGATGTGCGCCGTCCAGCTCGTTGCCGGTGACCCTTCCGGAGCTACCGTCCAGGTATGCCACGGAAACGAACTCGTGGGGGTAGTCCTCGTCAACGTCGACCGTCGTGTTCGTGACGTTGACTCTCGCGTCGTAGACGTAGACGCCGTACTGGCTGGACCTTGCGTCGGCCGCAGTGGCACGAACCACAGCGTCCTCGACGCGCCCGTTCTCATCGAAGAAGATGCCGACATCACAGGTGACCGTGAACGGCTCGTCAGGGACCTCGTTGACGTAGTTGGCGTCAAGGCCGACACCGGTGTCCTGGCAGTGCTCTGCACCGAATGCCGGCCCGGTCATGCCGAGAGCCAGCAAGAGCACTGACAGGAGTGCGATGAGTCTCTTCATCCGTTGCTCCTTCTGTAGGTATCCCTGGCGGGAAGGTGTGTCAGTCTCGCCGTGGCTCCTCGGTCAACTCCGCGACGAGCCAGCGCCGATCGGATCTGCGCCTCACACCCCCACGTACCGTTGATGTGCCGTCCCATCGCCGTCGCTGGCGACCTGGTGGGCCGGCCTTTCTGGCGGCCGCTTTCCCCTGGGCGCGGCCTTCGGGGGCTCCCGTGCCCCGCATCGCTGAAGGCAACTAGGTGGGTGTGACACGGGCAAGGGGTGATCCGACGACGGGGACCGTCGGCCCTGCCGGGGTCGACAACGCAGCGTTACCACCGAGCGTCACCGAAGCCCCGCTTGGGACCGCTCTGCGTGACGGTGTGCGCTTGGTCCGGCGGTTTCCTGACGAGGCGGCAGGGTGTGACCGTCGGGCCGCGAGAGCCTTCCTCGTTGATACTGGTTCTGAACATGCATCAACGGTGGCCATCACGCACGTTTCGTAGGCAACGGTCCACGCTTGGTTGCGAACGGCGCAGCCGGACGGCGCGTGGACGGTCGACCCCGTCACCGCGCCTGTCGGCTGTGCCGGCACCGGCCGATCCGTTGCGGCGGTCACGCAGCGTTGTCGCACCGGCGGTGATCACCCGGTCGGAACGGATGTCCGGAACGAGCGATGAGCGCGCTTCGGTACCCCTCGTGCCTGGATGGGCGCACACAAGCGGCGTTCCCCTGACCACCGTCCGCGGCCGCGGCGACATCAAGGGACGCGAAGATCCGGCCGACACCCCCGGATGGTGGCGAAGGGAACGCGTACGGTGACCTCGCGGTCCGACCGTCGCCGCGGCCCCCGAACCGACCCCCACCGACCTCGAGGACGACCCACGTGAGCGCCGCCCACACCACCGGCCAGCCGGAGCCCGACGCCCACCACGTCGACGCCGCGGCCGCTCGGGCGTGGATGCCGGCACCGGTGACCGACCCGCTCGAGGAGCAGGCCGCGCCCGGGGGCGGTCCGGCGGGGGGCGCGTCCGCTCCGCCGCTGTGGGCTGTTCCGGAAGCGCCACCGCCCGATGACGGCGACGTTGCGAAGACCACCACCTCAGCGGCCACCGCCACGACGACAACGACCTCGACGGCCGGCAGCGACGCGCTGGGGATCGCGATGTCGTCGCGGTGGCCGCTGCTCGGCCGCGATCGGTGCGTGACGGACGTCACCGAACGGCTCGAGGCCGGCGGTTCGGTCGTGCTCTCCGGCCCGGCCGGCGTCGGCAAGAGCCGGCTGCTGACCGCCATCAAGGCGGCGTTCACCGGACCGAGCGTGTCGCTGGCGGGCTCGCCGTCCACCGCCGGACTGCCCTTGGGTGCGGTCATGTCCGCGTTCCCGGCGCTCGGACACCTCTCCGAGCTCTCGATCACAGAGGTCCGCCGCGAGGTCACCGGCTGGCTGCTCGAGGTCGCTGACGGCCAGCAGCTGCTGCTCACCGTCGACGACGCGCACCTGATCGACGCCACCACCGCCCGCGGGCTGTACGAAGCGACCGTCCGCGCGCCCTGGTGCCGCGTGTTGATGACGATCCGCGACGACGTCCCCGCCAGCCCCGGGGTGAGCTCCGCCTGGAACCTCGACGAGGTCGCGCACCTGCCCGTCGCGCCCCTGGACGGCCCGACCGTCGAGCAGCTGATCGCCACGGTGCTCGGCGGCGAGGTCGACGCGGAGCTGGTCACCGCCGTGCGCACCCGCGCCGACGGCGTCCCGCTGACCGTCGTCGAACTGCTCCGTGGTGGCCTCGAGACCGGCGCGATCCACAACGACGGTGGCGTGTGGCGGCTGATCTCGTCGCTGCCCACCCACCGGCTGACCGAGCTGGTCACCGGCCGGCTCGACCGGCTGTCGACCCCGTTGCGCCGCGAAGCCGAGCTGATCGCCCACGGCTCCCCGCTCCCGGCCCGGGTGGCCGCCGAGGTGACCGACCCGGCCGAGCTCAGCCAGCTCATCGACCAGCACGTCGTGCGGTGGGCCCGGGAAGGCGACCGGCGGCTGCTGGTCCTCGACCACCCGGTCCACGGTGACGCACTGCGCGCCACCACCACACCGACCCGCCGCCGGCGGATCCTGGACCGGCTCGCCTGCGCCTTCGAGCGCACCGGCTACCTCGACGTCGAACTGCTGCGCGTCGCCGCCTGGCGCCTGGAGGTCGGCGGGGGCGACGCCGCGCTGTTCACCGACGCCGCTGGCCAC
>SKJX01000200.1 GCA_007121785.1 Nitriliruptoraceae bacterium
GTGTTGGGGCGTCACGGCGCTCCTGACGGGTCTCGACGGCTTCGTCAGGAGCGTGTCAGGTCACTCGAGCGGCGGGTAGGGGCAGCTCGTGTTGGCCAGCAGCCGCCCGGAGCACAGCGCCGAGGCGAGCTGCCACCGCGAGCGTGCCGACACGGCGAAGTGCCGTTCGACCGCCTCCGCGGCAGCGCCAAGGACGGCCAGGGCGGCCTGGGTCGGTGTCGCGGTCGGGTCCGGTTCGATGCGGACCACGCCATGGTCGAAGCGGATCAGGCACCGCATGGCGTGCTGCAGGGTCAGCTGGGCGCGAGCGGTGAACCGACGGACCCAGCCGCGCACGGTCGCCGCAGGACGGCCCAGACGGGCAGCGATGGGCCGGTAGCCCTCCCCGGCAGCAGAAGCGGCAAGCGCCTCACCGACGACCTCCACGGCGTCGGCGCGGCGGGGCAGCATCACCCCGGGCACGAGCACGTGGGTGCGGCCGCAGTCGCGGCAGCGGCTCCGTCCAACGCGGAGGTGTCGGCGTCCGTCGTGGGTGCGCAGCCACCGAGGTCGGGCGTGTCCCCACGGGCGCAGCTGCCCGCGGCAGTCGGGGCACGTGAGCTCCCCGGTGGCCAGTTCACGTTCGGTGCGGTTGGTGTCGTCGGCGACGATCAGCACATCGGCTCCAGTCATCGTGGAGCCGCAGACATTGCTCACCGGCGAGAGCACTCGGCGCCCATCGCCACACCCTCGTCCTCACGCCCGATGGCGCGGAGAACCTCGCCCGTCCTCATTCCAGGTGGCGCCTGACAACGTGGCCCGCGGGCAGTACCTCGCAGCGGATGAGCAGCCGTGACACAGAAGCCGCCGCCTCGGAGCGTCCACACGACGCTTCTACGCGCGCCGAACTCAATGCTGATGACGGTGGCACCGTCCACGCGACGACGCTGCGGTCCGGGGTCGGCGGCGGAAGCGAGCTGATCCGGCATTGCGGGTCACCCGAAGTCGCTCCGCTTCTGGAGGTCGATCAGAACGACCGCAAGGCCAAGTCGCCGCCGAACCGCGGCCTGGAGGTGTCGAGGCATCGACCGGCGGCCAACATTGGTGCCGTCAGGCCGATCGGGCCTGGACGTGTCCGAGCTGACGGGAAAGCTCGTGCGCCGTCCGTAGGAGCAGCGATGAGATCTCGTCGACCTCGTCGCTAAAGCGTTCGAGGGGTCCGCAGACCGAGATGGCGGCAACCGGCTGTCCACGGTGGTCGAGCAGCGGTGCGGCGATGCTACCTGCGCCGGCTTGCCGCTCGCCGTAGGAGACCGCGTAGCCCCGTTCGCGAATCGTGGTGAGCTCGGCTCGGAGGGTGTCGACGTCTGTGATGGTCTGGTCGGTGAGCGGGTCGAGCGGGCGTTCGGCGAGGTAGCGGTCCTGCTATTCCGTGGGTAGGAAGGCGAGGAAGGCTTTTGAGGAGCTTCCCGCGTGCAGCGGGAACCGGCGACCCAGAGCGACTGACATCTTGACCTCGCGGTCTGGTGTGACCTGGTCCACGTAGATGCGTTCCCAGCCGTACCGGAGCGACAGGGTCGCTGTCTCATTGGTCTGCTCCGAGAGGTCTCGAAGCCGCGGCATGACGAGGGCACGAAGGTCGATCCGGTCGGCGTAGGCCACCCCGAGGGCGAGCACCATGGGCCCCAGCCGGTAGCGCCGCGATTCGGCATCCGCCTCGACGAACCCTTTGGCTGCGAGGGTGGTCAAGACTCGGTGGACGACTGCCTTCGAGAGCTTGAGCTCGCTTGCGATCTCCGTCACTCCGAGGTCGGCGCGATCGACGCGGGTGAAGAGGGTCAGTACGTCGGTGGCGCGTTCGATGGTCGTAATCAAGCGGCGCTGGTCGTCCTGCCCCACGGGTCTACCTCGCTGAACGGTCGGTACGGACGCGCCTAACGATACCTCGTTCCACCCGTTGGAACGAGCAGGCGTCAAGTGGGACACTTGACGGCTAGGGCTGTTGTGGAATAACGTTTCTTTCAGTGGAACGAAGTGTCGATGAGTCTGGTCAAACTAGGTCAGGGATGAGGTCATCGTGACGGTCGATGGCGCAGCACCAGTGCCGGGGCGGGCGAGCGTCGCGACGGCTCCGCTCGACGGCATCCGTGTGCTCGATTGCTCGACCATCCTCGCCGGCCCACTCGTGTGCCAGATCCTGGGCGACTTCGGTGCCGACGTCGTCAAGATCGAGCACCCCCAGCGGCCCGATGGCATGCGAGGGCACGGCCATGCCGTCGACGGGCACGGTCTGTGGTGGAAGGAGGTTGGTCGCAACAAGCGCACGATCGGGCTCCACCTCGGCGACCCCGACGGCGCCGCACTGCTCCTGGAACTCGTCCGGCAAACGGACGTGCTCGTGGAGAACTTCCGGCCCGGCACGCTTGAACGCTGGGGGCTGTCCTGGGAGACCCTCCAGGAGGCCAACCCGCGGCTGGTGCTCCTGCGGGTGACCGGCTTCGGTCAGGACGGGCCGTACGCCGGGCGTCCAGCCTTCGGGACGCTCGTCGAGGCCATGTCCGGCTTCGCCTACCTGACCGGCCAGCCCGACGGGCCTCCCACGCTACCCGCCTTCGGCCTGGCCGATTCGATCGCCGGCATGGCCGGAGCCAGTGCGGTGATGATGGCGCTCTACCACCGGGACGCTCGCGGTGGGGACGGTCAGGTGATCGACCTCAGCCTGCTCGAGCCGATCATGACCGCCGTCGGTCCCGCACCCACGGTCTACGACAAGCTCGGTGTCGTGCCCGAACGGCAGGGCAACCGCTCCACGAACAACGCCCCCCGGAACCTCTACCGCACCTCGGACGGGCACTGGGTCGCGATCTCCACCAGCGCCGACGTCATCGCCGAGCGTGTCATGGCGCTCGTCGGTCACCCCGAGGTCGTCGAAGAACCATGGTTCGCTACCGGGTCGCGGCGGGCCGAGCACGCCGACCTCCTCGACGGCTACGTCGGTGGGTGGATCGCGGCACGCACCCGTGAGGAGGTCATGGCGGCGTTCGAAAACGCCGGAGCGGCGGTGGCGCCGGTCTACTCCGCAGCAGAGCTGGTGGCCGACCCACAGGTCCGTGCTCGCGAGATGCTCACCCGCGTGCCGGACGAGGATCTTGGCGAGCTGCTCCAGCACAACGTCCTGTTCCGGATGTCGGACACGCCCGGCTCGATCCGCTGGACCGGTCGGGCTCCAGGTGCCGACACCGATGCCATCCTCGGTGACGAGCTCGGGCTTGACGAGAACCGTCTCGCTCAGCTTCGGGACCGCGGTGTCGTTCGCTGACGCCCCGCTGCACCGCAGCTACCTCTACGCCCCCGGCTCGGAGCCGAGGGTCATGCGCAAGGCGCTCGACGCCGGCGCCGACGCCGTCATCCTCGACCTCGAGGATGCCGTCGCCTCCAGCCGCAAGGCGGACGCCAGGGCTGCGGTCGCGACACTGCTGAACGAGCTCGGCGACCACGGGTCGTCACCGAGCCGACGGGCGGATGCCGGCCCCCAGACCGAGACCCCGTTGCCTAGACGCCCGGCCGTGCACGTCCGGGTCAACCGGGATGGTCACGGCTACGCCCTGGCGGACCTCGACGCCGCCATCCACAGCGGGGTGGACGCGATTCGTCTCCCCAAGACCGAGTCGGCTGTCGCCGTCCGTGAGGTTGCGGACATCATCAGCCGACTCGAACGGGAGCGACAGCTGCCTGCCGGGCGAATCCGGATCTACCCGACGGTGGAATCGGCGCTCGGTGCGGTCTCGATCGCGGACGTGCTCACGGCCACCCCCCGGGTCGTGCGCGCCGCGATCGGGACCGCGGACCTGCTCGCCGACCTCGGCGCTCACGGCGAGGACGACCTCGCGACCCTGCACGTACGCTCTCACCTGGTGCTGGCCTCGCGCGTCGCGGGGGTCGGACCACCAATTGACAGCGTCCACACTGACCTCGACGACCTCACCGGCCTCAGGGTGGCTGCGCAGCGTGCCCGAAGCCTCGGGTTCTTCGGCAAGTCCGCGATCCACCCCCGGCAACTCGAAGCGATCAACGCCGTCTTCACGCCGAGCGAAGCCGAGTTCACACGGGCCGAGCGGGTCGTAGCCGCACTCGACGACGCTGACCAACGCGGCAGCGGTGCCCTTGAGGTCGATGGCGAGTTCGTGGATGCCGCGGTGGTCGCTCGCGCTCGGGCACTACTCGCGCTCAGGAGATGACGATGACCGACGCTTTGCTCGCTGCCGTCCGCGCCGGGGTGCGCACCTATGACCTGTCGCGCCCATACGTCATCGGCATGCCGCAGTCGCCCAACCATCCGGCGTACTGGCACTCGCTCCCACGACGCCACGGTGACAAGGTCCGCGAGGACGGCGGCTCCGCAGCCAACGACATCATCGTGCTTGGCACCCACGTCGGGACACACATGGACGCCGTCGCGCACGTCTCCCACGACGGCAGACTGCACGGCGGCATCGACGCGGCCGAGGCCCAGATCGGAGGCCGTTTCGCGGCGTTGGGCATCGATGACGTCCCGCCCCGGCTCGCCCGCGGCCTGCTCCTCGACGTCCCGGCCGCGCTCGGCATCGACGCCTGCGAGCCCGGTTACGAGATCACCCCGGACAACCTCGACGCTACCTGTCGACAGCTCGATCTCGATCCCGAACCAGGTGACGTACTGCTCGTGCGGTCGGGCTGGGGCCGCCGCTGGGACGAGGGCGAGACCTACATCGGCAAGGACTCCGGCGTCCCCGGTGTCGGCGAGGACGGGGCACGGTGGCTTGCCGCTCACCACCCCGCAGCCGTTGGCGCCGACACCATCGCCTTCGAATGCCTGCCCCCCGGCAAGGGCCACGCGGTCCTCCCGGCTCACCGCGTCTTACTCGTGGACGGGGGCATCAACATCATCGAGACGATGAATCTGGAAGAGCTCGCCGCCGATCACGTGCACGAGTTCACGCTTGTGCTCGCCCCCTTGCGGCTGGTCGGTGCGACCGGATCCCCGGTCCGTCCCCTGGCGCTCGTGGTCACGCCCGAGCCTCCCGCCGGCGAGCACGGCCGTGAGTGAGTTGTTGCCCCGCACCCTCGCAGAGCAGCTTGCCGCGTTCGCCGCCCGCACCGCCGACGCCGGAGCACCCAAGCCGGTCCGAGCCAGCGTCCGACAGCGGATTCTCGACGTCCTCGGACTGCAGGCCGCAGCCCTCGCCCTACCCACCAGCGAGGCGGCGCTCAGCTTCGTGCTCGAGCAGGGCGGCGCCGAGCAGGCCCACGTCGTTGGTTCGTGCCAGCGCGTACCGGCCGCGTGGGCGGCGTTCGCGAACGGCGTGCTTGCCCACTCGCTCGACTACGACGACACCCATCTGCCCTCGATCCTGCACCCTTCCGCCAGCGTGGTGCCCGCGGCGATCGCCGCCGGCGAACTCGCGGAGGCTGACGGCACCCGCGTGATGGATGCCGCCGCCGTCGGCATCGAGACCGTCGTCCGGCTCGGCATGGCTGGCTACGACCGGTCAAGCAACAACTCGGTCTTCTTCGAGCACGGCCAGCATGCCACCTCGATCTGCGGTGCGGTGGGTTCAGCGGTCGCCGCGGTGGCGTTGCTCGGCGACGGCGAGCAGGCCGTGGTCGACGCCATCGGCGTCGCCGCATCCATGGCGTCTGGGATCATCGAGGCGAACCGGACCGGCGGCACGGTCAAGCGCCTCCACTGTGGCTGGGCAGCGCACGCTGGGGTCACGGCCGCCCAGCTCGTCGCCAAGGGATTCACTGGGCCGCCGACAGCCCTCGAAGGGCGGTTCGGCTTCTTCGAAGCGTTCCTGCACGGCGTCGTCGCGCTCGACGAGGTGTCCGTCGGCCTCGGCGAGCACTGGGAGGTCCCCGGGATCTTCTTCAAGCCGTATCCAGCCAACCACTTCACCCACACCGGACTGGACGCCGCGGCTCGGCTACGAGCGAAGGGTCTCGCTGCCAGCGATGTCGAGGAGGCCGTCCTCGGGGTCGCCACGCCGACCGTCCGCACCATCGGGGAGCCGCTCACCGTCAAGCAGCGGCCGGAGACCGGGTACCAGGCACAGTTCAGTGGTCCCTACATGGTCGCGTTGGGCTTGCTCGGCGGAGGAGGCCTCGGCGCCAGCCTTGACGACTTCAGCGACGACTTCGCCCGCGACCCGACGCGGCGCGAGCTGATGGGGCGCGTCCGCGTGGAAGCCGACGCGGCCTGCGATGAGATCTACCCCCACCAGTTCCCAGCGATCCTGCGCGTGCGGACCCGCGACGGCAGCCACCTCGAGGAGCAGGTGCTCGCCAACCGCGGCGGACCGGCAGACCCGCTCAGCGATGCGGAGATCGCCACCAAGTTCGAGACGAACGCGCTGCGATCCTTCCCGCCAGATCGGGTGGAGGCCGTCGCCGCGTTCTGCGCCGACCTCGAGCACCGAACCGATGTCCGTGGGCTCACGTCGCCGTTCGCCCAACCCTCTTCGCCGGGGGCAGTGACCGGGGAGGCCTATTCGTGACTGATCCGCTCGCACGCCTCTGGGAACCCATCCAGATCGGGCCGGTCCGACTCCGCAACCGAGTGTTCGTGTCGGCGCACACCACCAACCTCGGGCGCAACAACCTCGCCACTGACCGGCACGTGGCCTACCACCGGGAACGTGCCCGCGGGGGTGTCGGGCTTATCGTGACGGAGGCGCTGCGCGTGCATCCGACAGCAGCGGCGCGCGACCGCACGCTTGGCGTTTTCGACGATGCCTGTATCGAGCCACTGGCGCGGATTACCGAGGCGGTCCACGACGAGGGCGCCGCGATCTTCGGCCAGGTGATGCACATCGGCCGGCAAGCCAACGGTGCCCTCGCGCGCACCGCCTCATGGGGCGTCACTGCTGAGCCGTGGTCGGTCGGCGCCCCGGTCCCACACGCGATGGGCGACGCGGAGATCGCACGGCTGCTCGAGGCCTTCGCTGCCGGCACCCGACGGGTGGTCGCTGCCGGCTTCGACGGGATCGAGGTCCACCTCGGCCACGGCCACCTGCTCGCCCAGTTCCTGTCTCCGGCCGTCAACCGTCGCGACGATCGTTACGGTGGGTCGCCGGAGGCAAGGCTGCGGCTGCCCCGCGAGGCGCTCGAACGCGTCTTCGCGCGCGCCGACGGACGCCCGGTCGGTATCCGCGTCAGCGCCGAGGAGTTCCTCCCCGACGGGCTCACGCCAGCCGCGGTGGTCGAGCTGATCGGGCAGCTCACCGCCGACCTGCCGATCGCGTTCCTCGACGTCAGCCACTCGGCCTACGTCGGCAACTACTCGCTGTCGACGCAGATGGCTGACATGACGTTCGCCACGGGTGCCTTCCGGCACCTACCCGCAGCCATCAAGCAGGCCTTCCCCGACGTGCCCGTGTTCGCGATATGCCGACTCGACACGCTGGACGTCGCCGCTGACGTGCTGGCCAGCGGTCACGCCGACGTGGTTGGGCTGACGCGGGCCCACATCGCCGACCCCCACCTGATCGCCAAGGCCCGAGGCGGCGACGACCGTCCGGCGCATCGTTGCATCGCCTGCAACCAGGCCTGCATCGGCCGGATCGAACACGACCTGCCGATGAGTTGCGTCGTCAACCCCGAGGTCGGCTTCGAGCGCCAATGGTCCGACTGGCGCACCCACAACGCCGCCCCCGCCCCGCGCCGGATCCTCGTCGTCGGCGGGGGACCGGCGGGGCTTCGAGCCGCGCTCGCCGCCCGCTCCCGCGGCCACGACGTCACCCTGCGGGAGACCCGCGACCAGCTCGGCGGGCAGATCCGCTACGCGGCCGAGCTCGCGCACCGCGGCCGGTTCAGCCTCCTCGTCGAGGATCTCGAACGGGCCGTGCGTCACGCCGGTGTGGAGATCGGCACCGGTAGAGCCGTCACGCCGGACGAGGTCCGGCGAGGCGGGTATGAGGCGGTGGTGCTCGCGACCGGCTCGCGACCGACCGCCCCGCCAGGAAGAACCGACGTCTGGGCCGCACTCGAACGCCCGGGCGAACTCGGCCACCACATCGTGATCGTCGACGAGGACGGCACCTGGAGCGGCGCCGGTACCGCCCTACACCTCGCCGAACGCGGAGCCACGGTCGATCTCGTCACGCCAGTTGCCGGACTCGCCTGGAACGTGTCGGTCTACGTCCGGTTGTCACTCGCACCGCTGCTGGGCCAGGCAGGCGTGCGCGCGCGACCACTCCGCCGTCTGGTGGGTGACCACACGACGGGCTGGGAGCTCGAGGATGTTCTGACCGGCTCGCGGGAGCCGCTGCCGGGCGTCTCGGGCGTCGTGCACGTCGGTCCGCGGTCCGCGAACGATCGCCTCGCCCACGAGTTGACGGCCGCAGGGATCACCATCGACGTGGTCGTCGCAGGCGATGCCTACGCGCCTCGCACCGCGCTCGAAGCCGTCTACGAAGGGCAGCTGGCGGGCCTGCTCGCCGGGGGCGAGCAGCCGCCGCTCTTGACCGATGCCGACCTCCCACCGTACGTTACAAGCAGTGGAACGTTGTTCCACTAGATGTGGAGCGCCCGAACAGCGAATTTTCGCAGGGTCAGCGAGGGAGAGCGATGCGATGGGTATGACCGACACCGTGACCAGCTTCGACGACCGAGCCGCGATGGGCTTCGTCCTGACGTTGCGGCGCCGTTGGGCCGACACCCTGTATCCCGCGTTACAGAGCCAGTACGAGGCTGCCGTCGCCCACCGGGACGAGGCACCCACGGACGGCCACGCGGCCGCCGAGGTGATGCACGACCTCGAGCTCTATCCGTGGTTCTCGTGGATCGAACGCGGACAGCAGAAGATGATGTGGCGGGCGGTCCAGGATGCCGTCATCTCCCGCTGGAACGAGCTCGCCCCGAACCTGGCCGCGCCGAGCGACCCGATCGGCTCGCTCGAGCTCGATCCGCAGCTCGAGCTCCCGCGCTACTACACCGCCGTCGACATCCACCTCCAGCCCGGCGGGGTCTGGAGCGATGACACGAGCGCCCTGGTCTACGAAGAGGGCGCACAGATCGTCATGCTGCGCGACAACGACGAGTACCGCTTCCACACCTTGTTCGCCGAGACGGCGATGCCGCAGGGCACGCACGAACGGATCGTCGACATTGGATGTGGGTTCGGGAAGTCGACCAGACCGCTGGTCGACCGCTTCCCCGGCGCCGAGGTCATCGGCATCGACCTTTCCGCCCCGAACCTCAAGCTCGCGCACGCAACGGCCGAGCGCCTCGGCAAGCCGATCCGGTTCCGGCAGGCCGACGGCGCCCAGACGGGTCTTGAGCCGGAGGCCGCCGACGTCGTCACCGGCACGATGGTGCTGCACGAGATGCCGATGAAGCACGTCGAGGCCGTGCTAACCGAGGCGGCCCGCCTGCTGCGGCCCGGCGGATCGATTCGCTTCCTCGAGTTCAGCCGCACCGGCGACCCGTTCCGTGACGCGACGGTCTACGAGCACGGGGAACGCAACAACGAGCCGTGGATCCCGGTGCTGATGGACGCCGACGTGCTCGGCATGTGTGAGCGGGCTGGGCTCGTCGAGCCGCGCTGGACGCCGTTCGACGAACGTGAGCGAGGATTGTCAACCGACGGTTGGGGCGACCGGCCCGAATGGCACTTCCCCTGGTCGGTGCTCTCGGCGGAGAAGCCCGCATGAGCGAGGAGGTCACCTACTTCGCCGACCCCCAACTCGACCGTGCGGTCGGTCTCATCTTCCAGCTCGCCGCCGAGCTCCACGTCACCACGCAGCGGCTGCACGCACTGGAGGCGGTGCTGGCCGACGCCGGCGTGCTGCCGGCCGGAGTTGTGGATGCCTATGAGCCCGACGCTGCCGGCCGAGAACGACTCGACGACGTTCGCGATGCGGCCATGGGCCGTCTGCTCCGCGTGCTCACGGAGCACGGTCCTGCCGAGCATCCCCTGCGCGACGAGCTTGCTCACGCGCCCCGCAGGGCGGCGTCCGGGTGAGCGCGCAGGGGGCGATGACCGACCTGGAGCTGATCCGCTTCGTCGACGACTACCTGCAGGCCTGCGAGGACCGCGAGCTCGAACGAGCCACCGAGGCGCTCGCTGATGTCGTCAGCCTCGAGTTCCCCGGACCGACCCGGTTCGCCGACCTCCACGCGATGGCGGCAGCATCGTCGGGTCGCTACCGGTGGGTCCGCAAGCACCGCGACCACTATGCCGTCGGACGCGACCCTGAGGGCCGCACCGTGGTCACCTCCCGTGGCCGCCTGTATGGCGAGAACGTGCATGGTGTTCCGTTCGAGGACGTGCGCTACGTCGACGTCTTCGTCCTCGCAGAGGGCCGGATCGTTGAGCAGCACGTCTGGAACGATCTGGCCGTTTCCGGCGTCCTCGACCGGCGGGGGTGAGCTGCCGTGGCGACGATCGGCCGCGCAGCCCATCGCGACGGTGGCGAAACCCGTTCGCGGGGTCGCTCCGAGGCAGCCCGAGCCGTTTGACAGGTTTCTGCGACGCAGATAGTGTCCCGATGTGTGGAACGCTGTCCCACAATGGGACACGTGGGAGAGACGTCTGAGGAGGCGAGCGTGAAGCGCTATGCGAAGTTGCTCGCGGCTGGCTTGACGGCCGCGTTGGTTCTCGCCGGCTGCGGCGGTGATGCCGACGATGAGCCGACCACCACCGAAGAACCGACCGACACGGTGGAGCCGGACGGGGACGCCGAGGAGGACGAGCCCGCCGACGATGCCGCGGCCGACGACGAGGCGGCAGCAGACCTCGAGCCCGCCTCGGTGACCTTCGTTACCGCGGCGGCGGTGATTCTGCCGAAGGAGGAGGTCGCTACCTACGCCGTTCCCGAAGCGCTGGGCTTCTTCGAAGAGGAGGCGCTCGTGGTCGACGTCGTCACTGCCGACGGCTCGACGGCCGCCATCCAGGCGGTTGCGTCCGGATCGGCCGACATCACCGCCGCTGACCTCGGTTCGCTCTATGCCGCGGTCGAGCAAGGCGTCCCCGTGACGGGCCTCGGGGGCCTGGTGGTCAACTGGCCCTGGCGGATCGCAGTCGAGAGCGACAGCGACATCCAGGCGTGCGAGGACCTTGCTGGCACTAGCATCGGCATCATCTCGCTGGCGTCGGGCTCGAACCCGTTCGCTCGCTCGTTCGTGGAGGAGTGCGGCCTCGACCCCGACAGCGATGTCGACCTCGTCCCGGTCGGTCTCGGCCCCCAGGCTGCGGCCGCGTTGCAGGGGGGCGAGGTCGACTCGCTCGCGCTGTTCACGCAGGCCTACGCGAACCTCGAGCTGGCTGGCCTCGATTTCCGCTTCCTCGACAACCCGGAGATCTTCGACCCGCTCGTCTCACTGACGTGGATCGTGGCCAACGACTTCTTGGAGCAGAACCCGGACGTGATCGAGCGGTTCCTTCGGGCGGCGAACAAGGGCCTGCTGTACTCGAACGCGGACCCGACCGAGGCCATGCGGGTGTCGTACGACATCCTGCCGGATCTGCTCGGTGACCGCTCGGCCGAGGATCGGCTCGAGGACGACTCCTACTCGCTCGGCACCTGGCTCGAGACCACCGCGCTCGAGGGGCCGGTCGACTCGTGGGAATCGTTCGGTGAGCTCAACGCCGAGCAGCTCGAGGCGACCATGGACTTCGCGATCTCTGCGGGCACGGTCTCCGAGGCGTTCCCGGTCGAGGACGCGTTCGACGATCAGCTGCTTCCCGGGGCCAACGACTTCGACCGCGACGAGGTCCTGAGCCTGCTTCCCTGACAGCTCGTTCGGCCAGCGCCAGACTCACCCTGGCGGCGGGAAAGACGATGAGTGTGACGACGCAGCCTCCTAGCGGGACCCAGCACCGGGACGCCGATGTCGATCGATGGATCGAGATTCACGACCTCGACAAGGTGTACCGGCCACGCAAGTCGGCCCCCGTCATCGCGCTGCAAGGCATCGGCTTCACCGTCCGCCAGGGTGAGTTTGTCTCACTGGTCGGCCCGTCAGGTTGCGGCAAGACCACCATGCTGAAAATCCTCGCCGGGCTGATCCCGAAGACCTCGGGCACTGCACGTCTCGCCGGCGAAGAGATCGAAGGCTCCCGGCGGGACATCGGCATGGTGTTCCAGGCGGCGACCCTGCTCCCGTGGCGCACGATCCTCGAGAACGTGATGCTGCCGATCGACGTGCAGCGGCTCGACAAGAAGCGCTATCGGGCCCGCGCAATGGAGCTGCTCGAGATGGTCGGCCTCGAAGGGTTCGAGGACCGCCACCCGCGGGAGCTCTCCGGCGGGATGCAGCAGCGTGCGGGGATCTGCCGGGCGCTCGTCCACGATCCAGACGTGCTGCTCATGGACGAGCCGTTCGGTGCTCTCGACGCCATGACGCGGGAGTACATGAACCTGGAGCTCCTGCGCATCTGGCGGGAGTCGGGCAAGACCATCGTTCTCGTCACCCACTCGATCCCGGAGGCCGTGTTCCTCTCGGACCGGGTGGTCGTCATGTCACCTCGTCCTGGCCGCATGGTCGAGCTGGTCGACATCGACCTCGAACGTCCACGCCAGCTCGAACTCATGCAGTCCGACGCGGCCGGCGCGTACGTCCGGCGCATCCGGAAGCACTTCAACGCCGCTGGAGTGGTCCATTGAGCGTCGCACCCCCGCAGCCGGCGACCGACGTCGACCAGGCGCCGGCCCCAGCCCGATCGCGGTTCGACCTGCGCGACCGGCCGGAGCTCGCCCTGGTCCCCGTGTCGTTCATCCTGATCGTGCTCGCCTGGGAGTACGGCGTCCGCCTGTTGGACGTCCCGTCGTTCGTACTGCCGCCGCCGTCGGCCATCTGGGAGTCGCTGGTCAACCAGCTGCAGACCCCCCGGTTCTGGAACAACCTGTGGGTCACTACCCAGGAGATTATCGCCGGTTACCTGCTCGGCGTGACCACGGCGTTCCTGCTCGGCATCGCCGTCGTCCAGTCGCGGATCGTCGAGAAGACCGTCTTCCCCTACGTGGTCGCGTTCCAGACCGTGCCGAAGATCGCGCTGGCGCCACTGTTCGTCATTTGGTTCGGGTTCGGGTTGACCTCGAAGATCCTGATCGCCGCCCTCGTGTCCTTCTTCCCGATGCTGATCAACGTGATCGAGGGTTTACGCTCAGCAGATCAGGATCAGATCGAGCTGATGCGCTCGCTCGACGCTTCGAAGCGCCAGATCTTCTTCCGCGTCCAGCTGCCGAACTCCATGCCGTTCGTCTTCGCGGGTCTCGACATCGGCATCGTGTTCGCCATCATCGGAGCCGTGGTCGCTGAGTGGGTCGGAGCACGTGCTGGCCTCGGCTACCAGCTACTGCAGTACATCTACGACTTCAACATCGCCGGCCTGTTCGCCGTGCTGGTCGTGCTGGCGGTGATGGGCCTTGTTGCCCACTCCTTCATCCGCCTGCTGCAGCGTCGTTTCGCCGGCTGGACGGAGACCGAGCGGACGGTCGGCGCGTGACCGAACGCCCTGTCGCACTGGTCACCGGCGGTGCACGCGGCATCGGCCTGGCCATCGCCGACGCGCTGGTGGCCGACGGCCACACGGTGGTCCGAGCCGACATCCTGCCAGCCGAGGGCTGGGAAGATCCCGGCGCCGAGCCCCCCGTCCGCGTCGACGTCGCGGACGCCGCCACCTGCCGCGCCTCCGTCGCCGAGGTGCTCGCGCGGCACGGCCGGCTGGACGTGCTGGTCAACAACGCCGGCATCGTCCAGCGGGGGATGGCGGTCGACGTCAGCGATGCGGACTTCAGCCGCATACTCGACGTCAACCTCACTGGCACCTTCCGGATGTGCCAGGCCGCCCACGACGCGCTCGCCGCCAGCGACCGGGGCGCGATCGTCAACCTTGCCTCCACTAACGGGCACATCGCCGTGCCGAACACCGTGTCGTACTGCGTCAGCAAGGCCGGCGTGATCCATCTCACGCGCGTCCTCGCGCTCGAGTGGGCTGCCGCGCAGATCCGGGTCAACGCGGTGGGACCCACGATCGTGCCGACCGCGATGACCGAGGACGTCCGCGGCGACGCGGACTACCTCGAGGACAAGATGGCCAGCATCCCGCTGGGTCGGATGGCCAGCCCGGTCGACGTCGCATCGGCCGTCGCCTACCTCGCCTCACCACGAGCGGGGATGGTCACCGGTCAGACGCTGTTCATCGACGGTGGCGCCACGATCCACTGATCCAACCGGCTGCGAGGAGACTGCGGTGAGTGCGACTGCATCGACCCCGCTACCGACGGCTCGGCGCCGGTACGTCGACGTTCCCTGGGGCCAGATCCACATCCGCGAGGCCGGACCGACGGCAGGCGGGCCGCTCCTGCTGATGCTGCACCAGACCCCGCTGTCCAGCCGGACGTACGCCCCCGTGCTCGGCCACCTCGGAGCGGTCGCCCACGCCGTCGCCGCAGACACCGCCGGGTACGGTGCATCCGATGCGCCGCCGCAGCCCTGGACGGTCCCCGACTACGGCGCGGCCATCTGGCACCTCGTCGATGCGCTTGGCACCGATAACGTGGTGCTGCTCGGACAACACACCGGCGCGGTCCTCGCCGTCGAGGCGACACGTCAGCAGCCGCAGCGGGTCCGCGGGGTCGTGCTCCACGGCGTTCCCGTCTACACCGACGAGGAGCGTGACGAGCGACTGCGCTCCTACGCGCCCCCCTACGAGATCGCGCCCAACGGCAGCCATCTCGCCACGATCTGGGCCCGACAGCGACGCCTCTACCCCCGACAGGACCCCCACGACGCCACCGGCTACGTCCAGGACTACCTGGCGACAGGACCGGACTACGCCACCGCCTACCGGGCCGTCTTCCGCTACGACATCGCCTCCCACCTGCAGGCGGTGGCGCACCATCCGGTGCTCCTGCTCTGCGGCGAGCACGACCTCGTCCACCTTCACCACCTGCGTGCGGCGCAGCGGCTCCCGCACGCGCGTGAGGTGACGCTGCCCGGGTGCACCGACTTCGCTCCAGCTGAAGCGCCGGAACGCTTCGCCGCCGAGGTCGCCACCTTCCTGAGCAGCCTGGGCGACCCCGCTCCACCGTCCGCCCAGAGGTGACACTGCCCGCCTCCTCGCCCCGTGGTGCTGCCATGACCGATCTGCCTCGCCTCGCCCACGACCACCGTGACCCCGTCGCGTTCGACGCACTCGTCGTCGAGACGGCCGAGGACCACCAGGGGACCTGGCAGCCGAACTGGCCACCCGGCACCGAACGTCGAGTCCTGGGGCGGGATCCGACGACCGGCGGCAGCACGACGCTGCTGACCTTCCCCGCCGGCTACGACCGCAGCGAGGAGCGCGAACTCGCCAGCGCCGGGCACCCACAGCGCTTCGAGTACCACAGCTGTCACGAGGAGATCGTGAGCGTCGCCGGCGACTACGTCTTCGGCGACCCGCCGCTGTACCGCTTCGATGCTCCCGCCTACCTGAACCATCCGCCGTTCTGGCTGCACCCCGCCAGGCAGCGAAGCGCCGGAGGTGTGCTGCTGCTGGTGCGCAACAGCCACCCGGTGGACTTCGGGTTCTGCTACATCCCGCCCGCCTGGGACGGCCGAGAGCACTACCTCAAGGCTGCCCGGCTGCCACCCAGCCCGAGCGAAGCGGTCACCGTCCAACATCTAGCGGACTTCCCACTGGCACCGATCGCCGAGAACGCCGTGCCCCTCCCAGGCGTCCGTGGCGAGCGCCTATGGACCGACCAGGTCACCGGCTGGCAGACCTGGCTGCTCGAGGCAGAGGCGGGCAGCACGCTCGCCGCCGGAGCCGCCGCGCCCGCACCGGTCGCGCGAACACAGGGACCAGCCAGCAGCGGCGACGAGTGGTTCATCCTCGAAGGTCAGGTCGGCTTCGGGTCCGACGAGCCTCACACGATCCTCGACGCCTACGGCTACCGGTGCGACCCGGATCGCTATCCAGCCGGCGGCGACCGGGCGACCGCTCGATCGCAGACCCGCCTGCTGCGCTGGGTCCGCGGCGGGCACCTCCAAGTCACCTGACTTGGCGACCCGCACTGCCTCAGCTGCGGGCCCGGAACACGTGTTTGCGCGGCCGGCGCCGCGGCCTAGCCGTCAGCCGGACAGCGTCGTCCCGTCGAGGGCGACCCGCAGCGCGGTCAGTCCGCGCTCTAGCTCCTCTTCGCTCGCGGTCAACGGCGGGGCGACGCGGAGCACCGAGCCGTTGACACCCGCGGGTGGGAGTAAGACCGCGCCGGCATCGGCAGCAGCCGCCACCACCGCGGCCGCCCGCTCCGGTCCACTCACGCCGTGCAGCTCGATCCCGATGCTGTACCCCACGCCGCGGACCTCGCGGACACCCGGCGTCCCCCAGGAGCGGATCGTCGCCACGAGCTCGCCCCCCTTGGTGGCGGTGCGTGCAGGGTCGACCTCCTCCTGCAAAGCCTCAAGCGTGGCCTCGGCCGCAGCACACGCGAGCGGGTTGCCGCTGTAGGACCCCCACAACGTGCCCGTGCCCGTCGCCGCGAGGTCCGAGGCGCGACCGACGACCGCCGCCATCGGCAGCCCGTTCGCGATGCCCTTCGCGAGGACTAGCAGGTCCGGCGGACGCGCCATCGTCTGGAAGGCGAACAGCGGCCCCGTCCGCCCGAACCCCGACTGCACCTCGTCCAGGATCAGGCGAGCCCCGAGCCGATCGGCCAGCTGCCGGCACGCGTCGAGGAACCCTGACGGCGGTACGACGCCACCACCGGCACCGAGGTAGGGCTCGACGAGCACCGCCGCGACGTCGTCGGGAGCCGTGGCCCGGGCAAGCTCGGTCGCCAGGTCGACGATGCGCTCGACCTCGGCCGCGGACTCCGCGGTGCTTGCCGCTGGATCCTCGCGCGGGAAGGGCATGTGGAGCACCGAGTCCGCGGCCCATCGCTGGGCTTCGCGCCGCAGCGCGGGCAAACCACCGAGCAACACCGTCTCGGTCGTCTTGCCGTGGTA
The DNA here is from genome assembly GCA_007121785.1 of Nitriliruptoraceae bacterium. Classification (GTDB taxonomy): domain Bacteria; phylum Actinomycetota; class Nitriliruptoria; order Nitriliruptorales; family Nitriliruptoraceae; genus SKTG01. Next base: position 16,954 of record SKJX01000200.1, read on the forward strand.
CCCGCCGACGAACGACAGCACGGTCCGACGGCGGGTCGCCGCCCGAGCGACCCGTACGGCGGCGTCGACGGCTTCAGCACCCGTCGAGGCCAGGGCGACGCCCTCGAACGCCCCGTTCGTCGCAGCCAGGAGCTTCGTGGCGTACCGCACACGCCAGGGATGGTGCGCGACGAAGGTCGCCACGAGCCGACCGGCCTGGTCAGCGATCGCGTCGACGACCCGCGGATGGCTGTGGCCGAGGTTGGCGATCAGGACTCCGGAGGTGAGGTCGATCAACTCGCGCCCGTCAGCCGTCCAGATCCGGCTTCCTCGAGCTCGCTCCCACACCGTTGGCGCGACACCTGGCGGCAGCGGCGCCAGGACCCGGGGTGAGTGCTCGGTGTTCACATCCGCCCTTCCGCCAGCCCGGATCGCGTTAGGTCTCCACCGTGAGCCGCACGTCGATGTTGCCGCGAGTCGCGCGTGAGTACGGGCAGGCGCCATGTGCCGTCTCGACAAGCACAGCAGCGTCGGCCTCGTCGACCCCAGGCAACTGCACGATTAGCTCGACGCCCAGCCCGAGGCCGCCACCGGTAACGGGCCCGATGTCCACCCTCGCCGTCACCCGGGAACCGTCCGTGGCAATCTTCTTAGCGCGGGCATGGAACAGCAGGGCGCCGTGGAAGCAGGCCGCGTAGCCCGCGGCGAAGAGCTGCTCCGGGTTCGCGCCCTCAGCTCCCGCCTTGCCCCCCATGCCCGGTGGCTTGGTGAGCGCGAAGGTCAGGGGGCTGTCAGAGATGGTGACCCCGCCGTCGCGGCCGAAGTCCGCCGTCGCCTCTGCCGTGTAGACGACCTTCTGCAGGGCAGTCGTCATGCCGTCACCTCGTTGGGTCGGTGCTGGAAGCGGCCGACGGGCTCACCGACGACGCGACCCGCCTCCACGATCCGCTGGCCGCGCAGGAAGACGTCGGTGACAGTCGCACCGATCTCGACGCCTTCCAGCGCGCTGTACTCCTGGGTGGACTCCGAGTCCTCAGCCCGGACCACGAAGCTCCGGGTCGGGTCCACCAGGGCGATATCCGCGTCGTAGCCGGGCGTCAAGGTCCCCTTGGTGCCGAGCCCGTAGCGCAGAGCGGGGTTCCAGCTCGTCAGCCGCGCGATCTGCGGCAGCGAGAGCCCCCGCTTGGTGCCCTCACCAACCAGCCCAGGGAGTAGGTACTCGGCGCCCCCGAACCCGGACTTCGCGAGGAACACGTCCTCACGATCCTCGCCGTACTTCATCTCGTCGCGACAGCAGGCGTGATCCGAGACCACCCAGTCGACGTCGCCGGCCAGCACGTGCTCCCACAGCGCCTCGACGTCCTCGCGGGGACGGATCGGCGGGTTGACCTTCGCGCCGAGGTTGTCGCTCGAGATGTCGGTCATGAGGTGCGCGATCGTCACCTCGCGACGGAAGTCGATGTGGGGGAACGCGTCGCGCATCCGCACCGCCGCTTCCAACGCCTTCGCCGACGACAGGTGCAGCAGGTTGATGTTCGCGAGGTTGGTTTCGTGCGCGAGGTAGCTCGCGATCGTGATGGCCAGGCCCTCGGAGTGCGGGGGACGCGACCGGTGGTACGCCTCGAGGCCCCTCGGGCCGCCCTCGTCCTCGACCATCTTCGTGTAGGCCGCCATGATCTCAGCGGTCTCGCAGTGCAACGACAGCGAGATGCGGTCCGCGAGGTCAGGGTGCGCTTCCCGAACGGCTTGGATGCCGCGCATGACGAACTCGAAGTGAGCGTAGTCGTAGCGCTCGCCCGGCGGGGTCATGAGGAACTTCGACTGATCGTCGGAACGGCCGTGCAGTCCGTGCGAGCCGTAGAACATGAAGATCTTGAACGAAGAGACCCCGTGGTCGAGGACCAGCGACTCGAGCTCCTCCAGGTGCTGCTTCATCATCGGAGCCACGTGGAAGCCGTAGTCGACGTGCGCTCGACCGTCTGAGAGCCGTCGCACCTCGGGGAAGAAATCCGCGTACGGACCCCCACGGTTCAGGTAGTACTGGCCGGTCCGGATGTAGGTGAGGCCCGTCGTCACCCCACCCTGAGCGGCCGCCCGCGACTCGCTCGTCGAGTCGACATCGAGGGGGTTGTAGATGCCCCAGTGTTGGTGAGCATCGACCGCACCGGGGAACGCGAGTCGCCCACCGCCGTCGATGACTTCGGCTGTGTCGCCCGGATCGATCGCCTGACCGACCTGAGCGACCTTCCCGTCCTTGACCGCGATGTCTCCCTCGTCGACCGAGTCGAGGTCGGGACGAACGACTCGAACGTTCCGGACAAGCAGGTCGTAGGCGGCCATTGTGAATCTCCTCGTCGCCGACGGTAGAACGGCTCTGAGCCTAGGATGGCGTTCCTCTGAGAGCAACCTAGTTCCGTCGAGTGGAACATCTTGATGCTGGGGTCGCGAGTCGCCTTCGCCGGCACGACACCCGAGGAGCTGCGTGGGTCGTTGGGGGTCGGCCAGGCGCACGTGCGCTACCCCCCGGCCGGGGACTGTGAAGTCTTCGGTGCAAGTAAGTGGCCGGCGGTTGTTTCCTGTCTTGCGGGGTGCAGGCGTCCTTCGAAGGTGATCGCGAACGCGGGGCGGGCTTCCAGCGGTTCATCCAGCGCTGCCGTCCGCGGCCGGTGGGCGGGACTCCGCACCACCATGTAGAGGCACTTGAGCGCGGCCTGCTCGCCCAAGGAAGTGTCCACGTGCTCGAGTCGCGCGGCGCATGCGTGCGTGCAACGGCTCAATTGCGTTGGTGGAGTAGATCACCCGGCGAATCTCGGCGTCGTAGTCGAGGAACGGGACGAACTGAAGTCCAGCTGTTCTCCTACAGACGGGGGACAAGCCGGGTGCTTCTCGCCCCAGATCTCGTGAACTCTCGTTGACCTCGCCGAGCCGTTCTTTGGCGGCCTGCTGTCAGGCGCCAGGTGAGATGAGGATGGCGCCTGACACAGTCGCTCGACCGCGAACCGGCTCGAGACAGTGATGGTTGCGTTCGCCAGCCTCCACGCTGGCCTACGCGCTCCCACCTGCGCCGAGCGATGGGTGCTGCCCGCTGAGGTCGTCGGCGAGGGTGGGGTAGGCCTGTTCCCAGGCGTCGCGGAGGATGTCCTCAAGCTCGAGGTGGGGCCATTCGGTGCGGAGTTGGGGGAAGGTGAGGATCGCGGCGATGACGTCGGGCGGGCCGGTTTCGAGGAGGTGGGGCA
>SKJX01000191.1 GCA_007121785.1 Nitriliruptoraceae bacterium
CGCCGCGGCGACCGCGGCCTCCGCAGCATCGCGCTGGGGTGCGGCGAGCAAGGCGTAGCCGGAGAGATGGAGCACGTCGCTGTCGCTGACCACCTCGAGCAGCTCGTCGGTGGGCACCAGTCGGGTGTTGGCGCCCCGGTAGGCGTACATCGTTCGCTCGCCATCCGGGGTGACGGCCACCACGTTGACCTGTGTCGGCTCGTGCGGGTGGCGTTGGACGGCCGCGACGTCGGGAGCATCGTCGCCGGCAGCGGTGAGGCGTTCCAGCAGGAAACGGCCCCACGGATCGTCGCCGATGCAGGCCAGCAGACGGCAGTGGGCGCCGCCGCGCGCCAGGACGATCGCGGTGTTGGTCGCCGACCCGCCCACACCGGTGTGCTGGGCGGTGGCGATGGCCTCGCCACCGGCATCCGGGTGGGCCGCCACCTCGAGCGTGAGATCGAGGTTGAGGTCGCCCAGCGCGGCGATCCGCGGCGGCGACGCGTCACCACCGCCAACGGCGGCGGGGGCGTCGGTTGGCTCGACCGGCCCGAGGGTCGGCCCGGCGTGGTCGGAGGGGGGCACGGCCGGTGACCCTACCGCGACGACCTATCCTGTCCGTGCCACCGCCGCTCGGCCCGAGGTGCCGGCCCCGGCGCTCCGGCGGCCACGCATGGACCCCCGCAACCGTCGCTCGAGGTCGACACGTGCTCGTCCAGATCTACACCGTCCAGAGCGTCGGCGAGGCGCGCGCGCTCGCCCGGCTCGGTGTCGACCGCGTCGGTGTGACCGTCAGCGACATCGGGCTGCCGGGCGAGATCGACCTCGCCACCGGCCGGGCGATCGTCACAGCGCTCCGCGGACGGGCGACGAGCACCGCCCTGACCGTGTCGACCGAGCCGGCCACGATCCTCGACTTCGCCCGATCCCTCCGCCCCGACGTGCTGCACCTGTGCGGGGAACTCGAGGCGCTGCCGCCCAACGCGGTCGCCGAACTGCGGGACCGCCTCCTGCGCAGCATCCCCGGCCTGCAGTTGATGCAGGCGGTCCCGGTCACCGGCCCCGCCGCGGTCGAGCAGGCGGTCGCCTACGCGCCGGTGGCCGACCACCTGCTGCTGGACTCCGTCACCGACGACGTGCAGGGCATCGGCGCGGCGGGCACGACCCACGACTGGTCGGTCAGCGCCGAGGTGGTCGCCCGCGTCGACGTGCCGGTGATCCTCGCCGGCGGCCTCTCCCCCGACAACGTCGCGGACGCCGTCCGCGCGGTCCGACCCGCCGGTGTCGACAGCCTGACCTTCACCAACGAGGCTGTCGCGGGCGGGGGCTTCCGCAAGGACCTCGACGCGGTCGAGCGCTTCGTCCGGGCCGCACGGGCGGCCGACGCGAACCGGTGACGCCGTCAGCACACGCCGGCTCCTGACACCAGCCCCCGGGACCCACAGCTGACACCGCCGCGGACCAGGAGCAGCCATGTCCGTCCAGTACCACCTCAAGACCACGGAGGGGGACATCGCCCCGTACGTCCTGCTGCCCGGTGACCCGGGTCGGGTCGAGACGATCGCGCGGACCTGGGACGAGGCACATCACGTGGCCACCAACCGCGAGTACGTCACCTACACCGGCACCTACCGTGGGGCCCCGATCTCGTGCACCTCGACGGGCATCGGTGCACCGTCGACCTCGATCGCCATGGAGGAACTGGCTCGTTGCGGTGCCCGGACGTTCCTCCGGGTCGGTACCTGTGGGACGGTGCAGCCGGACGTCCCCAACGGCACGATGGCGATCCTCGACTCGGCGATGCGACAGGACGGCGCGTCCACCGCCTACGCGCCGATCGAGTTCCCGGCCGTTGCCGACCATCGCGTGGTCAGCGCCTGCGTCGCGGCTGCCGTGGACCTCGGACTCGACCACGTGGTCGGGACCACCCGCTCCGCCGACACGTTCTACGCCAGCCACCCGCGGCCGGGTTCGTCCTACGGCGACTTCTGGCAGTCGTCCTGGCAGCACCGGTTCGAGGACCTACGCCGGCTCAACGTGGTCGCGGCCGAGATGGAAGCGAGCGTGATCCTCGTGCTCGCCCGCGTCTGGGGGCTGCGCGCCGGCGGTGTGTCGGTCGTGCTCGACAACATGCTGGAGGTCGCCGGCGACTCGGGCGAGTTCGACCCGCAGGCGCAACTCGAGCACAGCCAACGTTGGATCGAGCAGGTCGCCCAGCTCAGCAACGAGACGGTGGCGCAGCTGTGGCAGGCGGACCACCCGCGCTGAGCGGAACGCCCCCGGGGCGGCGACCGACCCGTCGCCACCCCGGAAGGCTCATGCCCCGCGCCAGGTCATCCTTCGACGGTGAGCTCGGCCTTGACGTTGACCGAACCGGTCAGCATGTCCTGCACCGGGCAGTGCTCCTCGACCTGCCGGTGGAGCTCCTCGTAGCGCTCCAACGGCTCCGTTCCGCGCAACGTGGCGGCGACACGGATGTCGCTGACACCGGGCCGGACCGCGTCGTCGACACCGAAGAAGCCCCGGACGTCGATGTCGCCTTCCACCCGGATCTGGACGTCGTCGAAGCCGATGCCGAGGTGCTCGCCCCAGACCCGGTAGGTGATGGCGTGGCAGGCGCCCAACGCCGCCAGCACGTACTCGACCGGGTTCGCAGCCACATCGGTGCCGCCCAGGCTCTCGGGTTCGTCGGCCTTGAACCGGTGCCCGCGGACGCGGACGTCGACCTCGGTCAACCCGACCAGGTCGGTGTTGGCACGGAAGGTGGCCTGGCCGGCGGCGGGGTTGGCGGTCAGGGCCTCGCGCGTGGTGGCAACGGTCTCTGCGAGCGTCATCGGGATCCTCCGGGACTCGGGTGGGGGGACGAGCCGGGCCGGGATCGCCGAACCAGGTCTCGCCGCCGACGCTACGGGCCGGTTCCGTCCTCGGGCAGGAACCAACGGCACCTCACGGGCGGGCCCTTGGCTCCCACCTGCACGGGCCGTTGGCCTCCGGTGCCGCCCGGTTGGCCGGAGCGACGGCGAGCGTCGACGGACGCCACCACCGCGGATGAGCGACGGCCGGTGCGGGTCAGATCCGCTCGACCGCGACGTCGAGGTGGTCGAGCCGGATCGGGCCGGCGGTCGACGCGCCCGGGCCGGCCCGTGCCGAGCACACCTCGCCGCCCGTAGGGTGGGGCGGGCAACCGGCAGGCGGTCCGAGACGTGGAGGCGTTCGGCGCAGAGGGCTACGCGCTCGCCCGCGAGCTCCTGCAGCGCGGCGTCGGCGTGGTGTACCTGCTCGCGTTCATCGCGGTCGTGCACCAGTGGCGGCCGCTGTTGGGCGCCGAGGGGCTGACCCCGGCGCGGACGTTCCTCGAGCGGGTCCCGATGCGGTCCGCACCGAGCGTGTTCCACTGGCGCGACTCCGACCGGTTCGCGGTCGGCCTCGGCTGGGTCGGCGTCGTGCTGGCGACCACCGTGGTCCTCGGGATCCCGCAGCGGATGGGTACGGCCGCGACCGTCGCCGTCTTCGCGGTGCTGTGGCTGCTGTACCTCTCCTACGTCAACGTCGGCCAGGTCTGGTACGGGTTCGGGTGGGAGTCGATCCTGCTCGAGGCCGGGTTCCTCGTGATGTTGCTGGGAGGCCAGGACACGGCGGTGCCTTGGCCGAGCCTCCTGCTGCTGCGGTGCCTGCTGTTCCGGGTGGAGTTCGGTGCCGGTCTGATCAAGCTGCGCAGCGATCCGTGCTGGCGGGACCTGACCTGCCTCGACCACCATCACGAGACCCAGCCCTTGCCGGGACCGTTGAGCCGACGGTTCCACCGCCTCCCGGCACCGCTCCACCGCGTCGAGGTCGCCGCCAACCACGTCGCCCAGCTCGGTCTGCCGATCCTGCTGTTCCTGCCGCAGCCGCTGGCCGGCATCGCCGGCGTCGGGATCATCGTGACGCAGCTGTGGCTGGTGTTCAGCGGCAACTTCGCGTGGCTCAACGCGGTCACGATCGTGCTGGCGACCGCGGCGCTCCCGGACGTGTGGCTGGCCAGCATCGCCGAGCTGGTGCCCACACCGCCGCCAGCGGAGGAGACCGCCTGGTGGTTCGTGATCCTGGTGGGCTCGATCACCCTCTGGCAGGTCGTACTCAGCTGGGAGCCGATCCGCAACCTGACCTCGCAACACCAGCGGATGAACATCACCTACAACCCGCTGCACCTGATGGGCAGCTACGGCGCGTTCGGCCGCATCACCCGGGAACGGTTCGAACTGATCATCGAGGGCACGCGCGATCCCGACCCGGGGCCCGACAGCGACTGGGCGGCCTTCGAGTTCCCGGCGAAACCGGGCGATCCGGGGCGACGGCCGCCGCAGGTCGCGCCGTACCACCTGCGCTTGGACTGGCTGCTGTGGTTCGCCGCGATGTCGTCCACGCCGCAGGCGAACCACCGCTGGTTCGGCCCGCTGCTGCGCAAACTGCTGGACGGCGACCGCGACATCCGGCGGCTGTTGCGCCACGACCCGTTCGACGGACGACCACCGACGGCGCTCCGGGTCCGCCGGTACCGCTACCGGTTCACCACCGGCGACGAACGGCGCACCACCGGCGACCGGTGGACCCGCACGTTCGTCGGCGAGGTCACCGGGATCCTGCCGCGGACGTAGCCCGGCGACACGCCCGGAGGGCGTCAGCCGCGTCAGGTCGTCGTCGCGCGATCCCACAGCCGCGGTTGCAGCCCGGTGGCGCGCTGGATCGGCCGGCTGAGGGCCTCGCGCAGGATCGCCGCTGGCGCGTGGACGGTCGCGCCGGTGCGCGCCCGCGTGATGCCGGTGTAGACCAGTTCGCGGGTGAGGATCGGGGAGGATACGCCCGGCAGCACGACGATGGCGTGGTCGAACTGCGAGCCCTGGCTCTTGTGGATCGTCATCGCGAACGTGGTCTCACAGGCGGGCAGCCGCGCCGGGCTGATCATGCGCAGGGACCCGTCGGTGGCCGGGAAGACCGCGACGTGGTCCCCGGATGCCTCACGCAGGACCACCCCGACGTCGCCGTTGCGCAGCCGCACGCCGTCATCGTTCTCCGAGACCAGGATCGGGCGGCCGGGGTACCACCGCCCGCTCGGGTCGAACCCAGGCACCTCGCGGGCGAGGCGCTGCTCGATGGCCTGGTTCCAGGCTTGGGCACCGTCGGGGCCGCGACGCAGCGCACACAGGACCCGCAGTCGTCCGAGGGCTTCGAGCGCCTCGGCAGCGCCGACGTCGTCGGCGAGCACGGCGCGGAGGTAGCGGGCGTAGGCGCCGACGGCTTCGTCCTCGCACCGCCGGCGGGCGTCGGCGTGCGTCGTCGGGTCGAGCCACCGCACGCCGTGCCCGGAGCCATCGCGGATCCCCGCGTCGGTGCCGTGCACGGCACCGTCGTCGTCCCCGGAGCCGGCAACGTCAACCTGCAGCAGGCGCAGGGTCCTCCCGGGCGCGGTGTCCTCACGCTGGATCGCGGCCGCGACCGCCCCGAGGGAGCTGGCCTCCCCGAACCGGCGGAACCGGTCGAGCCGCACGATCGTGTCCCACACCCCGGGGGTCTCGGCCAGCTCGACCTGGTCGCCCAACGACACACCCGCTCCTGCGAGCTCGTCGCGCGCGACCGCCGACAGCCGCAGCTCGGGCCGGCTGCCGGCCGGCCCGCAGATGTCACCGAAGGCGGCGCCGGCCTCCACGGAGGCGAGCTGGTCGCGGTCGCCGAGCAGGACCAGCCGAGCGTCGGGTCGGACCGCGTCGACGAGCTTGGCCATCAACGGCAACGACACCATCGACGCCTCGTCGACGATCACGACGTCGTGCGGCAACGGGTCGTCGGCGTCGTGACGGAACCGGCTGTCGGAGTCCCGGCGCACGCCCAGCAGCCGGTGCAGCGTGAAGGCCGGGGTGCGCTCCAGCGCGTCGCGGACCTCCGGTGCGACGTCCAGCGTGGCCAGCCCCTCGCGCAGCGACTCCTGCAACCGGCCGGCCGCCTTGCCGGTCGGCGCCGCCAACGCGGCGCGCAGCGGGCGCTGCGGATCGCGCGTCAACGCGTCGGCGTACAGCAGGGCGAGCAGCCGGGTCACCGTGTAGGTCTTGCCGGTCCCGGGCCCGCCGGCGATCACCGTCAAGCGGCGCAACAGCGCGAGCGCGGCCGCCAACCGCTGCCGGTCCGGCCCGTCCGCCTCGCCGAACAGCTGGTCGAGCTTGCCGGTCAGCCACGTCGCGTCGACGTCCTGGGCACCGCCCGCCGCCCGCTCGCGCAGCGCCGCCGCCAGCTGCCGCTCGTACTGCCAGTACCGGTCGAGGTAGAGCCGACCGTCCTCGAGCACCAGCGGGGTCTCCCCCGGCTCGCCGCCGCGGACCATCGGGCTGTCGTCGAGGTGGTGGCGCCAGGCGGTCGGCTCGGGCCACGGCAGGTCGGCGGGCTCCACGGTGCCTGCGTCGGGGGGTGCGGACGC
>SKJX01000026.1 GCA_007121785.1 Nitriliruptoraceae bacterium
ATTCGAGTTGGGTCCGCTGGGCGTCGCCCTCGCTGACCACGTCGTCGAGGTAGGTGGTGAGCTCGGCCAGCTCATCCTCATGCTCGTCGTGTGTCTCCTGCACCAGGACGAGCTCGTCCTCGACCAGCGCGGCCGCGTGGTCGGCCTCGGCTTCCTGCTCCGCCAGCCGTCGCTCCAGCGCGTCGACCCGGTCCTGCGTCGCGGCGAGAACGTCCAGATCGGCCTGCTCGCCGCTGAGGATCAGCCGGAGGGAGGTCGTCTTGAAACCCAGGTCGACCGGGTCACCGCCTCCGAGGATCGTGGTCATCTCCACGGACGGGCCCAGCTTGTGCAGCCGCCGGGCGTAGTCCTCGACCGTCTCGCCCAGCGCCTCGACCTGCGCGGAGACCTGCTCGAGCTCGTCGGCGGTGGCTTCCCGCTCGGCCTGGATCGACTCGAGCTCGACGACCGCTTCGTTGTAGCGCTCGACCGCGAGGCTCAACTCGGCCTCGATCTCCTGCAGCCGCTCCCGGGCCTCGGTCTCCTCGTCGCGGAGCTCGTCCGCCTGGTCGTCCAGATCCTCGAGTTCGGCTTCGCCCTCGCGGACCGCCTCCTCCAGCTGCTCGACCTCGTCCTCGAGCTCGTCCACCCGTGAGGAGTCGGGCTCGGCACTGGCCGGAACGGCCAGGAGCAACGCGGCGAGCAACGCGGCGATCGCGGGGCTGACGCCCAGCTTCCGGGATCGGGACACGCAGACCTCCACCGACTCGAGCTCACACCGTGCGGACGGCGGACCGACACGTCGCCACCATCGGCTGGCCCGGGACCCTACTGCGTGGTCACGTCCGCTACCTACCACCGGCGGCGGTCGCGCGGCGGGTGCGCCGCTCGGCGCCGTGGGCGAGCACCGGGAACCTCGAGGACGCCTGGAGCGTCCACCCACCTGGGTGGTTCGCACGGTTCCCACTACCCTCGGATCGGGGTCCGGCCGGACGGGTCGTAGCGTCCGCGCACGACCCAGGGTCCCGGCGGCCCGCGGGCCCGCCAATCGAAGGCGGCGCTCCCGCCGCCACCTCCTCGTCCCCGACACCCCCGCCCACCGACCTGCCAGGAGCCCACCCGTGAGCAACGACCCGAGCGGCTGGTCCTTCGCGACCCGCCAGATCCACGCCGGCGCCGCGTCCGACCCGACCACCGGAGCGCGCGCGACACCGATCTACCAGACCACCTCGTTCGATCTCGGGAGCACCGAGCGGGCGGAGAACCTGTTCGCGCTCGCGGAGATGGGCAACATCTACACGCGCATCATGAACCCGACCACCGACGTGGTCGAGCAGCGCGTCGCCGACCTCGAAGGCGGGGTGGCCGCGGTCGCCGTGGCCTCAGGGCAGGCCGCGGAGACGCTCGCGATCCTCAACCTCGCCGAGTCCGGCGACCACATCGTGTCATCCGCCTCGCTGTACGGGGGCACCTACAACCTGTTCAAGTACACGCTGCCCAAGCTCGGCATCGAGGTGTCGTTCGTCGAGGACCCCGACGACCCCGACGCCTGGCGGGCCGCCAGCCAGCCCAACACCAAGGCGTTCTTCGGTGAGTCGATCGGCAACCCCAAGATCGACGTGCTCGACATCGCCGCCGTCGCCGACGTCGCCCACGAGGTCGGCGTGCCACTGATCATCGACAACACGGTCGCCACGCCCTACCTGATCCGACCCCTCGACCACGGTGCCGACATCGTCGTGCACTCCGCCACGAAGTTCCTGGGCGGCCACGGCACCGCGATCGCCGGGATCGTCGTCGATGGCGGCCGGTTCGACTTCGGCGCCCACGCGGAGGCGTTCCCGGGGCTGACCCAGCCCGACCCGTCCTACAACGGGCTGAACTACTGGGAAGCGCTCGGCAACGAGGGCGCCGCCTACGCGATCAAGTTGCGGGTGCAGCTGCTTCGCGACCTCGGCCCGGCGCTGAGCCCCCACAACGCGTTCCTGCTGATCCAGGGCATCGAGACCCTCGACCTGCGCATGGACCGCCACGTCGCCAACGCGCAGACGCTCGCCGAGTGGCTGGAGAGCCGCGACGAGGTGGAGAAGGTCTGGTACGCCGGCCTCAGGTCCAGCCCGTGGTACCGCGCCGCCCAGGCCTACGCGCCGAAGGGGCCGGGTGCGATCCTGTCGTTCGAGCTGCGCGGCGGCGTCGAGGCCGGCCGGCGGTTCGTCGACGGCGTCGAGCTGTTCACCCACCTGGCCAACATCGGTGACGTCCGCAGCCTGATCATCCACCCGGCGTCGACGACCCACTCACAGCTCACCCCGGAGCAGCAGCTGTCGACCGGGACGACCCCCGGGCTGGTGCGACTGTCGGTCGGGCTCGAAGGCGCCGACGACCTGATCGCCGACCTCGAGGCCGGGTTCCGCGCCGCCAAGGGCAGCGACGCCACGTGACGCAGGCAGCGACCGGCGCGTGGCGCGACGGCGACCCTCCGGGTCGCCGTCGCTTCGTCGATGTGGGCGCGGTGCCCCTGGAACGCGGTGGCCAGATCCCCGACGTCACGCTCGCCTACGAGACCTGGGGGGAGCTCAACGCCGCCGGGGACAACGCGATCCTGGTCCTGCACGCCCTCACCGGCGACAGCCACGTGGTCGGACCGATCGAGCCCGGCCATCCCACCCCCGGGTGGTGGGACGGGCTGATCGGACCCGGCTGTCCGATCGACACCGACCGGTGGTTCGTGGTCGCGCCGAACGTGCTCGGCGGGTGCCAGGGCTCCACCGGACCCGCGTCCCTGACGTCGGACGGGCGTCCGTGGGCCTCGCGCTTCCCCGCCATCACGATCCGCGATCAGGTCACCGCGGAGATCGCCCTGTCCGACCACCTCGGCATCGACGCCTGGGCGGCGGCCATCGGCGGATCCATGGGTGCGATGCGGGTGCTGGAGTGGGCCGTGATGGCGCCCGGACGCGTCCGAGCGATCGCGCCGATCGCGGTGTCGGCGACCGCCACCCCTGATCAGATCGCCCTGCAGTCGATCCAGATCCGAGCGATCAGGAGCGACCCGTACTACCTCGGCGGTGACTACCTGGATCTCGCTCACGACCGACCACACACGCCCGGGCCACACAGCGGACTCGCGTTGGCCCGCCGGCTGGCGCACTGGAGCTACCGCAGCCGTGAGGAGTTCACCCTGCGGTTCGGCCGCGACCCCCAGGACGACGAGGACCCGCTCGAGGGTGGACGGTTCGCGGTCGAGTCCTACCTGGACCACCACGGCACCAAGCTCACGACGCGGTTCGACGCCGCCAGCTACGTCGTGCTGACCGCATCGATGAACAGCCACGACGTCGGACGCAACCGTGGCGGCGTCCGGGCGGCGCTGGCCAACGTGGACGCGCACGTGCTGGTCGCCGGGGTCGACAGCGACCGGCTGTACCCGCTGGAGGAGCAGCACGCTCTGGCCCACCACCTGCGCGTCCGTGGCGAGCGGGCGACGCTGATCCGCTCCCCGTACGGCCACGACGGGTTCCTGATCGAGCTGCCGCAGGTCGGCGCGCTGATCGCGAAGCTGCTCGACCGACTGGACTGATCGCCGCGCCCGACCGGTCGGAGCACGGCGCCGGACCAGCGGATCGGGGTCGTCGCCGACGGGCCACGGCCGGAGGGTCGGCGACGAGACCGATCGGCGAGGGAGCTCAGCGCAGCAGGGCGCTGCGGACCCGGTCGAGCCGATCCGGAGGGACCGAACTCAGCGGTGGCCGGCACCAGCGCTCCACCAGCACCCCGTCGAGCTGCATCGCCGCCTTCAACGCCGCCGGCATCGAGGTCCCGACCCGACCCAACCCCTCGGTGACGCGGGTCAGGCTGTTCTGGTGGGTGGCCGCCGCCTCGTCGTCCCCCGCGGCGACCGCCTCGTGCAACCGGACCACGGTGCGCTGCCGCACGTTCGCGATCGCGGTGATCGAGCCGACCACTCCCGCCTCCAACGCCGCCCGCAGCGTCGGGGCGTGCCCGGTCACCACCTCGAAGCCCCCGTCGGCGGCTGCCGCCGCGTCGACGAACGCGGCACGACGCTCCGCGTCCGGTGACGAATCCTTCATGCCGACGACCTGCGTTTGCGCCGCGAGCGTGCGGACCGCCTCCGGTTCCAGGGCGGAGCCGGTCAACTGGGGGATGTGGTAGACGAGCGTCGGCGTCGCCGAACGCTCCCCGACGTCGAGGTGGAGGCGCAACAGCTCGTCGCTGGTCAACGGGTACGTGCTGGGGGCCAGGACGAGCACGAGGTCGGCCCCGGACGCACCCAGCCGCGCGACATCAGCGTGGAGTCCATCGACGGTCGGTGCGCACGCACCGGCGATCAGCACCGGGGACGGCGAACCCGCGGCGGCCTCGCGACGACGTTCGTCCAGCGCGGCCCGGGCCTGCTCGACCAGGACGACCCGCTGGGCCGGCTCCAGCAGCGCACCCTCCCCGGTGGAGCCCGCCACGAGCACACCGCTCGCCCCGTCGTCCAGCGCACGGGTCACCAAGCTCGCCACCTCGCCGGTCGCGACCTCGCGGGCCGGCGTCAACGGCGTGACCAACGCCACCAGACTGCCGTGCAAGCCCGCGGTGGCCGGATCCGCATCCTGGTCGTGGTGTGGCATCGTTGGCTCCGTCCGGGGTCGCTGCGGTGCGTCGACCTGCCGGAACCGGCAGGAGGCGCATAGATTTTCTAACGGATGTCAAGGGCTGCTGGCGACCTTGAGTGCGTGCTCGGTAAGGTCGGCAGGTGAGGGCCGGTCGTGGTCATGAGGAGCTTGTTGCTGCCTCGGATGTGACGCGTCCGGTCCTCGCTGTTGTCGGAGCCGCTGGCGGGTGTCGGGGTCGACCGCGAGGCTGGTCGCGATGGCGCGGGCTTGCTCGCGGGTGATGGGTTGGCCGTCGAGGTCACGCCACTGGTAGGGCCGGTCCTCGCGGATGACCGCCCAGATCCGACCGACCAGGTGGGAGGCGACCGCGCACAGCGCCTGGTGGTGATGCCGGCCGCGGTCGACCATCAGCCGCCGGTAGAGCTCGGCGAGCTGCGGGTCCCACTTGCGGGCGGTGTCTGCAGCGAGGTACAGCGACCAGCGCAGCATCGACGGGCCGGCCTTGGAGATCTTGCCGCGCCGCTCGGCATCACCGGAGGAGTTCTCGCGGGGCACCAGCCCGGTGTAGGCCCGCAACGCCGCAAGGTTGGTGAACCGGTCCAGGTTGCCGAGGTGGCCGCGGAGCACCGAGGCGATGACCGCACCGACCCCGGGCACGCTCAGCAGCACGTCGTCGGGGTACTGCTCGGCGTGCAGCGCGGTGATGCGCTCCTCGAGCCGTCCGACCTGTTCCTTGAGGGTGGCATGTTGGGTGGCGGCGATCTCGAACTCGACCGCCAGCGCGTCGAAGTCGACCAGCCCGTCGTAGAAGTTGACCGCGTCTGCGGCCGCGTCACGGATGCGCTCCGCCCGGGCCTTCGAGAGGCTTCCGACCTTGGCGATCGTGGCCGGGCGGGCTGCCGCGAGACGGCGCAGATCGGGCCAACGGGCCAACACCGCGACGAATCCGTCGGTCACCGACTCCCGGCCCGAGAGCAACCCCGGCGCGGCCCAGTGCAGCGTGGATCGCACCCGATCGCCGACCTTGACCGCCTCGCCGACCAGCTTGTTGCGCAGCACCACCAGCCGCTTGAGCGCAAGCTCGCCCGCTCCGGGTAGCACCAGCTCATCCAGGCCGTCATCAACCAGCGGCATCCGGGCCAGCACCCGCGCGTCGATCCGGTCGGTCTTGGTGTGGGCCCGGTAGAACTTGCGCAGCGCCGCGGCCTTGGTCCCCGATACCCGGAACAGCTGCGCGTCGATCCCCGAGCGCAGCACCGCGACGGCCGCAACGAACCACGCCATCGCGGTGGACTCCACCACCACGTTGACCGGCCCGTGCGCACCCAGCTTCTCGAACATCGCCGTCAACGCCTCCGGCGTCGAGGCCACCTTGCGTGAGGCGGTCACCGTCGCGCCCTCGGCCACGGCAACATCACTGGCCGAGGTCACCCCCAGATCCACCCCGATCGTGGTCGTCTCCACCATGCCCTCCTCGATCATCAGCCTGCATGTCGAGTCGTGGACACCGGGGTCTGTCAGCTGCTCGGCCGGGACCCGTTCGAGGAGACCAACACCACGCTAGTGGCGAAACCGCGGCACGCTCTACGGCGTCCGCACTTGTCTGAACCGGGTCGATCCCGGCCGTGGACCTGACGACGCGATCTATGCGACGAGGCGACCCGAAGGCCCCTCAAGCCTTCATCGTCCCACCAGGTCCACGACCGGAAGCCAACCTACGAACCGGCCCCGCCGGCACCTAACAACCGGCGCTCACGACCTACCCAGAGTCTTACTAG
>SKJX01000046.1 GCA_007121785.1 Nitriliruptoraceae bacterium
GCCGGCCCGCCCGGATCGGGGAGCGGTGTCGGTCGGCTGGTGCGCGGTCCGACCCACCCCGGCTGCGCCATCGTCACGCCGTCGCCGGGGCGGTGGCGAGGGCTGGCCGGCGGCCACCTGGTCGTCCAGGACCGCGGTGCGCCCACCGGGTCCGCCAGGCGAGCTCGCGGCCGCAACGGACCCGCCGGCGATGCGGGCCAGCTGTCTGGTCGCGTCCTCGGGGACGAACGGCAGGAGCGCGCGGGCGAACTCCTCGCCGCTGGCGTAGCGCTCGTCCGGGTCGAGCCGAGTCGCACACGCCACCACCGTGTCCAGCCCCGGCGGGATGTCGTCGCGGACCCGCGACGCGGGCGGCAGGTCCCCAGCCAGGCGCCGGGTCGCGATCTCCGTCGCGGTGCCCTCGCCCCACGGGGCGACGCCGGTCAGCGCCTCGTAGAGGGTGAGGCCGAGCGCGTACACGTCGGCGCGGGCGTCGACCGGATCGTCGCGCAGCTGCTCGGGGGCGAGGTAGCGGGCGGTGCCGATCACCATGCCCGGCGCGGTGGCGCGCGAGGCGGCGTCGCCGAGGGCGCGGGCGATGCCGAAGTCGGCGACCTTCGCCGAGCCCTCCCGGGTCAGCAGGACGTTGGCCGGCTTGACGTCACGGTGGATCATCCCGCGCCGGTGGGCGCTATCGAGCGCGCCGGCGACCATCCGTCCGATCGCCGCGACCGCCGACCACGGCAGCGCGATCGGGCCATCGCCGGTCCCGGCCAGCACCGTCGCCAGCGACGGGCCGTCGACCAGCTCCATGACGAGGTAGTCGCTGCCGTCGTCGTGACCGATGTCGTAGACGGTGATCGCGTTGGGGTGGGTGAGCTTCGCCGCGGACGTGGCCTCGGCGCGGAAGCGGCGGGCGGCGTCGGGATCGTCCGCGACCTCGGTGTGGAGGAGCTTCACGGCGACCGGCCGGTCGAGCACGACATCGTGGGCGTCGAAGACCACGCCAGCACCGCCGGCGCCGAGACGTCGGCGCAGCTCGTACCGTGTGGAGAGCACCTCGCCGGGTGCTCGGCTGCGTGTCGGCACCGCGTCCTCCGGGTCGCCGGTGCTCGGTGGAGCGCATCGAAGCGGGCCGGCGATGCGTCCTGGCACCGGCCTCTCGACCGCGCACAACCGTACGGCAGCGGGCCTGCCCCGATGGACAAGGAGGCCCCGATGCGGCACCTGGCCGCGCCCCCGGCGCTGACGGCGCCACCTGCGCCGCCGCGGGGAGGGCGCGCGTGATCGCCGCCCCCGCCCTGCGCGAGGTCGCGGAGATCCGGTTCGACGTCGATCACGACCCGGCCATCGTCTGGGACGATCGCGGCTGCCGGTTCGACCTCATCGACCCGCAGCGACCCGACGATCCCGACGCACGGCTGCCGCTCGCGTCGTTCGACGCCCCCGTCGCCGACCCCGGACGCGTCGCCCGGGTGCTCGCCGACGGTCTGGCCGCCTGCGACTTCCCGCCCACCGCCGACGGCGCCCACCCCGGCCACGTCCGCGCGGCCCTGACGGTCGCCGGCATCGACGAGGTCCCCACCGGATGAACGAGCACGCCAGCCAGCCAGAACCCGCCACCGGCCGGGACCCGGCTGCCCGCGCGGTCGAGCGCACGGCCGACCGCGTTGCGGACGGACCGTCCGACTGGGACGGCGACGACTACCAGCGTCGCCTCCGAGCCAACCTCGACGGCACCGACCCGCACGGCGAGGTCGCCTTCGTCCAACGCTACGCCCCCGAACGCGTGCTCGACGCCGGGTGCGGCACCGGCCGGGTCGCGATCGAGCTCGCCCGCCGGGACGTCGAGGTGGTGGGCGTCGACCACAGCGCGTCGATGCTGGCCACCGCCCGTCGACTCGCACCCGAGCTGCCGTGGGTGCACGCCGATCTGGCGTCGCTCGCGCTCGGCCGGACGTTCGACGCCGTCGTGCTCGCGGGCAACGTGCCCCTGTTCACCGCGCCGGGGACCCAGGCGGCGCTGCTGGAGGGTTGTGCGCGCCACCTCGACGTCGGGTCGGTGCTGGTCGTCGGCTTCCAGCTGGGTCGCGGCTACGACCTGGCGTCCTTCGACCAGCACGCCCAGGCGGTCGGGCTGGAGCTCGTCGAGCGGTACGCGACGTGGGACCGCGACCCGTTCGGGCCGGGCAGCGACTACGCCGTGTCGGTGCATCGGCCCCTGGACGAATGAGCGCGGCTGACGTGATCGCTCGCGTCAACGTTGGGTGTGCTGGCGTGCGGTGCCGCCGGTGTCGGCCAGGGGGTGGTGGCCTCGACGGGGCCGCCGAGCTGCCGCCACTCGGGGATGCCGTCGCGGAGCCGACGTGCGCGTCTGCCCTGGGCGGTGAGGGCGCGGACGGCGTCGTCGGCGTAGACGCAGTACGGCCCGCGGCAGTAGGCGACGATCTCACGGTCCGAGGGGAGCTCGTCGAGCAGTTCGTCGAGGCGGTCCGGCGGCACGGAGATGGCGCCGGGCAGGTGCCCGGCGGCGTACTCGCCCTCGGGACGGACGTCGATGAGGACGAGGCCGCCGGCTACGGCGCGGTCGCCGCGGCAGCCTGGGCCACCGGCTACATCGCCGAAGCGGCCGGTCTGGGCCTGCCCCGTTCTTCCTCGGCCTGGTCAACAACCTCAACGAGGGGATGGCCTGGGGTTGTTCCCCATCTTCTTCACGCTCACCGGTGACCTCACGGTCGGCTCGGTCGGGTTGCTGATCGCCATCGCCCCCGCCGTGTGGGCGACCGGCAGCGTGCTGTTCGGTGCGGGCACCGCGATGGCCTACCCCACCCTGATCGCGGCGGTGGGTGACATCGCCCACCCGTCGTGGCGGGGCGCGGCCGTCGGGGTCTACCGCTGGTGGCGTGACGTCGGCTTCGCCGTGGGTGCCGTGCTGGCCGGCGTGCTCGCCGACCTGTACTCGATCACCGTCGCCATCGTCGTCATCGCCGCGATCACCGCCGCCTCCGGCATCGATGTCGCCGTGCGCATGACCGAGACCCACCGCAGGGCCGAGGGCAGCACCTCAGACCGTGAGCCGACGGACAGTTCGGACGGCTCAGCGGGGTCCGGTGGCCTGGCACACTGAACCTCTCGCGCGCCTCCTCCGCGTCGATCCTCCTGGTCGGTCCGAGCGCGCCAAGGTTGCCCGCTTCCCTCCGCCCGGAAGGGCCCATCGACGTGCGATCCGACCCCGCTGTGGCCCGCGAGCGCGCGAACCCGTGGCTGGTCCTCGTGGTCGGCTACCTCGTCCTCGGGGTCGGCATCGCGCTGCTGCTGCACGCGAACGTCGGCGTGGCGTCCTGGGAGGTCGTCACCGACGCGTTGATCGGGTTCGGGCTCTCACCGGGTTTGGCCGTCGCCGGCTCGTTCGCGGTGGCGATCCTGCTCGGGCTCACGATGGGGGTCCGGCCGCGGTCGTCGACCCTGCTGGGGATGCTGCTCCCCGCGCTCGTGGTCGAGGTGGTGCTCCGCACCCTGCCGTCGACGTGGACCGGCAGCTACGTGACGTTGGTCGTGGGCGCGGTCGTCCTCGGGGTCGGGGTCGGCACCTACCTGCATGCCGGTCTCGGTGCCGCGCCGGGCGACCTGCCGTTCGTCGGCCTGCTGCGCCGTGGGTTCGGTCGGACGACCGGCAAGGTCACCGTCGACGCGTCCGTCACGGTCCTCGGCTGGATCGCAGGCGGGACCGTGGCGCTCGGCACGATCGTGATCGTGGCGATCGTCGGACCTGCGGTGGCGTGCACCGCCCGGCTGCTGCAGGCCTGGACCGACCGGCATCATCCGGCCACGGCGGTCAGCGTCGTGCCACCGACGGTCTGATCGGCCCGTCGGCGGTCGGGCCGGACCTCCGGGAGGTCACTGCCCGCGCTTCCAGCGGAAGTAGACGAAGATCCGACCGGAGTTGTTCGGGTCCTTGTTGATGCGGTGGTAACGCTGCTTGATGTCCTTGCGGTCGAGGAAGCGCAGTACCCGCTTCTTCAACTGTCCGCTGCCCTTGCCGCAGATGATCTCGAGTTCGCTGGCCTTGCGCTCCTGGGCGTCGTCCATGGCCTCCTGCAGCGCCCGGTCGATCTCCGAACCCTTGTTGTAGATCGGGTGGAGATCGAGGGTCATCTTGCGTGAGGACATCCCGGCAACCCCCTCGCCAGCGTCGCGGGCTGCGAGCGTACGTGCGTCCTCGTCCGGTGTGACCGCGTCGGGGTGCCGTCAAACGGCGACGCCAGCTAGCGTCGCTGCTCCCTCGAACCCCGGGTCGTGAAGCACAGCCTTTGCATGAGCGCCTCCCCGTCCGTGCCACCGTCGTCCTCGGCGTCGTCACGATCGTCGGGTTCGGGGTCTGGTTCTACGGCTACGGCGTGCTGCTCGAACCGATCCGCGAGGACACCGGCTGGTCGGAAGCCACGCTCTCCTCGGTGTACGGCGTCTCGCTGCTGGGTGCGGGGGCACTGGCGACGTTGGTCGGCCGGTTGCTCCACCGTCAGGGTTCACGGCTCGTCTACACGGTCGGTGCCGCGATCACCCTTCCGGCCTACCTGGTCCTCGCGACCTCGACCTCGGAGGCCACCTTCGCGGTCGTCGGGGTCATCGCGGGCAGTACCACCGGCGCCTTGGGCTACTACGCCGCCGTCCACACGGTCATCGCACAGCTCGTCGGTGCCGAGCATCGTGCCGGTGCGATCACCACCAACACGTTGTGGGGCGCGTTCGCCAGCCCCATCTTCCTGCCACTGCTGGCCTGGATGGTCCTGGGGGTCGGTTGGCGCAGCACCCTGCAGGCCGCCGGCTTCACCGTGGCGGCGATGTTCCTGCTGGCTGCCGTGGTGGTCCCGGACAGCCGCGGGGACGACGGCGCCGCCCCATCGATGCGCGCGCTGTTCGTGGCAGCTGCGAGGGACCGGGTCGTCCTCGCGCTGCTGACGACGACGCTCGCGGGCGGGTTGGTCACCTCGGTGCTGTTCCTCTACCAGGTGCCCGTCATGGTGGCCGCCGGGCTGACCCTCGGGGTCGCGTCCGGCCTGGCGGGTGCTCGCGGGTTCCTCCAGCTCGCCGGTCGCATCCCCATGCCCTGGCTCATCCGCAGGCTCGGGTCGCGGACCACGCTTCGGCTGGCCCACCTGGTCGCCGGCGTGTCCTGTGTGCTGCTCCCGCTGGCTGGCACCTTGACCGTCGCGGTCGTGTTCGCGGTCGTCGCCGGCATCTCGATCGGTGCCCTGATCCCCGCCGAGAGCATCTTCAGCGCGGACGCCATCCCGGGGAGCTCGCTCGGTGTCGTGCTCGGAGCCTCCGCGCTGACACGAGGGGTCGGTGCGGCGGTCGGGCCCGTGGTCGCCGGCACGCTCAGCTCCGTCACCGGCAGCCGGACCCCGGCCCTGCTGCTGGCCGCGGCCGTGGCGGTCGCCGCTGCCTGGATCGTGCCGATCGTCCGCGAGCAGCTGCCGACGGAGGGTCATGGCTGACCGGGGGGCGACGCAGCCGTGTCGACCTCGAGGCTTCGGGTCAGGCGGGTGGTGGTTACCGTCCAGCACCCAGGCGTGATGCCCCCGACCACCAGCGACCGACGGGCCTGACGATGACGACCGAGACCCCCCTGATCCCCCGCGAGATCCTGTTCGGCGATCCCGAGCGTGACTCGCCGGTCATCTCCCCTGATGGCCAGCAGCTCGCCTGGCTCGCACCGGACGAAGGGGTGCTCAACGTCTGGGTCGGCGACGCCGACCTCACCAACGCCCGGCCGATCACCCAGGACCGCGACCGTGGGATCCACGTGGTCGTGTGGGCCCACGACGGCCGACACCTGCTCTACATCCAGGATGAAGGTGGCGATGAGGACTGGCACCTGCATGCGGTCGATGTCCACCAGGGCACGGACCGAGACCTCACCCCGTTCGAGGGTGTGCAGGCCCGGGTGGTCGCCATGGAGCGGTCGTCACCCGACCGGATCATGGTCGGGCTCAACCTCGACAACGAGCAGTTGCACGACGGGTACCTGCTGACGCTGTCGACCGGGGAGCTCGAGAAGGTGTTCGACAACCCCGGGTTCGTGCAGCTCCTCGCCGACACCGATTACCAGGTGCGCGCCGCGGTGGCCCCGACCCCCGACGGTGGGATGCCGATCCAGGTGCGGGACACGGCCGACGACGCGTGGCGGACGCTGCTGGACGTCCCCGCCGACGACGCCCTGTCGACCGCGCCGCTGGCGTTCACCCGGGATGGGCAGAGCCTGTGGGTGCTGTCGTCGGTGGACGCGAACGCCAGCCGGCTGCTGCGCTACGACCTGACCACCGGTCAGGCGCGGACGGTTCGCTCGGACCCGTCGTACGACGTCACCGATGTCCGCCTGCACCCCGAGACCCGCGAGGTGCAGTGGGTCAGCTTCCTGCGCGAACGCCTCCATCACGAGGTGATCGACGACGAGGTGGCCGACGACCTCGCGGTCCTGGAGCAGGCCGAACGGGGCGATGTGTCGGTCCTCGACGAGACGTTCTCGGACGCGACCTGGATCGTCGCCTACCAGCGTGACGACGGGCCGGTCCGCTACCACCGCTACGACCGCGACCACCAGCAGCTGACCTTCCTTCTGGAGAACCGGCCGGCGCTGAGCAGCTACGAGTTGGCCCAGATGGAGCCGATCCGGCTGATGGCTCGGGACGGCCTCGAACTG
The DNA here is from genome assembly GCA_007121785.1 of Nitriliruptoraceae bacterium. GTDB lineage: Bacteria > Actinomycetota > Nitriliruptoria > Nitriliruptorales > Nitriliruptoraceae > SKTG01. The sequence goes on from SKJX01000046.1 coordinate 6,683, forward strand.
CACGGCTACCTGACCACCCCGCCGGACGTGGAGCCGCGCGGGCTACCGACGGTGCTGCTGGTCCACGGCGGGCCGTGGCACCGTGACGCATGGGGGTACGACGGTGAGGTGCAGTGGCTGGCCAACCGCGGGTACGCGGTGCTCCAGATCAACTTCCGCGGCTCGACCGGCTACGGCAAGGACGTCGTCAACGCCGGGGATCGCGAGTGGGGCGCGAAGATGCATGACGACCTGCTCGACGCGGTCGACTGGGCGGTCGAGCAGGGCTACGCCGACCCCGACCGGGTCGCGATCTACGGCGGGTCGTACGGCGGGTACGCCGCGTTGGTGGGGGCGACGTTCACGCCGGATCGGTTCGCGTGCGCCGTCGACCTGGTCGGCCCGTCCAACCTCAAGACCCTGATCGAGTCGGTGCCCCCGTACTGGGAGCCGATGGTCGTGCAGTTCCACAACCGCATCGGCCACCCCGAACACGACGAGGACCTGCTCTGGGAGCGCTCGCCGCTGTCCAAGGCCGACCAGGTGTCGATCCCTTTGCTGATCGCCCAGGGGGCCAACGACCCGCGGGTCAAACAGGCCGAGCCCGAGCAGATCGTGGCCGCCCTGCGTGAGCGCGGCATCGACCACGAGTACCTGCTGTTCGAGGACGAAGGCCACGGGTTCGTCAAGCCGGACAACCGCATGCGGTTCTACGCCGCCGCGGAGGCGTTCCTCGCCGAGCACCTGGGGGGCCGTCGGGAACCGTGACCGGTGAGCCTGGTCAACCGCCCCGCCACTCGTTGGAGGCGACGATGAGCGAGCAGCAGCGGCACGTCGGACGGTCGACGCCACGGATCGAGGACGAGCATCTGGTCACCGGCCGCGGCCGGTGGGTGGAGAACCTGCCCGTCGACGGTGCGCTGCACCTCGCGGTCGTGCGGTCCCCGATCGCGCATGCCCGCCTCGAACGCGTCGACGTGGCGCCCGCCCGGGACGTGCCCGGGGTCGTGGCCGCGTACGCGGCCCGGGACCTCGCCGATGTGTGGCACGCGCCGCTGCCCGCTGGCACCGTGGGCGACGGCCCCATCCCCGACCACTGGCCCCTCGCGACCGACCGCGTGCGGCACGTCGGTGACCCGGTGGCGGTCGTCGTCGCGACCTCCGCCGCTGCGGCCGTGGACGCAGCGGAGCACGTCGACGTCGACTACGAGCCCCTCCCGGCCCTCCCCGACATCGACGCGGCCCTGGGTGCCGACACCCTGATCCATGAGGGCATCGAGGACAACGTCGCCTTCCGTTTCGAGGGCGAGCCGCACGGGGACATCGACGCGGCGTTCGCGGACGCCGACGTGACCATCGAGCGGTGCTACGTCCAGCCACGGCTCATCGCGACCTCGCTGGAACCCCGGTCGGTGCTGGCGGCTCCCGAACCCGCCGGAGGCCTCGCCCTCTATACCTCGACGCAGGTACCACACCGGATACGCGGGTACGTCGCTACGTGCCTCGGGCTCGACGAGCGCGAGGTTCGGGTCGCGGCCTTCGACGTCGGCGGAGGCTTCGGCGCGAAGATGAACCCGTACCCGGAGGATCTGCTGTGCGGGGCGCTCGCGCTGAAGCTGTCACGTCCGGTGCGCTGGACGGCGAGTCGAAGCGAGGAGATGCAGACCACCAACCACGGGCGTGGTCAGGTGCAGCGCATCTCCGTGGCTGCCCGGTCGGACGGCACCCTGCTCGGCCTCCAAGCGGACATCACCGCGGACTGCGGTGGCTACCTGATGTTGATGACCGCGGGGACGCCCATGGCGGCACGGCGGATGCTGCCCGGCTGTTACCGGTGGCCGGCGTTCCGGTTCTCCGCGACCGGGGTGTTCACCAACGCCACGCCCACCGACGCCTACCGGGGTGCGGGGCGGCCCGAGGCCACCTTCGCGGTCGAACGGGCGATCGACGACCTCGCTGCCGAACTGGGTCTGGATCCCGCCGAGGTACGTCGACGCAACATGCCGGCACCGGAGGAGTTCCCCTTCACCAACGTCGCCGGGCTGACCTACGACTCGGGCGACTACGCCACGGCGCTCGACCGGGCGCTCGCCACGATCGCCTACGACGAGGTCCGAGCGGAGCAGGCTGCGCGCCGGCGAACGGACGATCGCACCCTGATCGGGATCGGGCTCTGCAGCTACGTCGAGATCTGCGGGTTCGGGCCGGGCACCCCCGAGAGCGGTGCGGTGCGAATCCGCGCCGACGGTCGTGTGGAGGTCTCGACCGGGCTCGGTCCCAGCGGTCAAGGCACGGCGACGAGCCTGGCGCAGGTGACCGCCGACGCGTTGGGCATCGAACCGGCGGAGGTCATCGTGCTCCACGGCGACACCGCGGTGGTGCCGACGGGCACGGGCACCTTCGGGTCGCGGGCGATGTCGGTCGGCGGGCCGGCGGTGCACCTGACCGCGGTCGAGGTCGCCGAGAAGGCCCGTCGGATCGCGGGGCACCTGCTGGAGGCTGCGCCCGAGGACGTCGAGCTTCGTGACGGTCGTCTCGCGATCCGAGGTGCGCCGGACACCTCGATCGGTTGGGCGCAGGTCGCGACGGCGGCCGCGAAGGGCAAGCTGCCGGCGGGGATGCCGCCGGGCTTGGACGCGTCGATGCTGTACCAGCCCGAGGGTCTGACGTTCCCGTTCGGCACGCACGTCTGCGTCGTCGAGGTCGAGACCGACACCGGTCGGGTGACCATCCGCCGCTACGTCGCGGTGGATGACGTCGGCACCGTCCTCAACCCGGCGCTGCTGGACGGGCAACGGCACGGTGGGATCGCCCAGGGCATCGCGCAGGCGCTCTACGAGGCGGCCGCCTACGACGACAGAGGCAACCTCCAGACGGCGTCGCTGATCGACTACCTCGTCCCCACCGCACCCGACCTGCCCGACTACGAACTCGACCGCACCGTGACGCCGAGCCCCCACAACCCGCTGGGTGTCAAGGGCGCGGGCGAGGCCGGCGCGATCGGGGCGCCGCCGGCGGTCGTCAACGCCGTGGTCGATGCCCTGCGCCACCTCGGCGTCGACGACGTGGAGATGCCGTGCACGCCGGAGCGTGTCTGGCGCGCCGTGCACGGGTAGCCGCCCTGTGGCCTCGATCCCTTGACGGCCGCGCGCTCCCACGTTACAAACCTTCCGGTTAGATAACCGGAAGGTTCCATACGTGGTCTCCACCGAGCAACTCGACGCGACCTTCGCGGCGCTCGCTGATCCGACCCGGCGGGCGATCCTGCGTCGCCTGGCCGCCGGTGAGGCGACGGTCACCGAGCTGGCGGGGCCCTTCGAGATCAGCCAACCTGCGGTGAGCAAGCACCTGCGGGTGCTGGAGCACGCTGGGCTGATCTCGCGACGGCAGGAGGCGCAACGTCGGCCCGCGCGGCTCGAGCCGCAGGCGCTGGCCGCGTCGATCGCCTGGTTGGAGGAGTTCCGGCGCTACTGGGAGGAGAGCTACCAGCGCCTCGACGACGTGCTCGACGACCTGCAGGCGGCCGACGATGACCGGTCGACGTCGTGAGCCGGCGGTCCTTGACCGTGACCACCCTCGGGGAACGCGAGCTGGTGTTGACCCGCACCTTCGACGCACCCCGGCGGCTGGTGTTCGATGCGTTGACCGTGCCCGAACTGCTCGTGCGGTGGTACGGCGCGCAGGGGTGGCGGTTGATCGACTGCGAGGTCGATCTCCGGGTGGGTGGCCGGTGGCGCTACGTCTCTCGCGGCCCCGATGGTGAGGAGATGACCCAGTACGGGGTGTACCGGGAGGTGGACGCGCCGCAGCGGCTGGTCTACAGCGAGCGGTTCGTCGACCAGTCGTTCACCGGTTCCTCGCGGATCACCACGGTCCTCGAGGAACGGACCGGCCGGACGACCCTGCGCATCACGGTGCGCTTGCCGTCAGCGCAGGCGCGCGAGCTGGTGCTCAGCCGTCCGATGGAACGTGGGCTCGGGGAGGGATTCGACCGCCTCGATGCGGTGTTGGCGGACCGACGTCGGCAGTAGGACATGACGAGGAGCACAGGATGATGAACTGGACGTTGGAGGTGATCGTGGTCCCCGTCTCGGACGTGGAGCGCGCCAAGGGGTTCTACGCGGACCAGCTGGGGTTCGTGGTCGACCACGACACGCGGATCGGCGACGGCGCACGGTTGGTGCAGCTCACGCCGCCCGGCTCGGGCTGCTCGATCGTGATCGGTGAGGGGGTGGTGCCGCCGATGCCGCCGGGATCGATCGACGGTCTGCAGCTGGTCGTCCCCGACATCCACGCCGCCCACGCGCAGCTGCGCGACGCCGGCGTCGAGGTGTCCGAGGTCCAGGTGATGGGCGAGGATCCCGACCCGGACCCGGACGGCGACCCGCTGGACAACGTCGGGTTCGTGTTCTTCCGCGACCCCGACGGCAACGGCTGGGCCGTCCAGCAGATCTCCGCACGTGCCCGGGACGTGGCATGACCGAGCTTGACCGCGGCCGCGTTCACCGAGCGACTCCTGGCCGCGCGTCGGAGGAGGAGCGGGTCGAGCGGCTCCTCGACAGCCCGATCCACGAGGTCCGGGCCGGGGCGCTGAGCATCCCTTCACCGCGAGGCCCGTTGTCCCGAACTCGGCCGGAGGACCGGGGTCGAAGGCCCCGGGTCCAGGGTCCGTGGCCGGCTCGTGGATGCCGATGCCGAGGTAGCCATTGGCGTGCGACCGAGGGTGTCATCGAGCCAGTCGCAGACGATGGCTGCGGTGTGCACCACGTTGCCGACACCGCAGTGACCGTCTGCGCCGTCCACGGGGGTCAGTGCGACGAGGGTGCTGGGGCCGGCGATCGTCTCCTGGAACCGCTCGATGCGGCGCCGGATGGCTGGCCCCTCGCCAGCTGTCGGGGCACCGGTGGTCCACATCAGGTGACCGTCGACCATCACCTCGACCGCCCAGTTGAGCCGGCGGGGTAGGGCCAGGGCCCGATCCAAGGCGCGTGGTGACAGCCCGGTCAGCAACCGGTGAGCTGGTGCCTGTGTGGATCGCGGGAGCCCGTCAACGGCGGCTTCGACCAGCATCCCGAACAGGTCGGGCATCGGGGCACTGGCCACGACCGCAGCCACCCGTTGGTCCCGGGCGGCGGCACGCAGCACGTGGTAGCCGCCCAAGCTGAGCCCGTAGAGAGCGATCCGTGCAGGGTCGACCCACGGCTGTTCGAGTGCATGGTCGACGACCGCACCGAGGAAGATCTCGCTGTCCGGGCGGAACACGTAGCAAGGCATCGAGATCCCGTCCGGACCAGGGATCTCGACCGGCGCCGCCGGGGTCGTCGTGAGCTCGATCGCGCGATCGAAGGCCGCCACGCTCTCGTGGTACAGCGCCTGATGCGCCGCGACCTGATGGCGGTCGAAGAAGTACTCGGCCACACGGAGGTAGTTGTAGGCGCGTAGGAACCGGTCTCGCGCCGAGGTCGTCGAGCCTGTCTCGAGGTCCCTCTCGGCACGAGCAGCCAGGTGGCGTCATTGGGCCGCCCAAGCTCCGACGACCGCCTGGCGGTTCGACCCGGCCCGTCTCGCCTCACCGACGGTGTGCAGGACCTCGCCGACGGCGGCGCCTCCATAGGGGGATAGCCAAGGGCACGGAGGTACTGGAAGTCCACCACCTTGTTGCGGGCAAGGCCCGCTCGGTTGGTGCTCAGGAACCCGTTGGATCGTCCCATCATGCACCCTTCCGTTCGTTGAGGATCCATCGCGGTGATGCCGTCTGCCACGGTGAAAACGCCAAGATCCAGGCGCTCAACCACCCCTACAAGCTCGGATCGCTACCGCAGGTGTCGCCACGAACTGTCCAACTCAGGCTACGGAGCGTTCGTCGTCAGACGGCAGGACCGCTAGCTCCACCCCACCAACACCGACGGCCGAACTCAGGCCTCTTTGAGGTCTCGGTACCGGAAGGCGGCGCCCCCGGCCAGCGCGGCAAGCGTCCCGATCGCCAGCATGATCAGGGCGGCGATGACGTCCAGGTCGGAGGCTGGCACGGCGGCGAGGTGGCGGAACGGACTCACGTCGAGCAGGCCGTCGGGCAGCTCGAGCAGCGGCCCCACGAAGTCGAGCAGGTAGGTGGCGATCACCAGCCCGAAGGTCAGCGGTGCGGTGAGCCGTGGTGCCAGCCCGAACACGAGGATGCCCAGGCCGAGGAACAACAGCGCAGCAGGCATCAGGTTGACCCCGGCCAACAGCGCGTCGCTGAAGGCGAGCGTTGCGCCGCCCAGCGCCGTGGCGGCCCACACCACCACCCCGACCACCACGCCGAGTACGACCACACCGATGGCCGCGGCCAGGGTGCGGGTCACGAGCCAGCGCACACGGCCGACCGGGCGGGCGAGGAGGTGCTCGATGCGCCAGCTGGCCTCCTCCTCGCGGATCGCCGCCGCCTGCACGGCAGAGAACAGCGCCACACCGACGACGAAGAAGAACCCGAGGACGATCGCCACGTAGCCCTCGTGCGTGTCGAGCGCGACGTAGCCCATCTGTTCGTAGATCGCCGCCGCCTCGGCGTCCATGTCGACGAAGACGGCAACGAAGTCGTCGGTGAGCGCCGAGAACACGAACGCGGCCGCTGCCAGCACGCCAGCCCAACCGGCCATGGACGCGCCGGTGGTTCGTGCCGTGAGGCCGAGCTGGCCACCGACCGGCCGGGCTCGTGCCGCAGCGGGCTCGGTGCCGCCGACGATCCCGGCGTGCAGATCCCGGCGTCCGACCACGAACGCCGCGGCGAACAGGAGCACGACCAGGACGGCGAAGCCCGTGAACACCGCGGTGCGGGCCTCGTCGATCTCGTGGAGGAAGCCGATCCAGCCGAAGGGCGTGGCCCACCACACCCAGTCGGGCGTGGTCGTGGCCGCAGCCAGCACCCGCACCGCCAACAACACGCCCAGCACCGTGCCGACCAGCTGGGTCGCCCGCCGCCGGGTTGCGGCCACCTGACTCACCAGCGTCCCGACCGCAGCGATCGTGGTTGCCAGCAGCCCCATCGCGCTGCCCAGCGCCCACGCGGTCGCCGCATCCATCCCAGCGGCGCTGTGGGTCGCGCCGACGGCGACGGCGAAGAGCGCGAACCACGTGAGCATGGCCGCCACCGCAGCGCCCAGCAGCCCATGGGGGGAGAGCACGCCGGCACGCAGCGGCTCGGTGTGGCCGGCCTCCTCCGCGCCGCGTAGCAGTTTGGTCGCCGCGAGCATGCCCCACACCGCGACGACGATGGCGAAGACCCCCGTCCACCGCGACAGCACGAACCCTTCGAGCGAATCGGGACGCACGAACCGCCCCAACAGCGCCTCGAAGGCGGGCACGCCCTCGGTCGCGGCTGCGGCGGCCCGCGCAGCCTCGGTCGGCAAGCGATCCTCGAACGTGGCCACGACACCCGCACCGAGGCCGGCCAGCGCGACGGTCCAGGCGATGGCGGTGTTGCGCAGCAGGCGCAGGTGGTGACGGTAGGCCCGCCACCACGCCCCGGCCGGCGACCGCGTCGTGACAACGACCGAAGGGGTGTCAGCAGCGCCGCTGGTCGGACGCCGTGGCGAGAGCTGGGTAGCCATGTCGGCTCTCCTCACTCAAGCCGCGCTCAGGCGGCGGTGTCCGCAGCGTGGGAGGTCTCGTCGTAGTAGGCGTGGAACAGCTCCTCGAGCGTGGGTTCGCGCATCTGGATCGAGACCACCTCGGCGCGGGCGAGGGCCTTGAGCAGCGGGTCGGTCGATCCCGTCACGTGCAGACGGATCCGCCCATCACGCACCTGCACGTCCTCGACACCGGGGACCCCGTCGAGGTCGGGAGGCGCACCGAGGTAGGTGGCCTCGACGGTGTTGACGTGCAGGTGGCGCAGCTCAGCGAGCGTGCCGTGCTCGACCAGTAGCCCCTGGCGCAGCACCGCCACCCGGTCGCAGACCGCCTCCACCTCGGACAGGATGTGCGACGACAGGAAGATGGTCTGCCCAGCCGCCTTGGCCTCGCGCAGGCAGTCCTGGAAGGTCGCGGTCATCAACGGATCCAGCCCGCTCGAGGGCTCGTCCATCACCAGCAGCGGCGCGCGGGTCATCAGCGCGGCGATCACCGCGATCTTCTGCCGGTTGCCCTTGGAGTAGCTCCGACCCCGCTTCGAAGGATCGAAGTTGAACCGCTCGATCAGTTCGTCGCGGAACGCGGGGTCGTAACCACCGGAGACCGTGCCCAACAGATCGAGGATCTGCCCCCCGGTCAGCTGAGGCCAGACGTGGAACTCACCGGGGATGTAGGCCAACTTGCGATGAGCATCCACCGGGTGCTGCCAGGCGTCGATCCCGAAGATCTCCGCCCGGCCGGCGGTGGGCTTGAGCAGGCCCAGCAGGGTACGGATGGCCGTGGTCTTGCCCGCCCCGTTGGGCCCCAACAGCCCCACGATCTCGCCCCCGCCGACATCAAGGGTCAGCCGCTCGAGCCCGACCACCTCCCCGTAGTGCTTGGTGGTCTCCACGAACCGGATCGCAGCAACCTCAGAACCCGCCATCGCCACACCCCCGTCCGACGAGCGCAACTAGGCTCACCAACGTCACGACACCCGGCCAGAGGAGAAGGTCCCCACCACCCCGGCCGATGGTCACGCCCCCACAGGCCTACCTGGTCGCTGGCTGCGACCATGCTGCGCCGGGTGGCATCGCGCCGCGTGGAGCGCCGTACGGGAAGACGACCCCGGATAGCGAGACGGGCGACGCTCCCCCGCACTCCACTGCGTGGTTCCTCGCCAAACCTCAAGATCCCCTTGAACGACCGGCCCGCAAGGGGAGTGTCCACGCGTCGGCGTCGTAGATGCCATCCGCGCATCCCTTCAGCAAGCCACGCGCTACGCGGTCCTGACTGGTCATCCAGGACCGTGGCAGGTGGGGATCGCGGCTTCACACCGCGAGGACTGACCAGAAACGATCAGCTGTTCAGCGTCTGACGCTGAGGACAGGTGGCCACGAACACGGCCACTGCGCCGATGCGCTCGGCGGCCAGGTCGAGGAAGTCGCCCGTGCCGGGGCCGACGTCGAGGACCAGCGTGTCGTCGATGGCCAGGAAGCGGCGCGTGTAGACCTCGTGCTCAGCAAGGCTGGCTACCGACTTCCTCTGCTTGCGCACCATGCGGTCCCTCCTGACCGGCATCCATGAGGGAGCAGACCGAGGTCGGCGATCCCCAAGGGCCCCGGTTGGCGCAGCGGAAGCGGTCGCAGGATCCGCCCGCCAAGATCGAGGAACCCGTCCTCGGCTGTCCCGGACGCCCGGTAGCCCCGGACGAGTCGCAATCATGCGCGGATGATCGTGCCCCGCGCCAACGGACGCTCATCAGATCAGCGTCTGCTCGAAGAAGCCGGTGAGCTCGGCGGCGACGGGTTCCGGTGCGAGGATGGGCGCCATGTGGCCGACGTCCTCGAGTTCGCGCAGGCGCGCGTCGGGCAGCTGTTTGGCGAGGTAGCGCATCGAATCGGCGTGGGCTGTCGTCGTTCTCGAGCCGTGCAGCAGGAGACAGGGCAGGGTGATCTTCGCGAGTTCGGCGGGATCGTTGGGGCTTGGGGCTGCGGTGTCTTGGGCCTGTTCGATGACGCGCAGCAGGTCGGGGACGAAGCGGCCGAAGCGGCCGAAGGCTCCTGCCCGCTCCATCGCGGCCATCTCCGTGTCGTTGGAGAAGGCACGCAGGATGGCCCGCGCCCCGTCGGCGAGTCGGCCTTCGTCAACCGCGTCGTGCATCGCGACGATGCCAGCCTGGAAGCGCTTGCCGTCCTCACCTTCCTCCCAGTACTCGAACACCGCCGACTCGAACAGCCCGATCGCGGCAACGGCGGTACCACGCGCGACGGCTCCGCAGGCGGTGGTCCCGCCCGTCGAGTACCCGACGAGGCCGACGTCCTCGCCGATGCTGTTGACGAAGGCCGCGAGGTCTTCGGCGTGCCGTTCGGGTCGATGGTCCGGGTGGTCGGCGGAGTGGCCTCGGCCACGCATGGCTGGCACGAAGCAGGTGAACCGGTCGGAAAGCAGCGGCAGGAGCGTCTCCCAGGACAGCGTGCCGTCGTCGACACCGCCGTGGGCGAGCACGAGCGGCGGGCCCTGGCCGTGGACGGGCCCGGCGATCTGGGTGCCGTCGGGGGCGCTGGCCCGGTGGATGCGGCCTTCGGTCATCGGATGTCCTCCTTCTCAGCGGGGTGCTGGGGAACACCCGAGACGATGACGGCATGAGGTTGTGGGTCGACTGCAGCCCGATTGTGAGCTCCGCCTGCCGGGCCACGCTGTCCCGGGCCGTCAGCCGCCAAGCAGCCCATCGAGCGCCTCAAGGGCCCCGTCGGCGGCCTCGTGGATGCTGATGTGCCTGCCGCGCTCGGCGACGGCCTGCACGTGCTCGGCGCCCATCCGCTCGCGCAGCCGCGTCCAGGCCGCAGCGAGCCGCTCGGCTTCGACGCCGACGCTGGGCTCGCCGGTGGTGACCGCGCCGTGCAGCCAGGCGGCCGCCTCGTCGGCCCCGGCGTCGACGAGTGCCTCGACGAGGTTGCGCAGCGCGGTGCGAACGTGCCGGTCACTGGCGAACCGTCGCCAGTGACCGATCGCGTCGCGGAACAGCAGCAGTGCCCGGTCGGTCTGCCCTTGCCGGCTGTGCAAGGAGGCGAGCGAGACCAGCGCCGCGCCCTGGGTGAGGTGGCTGCCGACGCTGCGGGCAAGCGCTGCTGCCAACTCCAGTTGGCGCGCCGCCTCGGCTGGATCGCTGTCCATGAGCGTCTCGCCGTGGCAGTAGTGGACGTGGGCCCGCACGGTCGGGTTGCCGGAGCGCTCGGCGATCGTGTCCAGCCGGGCGGCCGCGGTACGCGCCGCTGCGCCGTGTCCGAGATAGACGTGCGCGAGCACGCTCTGCCAGCCCAGAGACGCCCGGCGGTAGTCGTCGAGGCCCGGGGCGAGGTCATCGACCTGCTCATCGAGGGCGAGCGCTACCTCGAAACGGCCCTGCTGGATCGCGATGATCCGCAGGACGCCGAGCGCGAGGTACGTCGCGTCGCCGTCCGTACGCGGGCCGTCCAACACGACGTCAGCTCGCGCCCGCGCCGCATCGAGATCACCCCGCAGACAGGCACCCCAGGCCGCGGTCGCGAGCGAGGCGGCGTAGGAAGGATGTGCCGGCGCTTCCGGGAGCTCGAGCGCCCGCTGGGCCCAGGTGGCGATCTCGTCACGCAGCCGGTGGATGATGTAGTCCCCCAGCGCGGCCGGTAGCCGCAACGCGCCATCGGCCTCCCCGGAGGCGCACAGCCACTCGTGGGCGGCGCGGAGGTCATCGAGGGTCGTATCGAGCTGCGCCGAAGCGGATCGCTCATCGGAGCTGCGCACCCGTGGGCCGAGTGCCTCGGCAAGCTCGACGTGGTAGTCAGCGTGGGCTCGGCGGTAGGCGTCGGCGACGCCTGACGCCGTGAGCTGCGTGGCGCCGAAGGCCCGCAGCGTGTCGAGCAGCCGGTAGCGAACGACGGCACCGCTGCGCTCGACGGTCACCATCGACTTGTCCACCAGCTCGGCGAGCACGCCCGCGAGGTTGCCGGCCGCCAACGGCTCGCCGGCGCACACCCGCTCGGCGGCTTCGAGCGGGAACGACCCGGCGAACACCGACAGCCGGTCGAACAGCCGGGCTTCGGCTTCGTTGAGCAGCTCGTAGGACCAGGCGATCACCGCCTCGAGCGTGCGGTGGCGGACCGGCTCGTGGAGTGGCCCGCCGGTCAGGATCGCGAAGCGGTCGGAGAGGCGGGCGAGCAGATCGGCGGGGGCCATCGCCCGCACGCGAGCTGCGGCGAGCTCGATCGCCAGCGGTAGGCCGTCGAGACGCCGGCACAGCTCCGCGACCGCGGACGGGTCGTCGGTGAGCGCGAAGCCGGGTGCGGCAGCCGTCGCCCGGGCGGCGAACAACGCACCCGCCGGGGACTCGGCGACCTCAGCAGCGCTCGCCCCTGGCTTGGGCATCGGCAACGGCGCGAGCTGCCACACCCGCTCGTCCGGCAGCCGCAGCGGCTCACGGGAGGTGGCCAGCACCGCGGCGTTGGGACACCGGCGCAGCACGGCCGCGACGAGCCGACAGGCCGAGGGCAGCACGTGCTCGCAGTTGTCGAGCACGAGCAGCAGCCGGCGGGTGCCGATCCCCGCCACCAGCGTCTCCTCGACCGACTGGCCGGCCTGCGGGACGAGCTCCAGCGCGCCAACGAGCACGGCACCCACGCTGTCGGGATCATCGACCGCGTCCAGGCCCACCCAGGCGATCCCGTCGTTGAAGCGCTCCGCGACCTCGACGGCCGCCCACTCGGCCAGCCGGGTCTTGCCCACCCCGCCCGGCCCCGTCAGCGTCACCAGGTGCGCTGGCTCGACCAGCGCAGCCACCGACCGGACGTCACCGTCACGCCCGAACAGCGGTGCGGGGTCCACAGGCAGCGCCTCACCGGGGCTTGGGGCATGGGCCCGACGGGGGAGAGCGACGGGTGCGGCGAGGTCGGGATCCTGGCGGAGCATCCGCTCGTACAGCGCCTGCAACGCCGGCGAGGGGTCCACGCCGAGCTCTGCGCGCAGCTGCTCCTGCAGCGCGCGGTAGACGGCCAACGCCTCAGCCTGCCGGCCACCGCGATACCGCGCCAGCATCAACTGACCACAAGCGCGCTCGTCTCGCGGGTCGGCAGCCACCCGCGCCTCGAGTTCGCTGAGCACCTCCTCCCCGCGCCCGAGCGCGAGCTGTGCATCGACCCGATCGGCAGCCGCCGACGTCCGAAGCCCATCCAGGCGCAGCGCCTCCAACCGCACCACCTCGAGCTCGGCCAGCTCACCGAACGCCGACCCCCGCCACAGGCCCTCAGCCTCGCTGAACAGCCCGACGGCCGCAGCCGGATCCGCCTCCATCGAGGCCCGCGCCCGCGCAACGAGCCCCTCGAACCGGGCCGCATCCAGATCGCCGTCGCCCACCGCCATCCGATAACCGTCAGGCTCAGTCACCAGCACATCGGCAGCGGCGGCATCGACGGCGGCGAGCTCACCACGCAACCGCGAGACATGGCTGCGAAGAGACCGATGTGCGCTCGGCGGCGGCTTGGCTCCCCACACCGCGTCGACGATCCGGTCGACCGAGACGACCTCGCCCCGCACCGCGAGCAGCACCGCGAGGATCGTGCGACGACGCTCACTCACCAGGCGCGTGCGGCGTTCTCCCGCCACCACCTCCAGCGGCCCAAGCACCCGAAACTGCATCACCGCCAGTCTAGGCAGCCGCCATGCCCCGTCCACTGCGGGACCAGCGGCCCCAGGTCACCGCCCCCGGTGACCAGCCGATGACGTCGAAGCTGGAACGTGAGGGATCGCCCGCTCTCGTTCGGGGTTCGGCCATCCGCGTGCGCGATCCATGACCTACGGGGTTCAGCTGCGCCACAGCTGCTGGCGGTTCGGTGCACTCATCCAGCCGCGCCATCAGCCGCCTTCGGGGCGGTCACGTTCCGCAACACGCCGACCTCGCACAACGGTCCTTGGCAGGACCGCAGGACCGCAGTCGACCGGCCGCGGACCAACCCGCTGCAGCGCGGCGCTGTCGGGCCGTTCTTCGCGTCGGATCACCCGCCGGAAACGGCCGGGAGCACCAGCACCTGCGCGCCGGGGTGCAGCGGCCGAGCTAGTGCCGCCGGGTCACGGGCCGGCTCACCGTCGACGAACAGGTGGACGTGCGGGCGGACCGTGCCGGTCTCGTCGCGGATCGAGCGTTCGACCCGCGGCAGGCGCTCGGCGACGACGTCCAGCAGGTCCGGCAGCGTGGCGTGGTCGTCGAGCGCCACCTCGATGCGGTTGGGGCCGTCAGCACGCTGTGCGAGCGCGCCGTGGAAGCGGACGTGGACGTCCATCGCTCAGCTGATCGCGGCGGCGCGGACGCTGAGCACGTCGGGCAGGTGCCGCGCGACGGTGGTCCAGTGCTCGCCCTCGTCGGGGCTGGCGAACACGTGGCCGTCGCGCGTGCCGACGTACACCCCGGCGGTGTCGTGGTCGTCCGTACACATCGCGTCGCGCAGCACACCGGCGTGGTACGGCTCATCGGGCAGGCCTTCGGCGCACTCCTGCCAGCTCGCGCCGGCATCGTCGGTGCGGTAGACCGCGCACCGGCCCTGCGGCGGCGTGCGGGAGACGTGCGTGACCGGGAACACGTACGCCGTCCCGGATCGGTGCGGGTGGGCGACGACCGGGAACCCGAAGTCGGCGGGGAGCTGCTCGTCGACCGGGGTCCAGGAGGCGCCGTCGTCGTCGCTGCGGTAGACCCCGCCGTGGTGCTGCATCATCAGGTGGGTCGGATCCCCGGCGTCGCGGGCGACCCGGTGGACGCAGTAGCCGTACGGTGGCGGTGGCTCCGGCATGTAGTCGACCGTGATGCCGTGGTTGGACGGTGCCCAGGTCTCGCCGCCGTCCTGCGTGCGGTAGACCCCGCCGGTGGACATGGCCACGTTCATGCGATGGTCGTCGGTGGGGTGCGGCAGGATCGTGTGGAGCGCCTTGCCGCCCCCACCCGGCTCCCAGTGCGGCCGGTCCGGGTTGTCCCACAGGCCGCGGACCAGTTCGAACGACTCGCCGTGGTCCTCCGAGCACCACAGGGCCGACGGCTCGGATCCGGCCCAGACCACGCCGTCGCGGCCGTCGTGGTCGGGCACGATCTGCCAGACGGTGTGCAGCGCCTCGCCGGTGTCCTCCGGGAACACCACCGAGCGCTGCTCCGGGTCGTTCCAGCTGCGGCCCAGGTCGTCGGAGCGCACCAGGAACGGACCCCAGTGCCACCCGAACCCGCCCATCAGCAGGCGCGGGGACGACCGGCGGGTGTCGATCGCGGTGGCGGTGATCTCCTCGCCGGGGAAGTGGGGCCCGTCCACCTCCCACCCCGTGCGGTCACCGTCGGAGCGCGCCAGCCACAGCCCCTTGCGCGTCCCGATCATCAGCAGCGTGTCACCCATGGTCGCCCTCCCGACGCCGTGCGGTGGCGCATCGTCGTCAGGATGGACGCGAACGCGGGCGGAGAGCCATCGCTCGACCGTCTCGCGCGCGTTCGGCGCGTCGGACAGCGCGCTAGAAGCCCGACGCAGAGGCGCCAGGCGCCGTCGTCGAGGTCAGCGGCCGGGCCAGCGGCACCCCGGGGCGGTAGGCGAGGTGCAGGTGGCTCGGTGCATCCAGCACGGTCAGGTCGGCGCGTGCCCCGACGCCGAGGTGGCCGACGTCCGTGCGCCGAAGGCTCGCCGCGCCGCCGGCCGTCGCGGCCCAGACCGCCTCCGACGGGGTCAGCCCGCACTCGCGGACCGCCAGGGCGATCACGAACGGCACCGACGAGGTGTAGGAGGTACCCGGGTTGCAGTCGGAGGCCAACGCCACCGTCGCGCCGGCGTCGAGCAGCCGCCGACCGTCGGGGTAGACGGGGGAGCGGGTGCAGAAGTCCGCGCCCGGCACGAGCGTCGCGACGGTGTCGCTGCTGGCCAACGCGTCGACATCCCCATCGGACAGGTGGGTGCAGTGATCGGCCGAGGCCGCGTCCAGCTCCACCGCCACCTGCACTCCAGGTCCGGGCCCCAGCTGGTTGGCGTGGACACGCGCGCCCAGCCCCCGTGCCTGGCCGACCGCGAGGATCTCACGCGCCTGGTCGGCGTCGAACGCGCCGTCCTCGACGAACACGTCGATCCAGCGGGCCAGCGGCGCGCAGGCGTCGAGCATCTCCCCGGTCACCAGCCGGACGTAGCCATCCGGGTCGTCCGCGTACTCCGGGCCGACCACGTGGGCGCCGAGGTAGGTGGTCTCCTCGGTGACCTGCCGTGCCACCCACAGGCTGCGTGCTTCGGTCGCGACGTCCGCGCCGTAGCCGGACTTGACCTCCACGGTGCCGGTGCCCTGACGCCGCATCTCCTCGACCAGCGAGCGGGCACGCGCGAGCAGCTGTTGGTCGTCGGCCTCGCGGGTGGCCGCCACGGTCGTACGGATGCCGCCGGCGGCGTACGGCTGGCCCGCCATGCGGGCGGCGAACTCCTCCGCCCGGTCGCCGCCGAACACGACGTGGCTGTGGCTGTCGACGAACGCCGGCAGCACGCACCGACCGGCGACGTCGACGCGCTCGTCCGCATCGGGCGCCGACCCGGCGTCGCCGACCCACACCACCTCGCCGACCGTGGTGCCATCGGGCGTGGTGCCGTCGCCGTGGTCGACGACGATGGCGGCGTCGCGCCGGAGCCCCAACACCGAGCCGTCCCCGAGCTCCGGGACGTTGGTGATCAGCTCCCCGATACGGTCGTAGCAGGTGGTGGTCACGGCGCCTCCTCCCGGACGGCGGCGATGGCGTGGGTCAGCTGCGCGCCGACGTCGCCGAGCACGTGGGCGCGTCCCTCGACCACTGGGCGGCCGTCGACGATCACGTCGGTGACGTCCGCGGCGGACGCGCCGAAGACGACCGCTGCGGCGGCCGTGGCCGGATCGGCGCCGGCCGTGCGCACCGAGCCGAGATCCACCGCGACCAGGTCGGCCCGGGCGCCCACCTCCAGCCGGCCGGCGTCGCCGAACCCGAGGCTGGCCTGTCCGTCCCTGGTCAGCGCCCGCAGCAGGGCATCCGCGTCGAGGTGACCACGTGCCAGCGTGGCCAGCCGCTGGTCCCACTCCGCGCGCCGGGCCTCGACGAACGGGTCGACGGACGCGTGGCTGTCGGTACCGAGCGTCAGCGGCACCCCGGCGGTGGCCAGCTGCCGGGCCGGGCCGATGCCGTCGCCCAGGTCCGCCTCGGTCGTGGGGCACAGGCAGACGTGGGTGCCGCTGGCCTCGAGGTCGGCGACGTCCCGGTCGGTGAGGTGGGTCGCGTGGACCGCGCTGGTCCTCGGGCCCAGCGCACCGGCGTCGGCGAGCAGCCGCACCGGCGTGCGGCCGTGCGCGGCCAGGCACGCCTCGTTCTCGGCCGGCTGCTCGGAGACGTGCACGTGCAACGGGGCGTCCTGCGAGCGTGCCCAGGCGGCGACGACCGGCAGCTGATCGGCGGGCACCGCCCGCACCGAGTGGATGGCGGCCCCGATCACGGCGTGGTCGGCGTGGCCGTGCGCGCGGTGGAGGTCCTCGACCCGGGCGGCCCAGTTGGCGGCGTCACCGTCGCTGAAGCGGCGCTGCCGGGGTTGCAGCTCCTCGCCGAACCCGCCGGCGAGGTAGCAGGTGTCCAGCAGCGCGATCCGCACGCCCGCCTCCGCGGCGGCGGCGACCAGCGCCGCTCCGAACGCGTTCGGGTCGGTGTACGGCCGTCCGTCCGGCTGGTGGTGGAGGTAATGGAACTCGCCGACGGCGGTGAAGCCGGCCAGCGCCATCTCCGCGAAGGTCGCGCGGGCCAGGGCGTGGTAGCGGTCCGGGTCGAGGACGGCTGCGGCGGCGTACATACACTCGCGCCAGGCCCAGAACGTGCCGCCACCGGCGTGGGTGGCACCGCGCAGGGCCCGGTGGAACGCGTGGCTGTGGGCGTTGGCAGCACCGGGCAGGACCAGGCCGGGCAGGGCGACCGCGTCCGTGCCCTGCGGTGCTGCACCATCGCCGTCGTGGCCGTCGGACAGCGCGGTGATGCGCCCGTCGGTCACTTCGACGGTCACGTCGGACCCGACCCGGCCGTCGGGCAGCCAGGCCAGCTCGCAGTGGTAGGTGGCCGTGGTCATGCCGGTCCCGTCGCAGCCAGATCGGTCAGCACGTCGGTCAGCGCCCCCACGCCCGCCAGGCAGTCGTCGCGCTCGGCGTGTTCCTGCGGTGCGTGCGAGATACCGGTGGGGTTGCGCACGTGCAGCATCGTCGCGGGTACGCCGGCGGTCGCCAGGATGCCGGCGTCGTGCCCGGCGCCGGTCGGCAGCCAGGGTCGGGGTGCGGTCGGATCCCGGCGCTGGAGCACCTCAGCGACCCGACGGCCCAGCGCCGGGTCGAACCCGACGCCCGCGGTCCACGACTCCTCGTGTGGCTCGACGCCGACCTCGGCGCTGATCCGGTCGACAATCCCGCGCACCGTGGCCTCCTGCTCCGCGCGCGCGTCCAGCCACGCCGCCACCTGCGAGGGGATGGCGTTGACGCCGTTGGGCTCGACCCGGACGCGCCCGACGGTGGCGACGGCGTCCGGGTCGTCCGGTTCGTGGGCTTCGGCGGCGGCACGGGCGGCCAGCACCAGCCGGGCCTGGGCCAGCATCGGGTCGTCACGGTCCCCGAGCCGGGTCGTGCCGGCGTGGTTGGGCTGTCCGTGCAGATCGAACCGCCACCGGCCGTGCGGCAGGATCGACGAGCCGACCGCCACGGGCACGCCCACGTCGATCAGCCGGCGTCCCTGCTCGACGTGCAGTTCGACGAACGCACCGATGGACGCCACCAGCGCGGGCTCGGGCCCGAGGTCGTGCGGGTCACGACCGGACGCGGTCAGCGCCTCGGCCAGGGTCACACCGTCGTCGTCGCGCAGGGCCAACGCCCGCTCGGGCGCCAGCTGGCTGGTGAGCAGCCGTGAGCCCATGCAGGCGACACCGAAGCGGCCGCCCTCCTCGTCCGCGAACGCCACCACCGCGATCGGCCGGAGCGGCCGCACGCCCCGTTCGCGCAGTTCGTCGACCGCCAACAGCCCGCTGACGACCCCGAGCGGCCCGTCGAACGCCCCGCCCTGCGGGACCGAGTCCAGGTGGCTGCCGGTCACCACCGCATCGCCGGCGTCCGGATCCCCCCACCACGCCCACAGGTTGCCAGCCCGGTCCTCGTGGACGTCGAGGTGACGCGCCCGTGCCTCGGCGACGAACCACTCGCGCAGTTCGAGCTCGGCCGGCGTGTAGGCGAAGCGGCGGTAGCCGCCGGCCGGGTCGCGACCGATCGCTGCCAGGGTCGTCCACAGGTGATCGAACCCGCGGCGGGTGGGCTCGGACGGGAGGTTCACGCCGGGGCCCCATCGCCGGGGGCGGGCCGGTCACCCTCGCGCATCGGCACGCGGACGCCGCGCTCGGCTGCCACCTCGTCGGCCCGGTCGTAGCCGGCGTCGACGTGACGGATCACGCCCATGCCGGGGTCGTTGCTCAGGACCCGCGCCAGCTTGCGTGCCGCCAGGTCCGTGCCATCGGCGACGCTGACCTGCCCGGCGTGGATCGCGCGACCCATCCCGACGCCGCCGCCGTGGTGGATCGACACCCACGACGCCCCGGAGGCGACGTTGACCATCGCGTTGAGCAGCGGCCAGTCGGCGATCGCGTCCGAGCCGTCGGCCATACCTTCCGTCTCGCGGTACGGCGAGGCCACGGATCCGGCGTCGAGGTGGTCGCGGCCGATCACGATGGGGGCCGACACCTCGCCCGAGGCGACCAGGTCGTTGAACGCGAGCCCGGCGAGGTCCCGTTCGCCGTAGCCCAGCCAGCAGATGCGGGCCGGCAGCCCCTGGAACGCGACGCGTTCCTGCGCCATCTCGATCCAGCGCCGCAGCTTGTCGTCCTCGCCGAACAGCTCCAGCACCGCCCGGTCGGTGACGGCGATGTCCGCCGGGTCACCTGACAGCGCCGCCCAGCGGAACGGCCCCTTGCCCTCGCAGAACAGCGGCCGGATGTAGGCCGGGACGAACCCGGGGTAGTCGAACGCTCGGGTGCACCCGCCGGCGCGTGCCTCCGACCGCAGCGAGTTGCCGTAGTCGAACACCTCCGCGCCGCCGTCGAGGAAGCCGACCATCGCATCGACGTGGGCCGCCATGGAGGTGCGGGCCCGTTCGACGAACCCGTCCGGGTCCTTCTCGCGTTCGGTCCGCCAGTCCTCGAACGCGACGTCGGCGGGCAGGTAGGCGAACGGGTCGTGGGCGGAGGTCTGGTCGGTGACGACGTCGATCTCCACGCTGCGGCGCAGCAGTTCCGGGACGACCAGCGCGGCGTTGCCCAGTACCCCGACCGAGACCGCCCGCCGGTCCCGCTTCGCGGCCTCCACCCGCCGGATCGCGTCGTCGAGATCGTCGGCTCGCTCGTCGAGGTAGCGGTCGGCGATGCGCCGGTCGATCCGGGTCGCGTCGCACTCGACCACCAGCGCGACGCCCTCGTTCATGGTGACCGCCAACGGCTGCGCCCCACCCATGCCGCCGAGCCCGGCGGTCAGCGTGATGGTCCCGGCGAGCGTGCCGCCGAACCGCTGCTCGGCGATCGCCGCGAACGTCTCGTAGGTGCCCTGCAGGATCCCCTGGGTGCCGATGTAGATCCACGAGCCCGCCGTCATCTGCCCGTACATCGTCAGACCCAGCGCATCGTGGCGGCGGAACTCCTCCCAGGTGGCCCAGTCGGGGACCAGGTTCGAGTTGGCCAGCAGCACACGTGGCGCCCACTCGTGGGTGGCCATGACCCCGACGGGCTTGCCGGATTGGATCAGCAGCGTCTCGTCGTCGCCGAGCGTGGCCAGCGTGCGTTGGATCGCGTCGTAGGACGCCCAGTCGCGGGCGGCCTTGCCGGAGCCGCCGTAGACGATCAGCTCGTCGGGGTGCTCGGCGACCTCCGCGTCGAGGTTGTTGGCGAGCATCCGCGACGCTGCCTCCTGCGGCCAACCCAGCGCGGTGCGCTGCGTGCCGCGGGCGGCGCGGACGGGGCGTGGGCTGCTCATCGGAGCCTCCGGTGGGTCGAGGGCGGTGGGTCGATGGCGGTGGGGTCAGTCGAGGGGACCGGTGACCGCCTCGGCGGCGTCGACGAGCGCGCCGCTGCGGACCAGGTCCACGGCGGCGTCGATCTCCGGGGCGAGGTGGCGGTCGGGGCCCGGGCCGGCGACCCGGTCCCGCAGCGTCGCGACCACCGCGGCGGTCGCCGGCGCCGGCGCGAGCGGGGCACGCAGATCCAGCCCGCGCGCGGCGGTGAGGACCTCGATCGCGAGCACCTGGGTCAGCCCGTCGACCGCGCGGCGCAGCTTGCGGGCCGCGCCCCAGCCCATGGACACGTGATCCTCCTGCATCGCCGACGACGGGATCGAGTCCACCGAGGCGGGCGTGGCCAGCCGCTTGCACTCGGCGACGATCGCCGCCTGGGTGTACTGCGCGATCATGTGGCCGGAGTCCACCCCGGGGTCGTCGGCGAGGAACGGTGGCAGGCCCTGGTTGCGGTCGGTGTCCAGGAACCGGTCCGTGCGCCGCTCGGAGATCGAGGCCACGTCCGCCACCGGGATCGCCAGGAAGTCCAAGGCGTAGGCCACCGGCGCGCCGTGGAAGTTGCCGTTGGACTCCACCTCGCCGTCAGCGGTCAGCACCGGGTTGTCGATCGCGCTGGCCAGCTCGCGGGTGGCGACCAGGCGCGCGTGCTCGAGGGTGTCGCGGGCGGCGCCGGCGACCTGCGGGGCGCACCGCAGGGAGTACGCGTCCTGCACCCGGGTGCAGTCGGGGGTGCGGTGGCTGGCGACCACGCCGGAGCCGTCGAGGAGACGGCGGAGGTTCGCCGCGCTGGCGGCCTGCCCCGGATGCGGACGCAACGCCATCAGCTCGGCGGCGAAGACCCGGTCGGTGGCCAGCAGGGCTTCGATGCTCATGGCCGAGGCCAGGTCGGCGACCCGGAGCAGCCGGGCGAGGTCGTGGCACGCCAGCACCAGCTGGCCGAGCATCCCGTCGGTGCCGTTGATCAGCGCGAGCCCCTCCTTGGCGGCGAGGGTGACCGGACTCAGCTCCGCGTCGGCGAGGGCGTCGGCCGCCGGCCGACGTGCCCCCGACGCGTCGTGCACCTCGCCCTCGCCCATCAGGGCGAGCGCGACCGCCGACAGCGGGGCCAGATCGCCGGAGCAGCCGAGGCTGCCGTGCTCGTGGACCACGGGGGTGATCCCGGCCGAGAGCATCCCTGCCAGCATCTGGGCGACCTCCGGGCGGACGCCGGTGTGCCCGGAGACCAGGGTGCGCAGCCGTAGGAGCATCATCGCGCGCACGACCTCGACCTCTACTTCAGGTCCAGACCCGGCCGCGTGGGAGCGGACCAGCGAGCGTTGGAGCTGGTCGCGCCGCTCGGTCGGGATGTGGCGGGTCGCCAGCGCGCCGAAGCCGGTCGAGACGCCGTAGACGGGGCGGTCGGCCGCGGCCAGCGCCTCCACTGCGGCGCGGGCGTCGCGCAGCGTGGTCAGGGCGTCGCGGCTGAGCCTGACGGGGGCGGCGTGGCGGGCGATCGCGACGACGTCGTCGATCCCCAGCGGGTCCGGGGAGAGCTCGAAGGTGTCCATGGCGGCCATCCCAGCAGGTCGGTCCGCGCAGGGGAACCCCGGGACCCTCGATAGAGTCTCACATGTGAGACGTTGCTGAGCCAGGACCGACGGTCATCGTGCTCGTCGGTGCCGGCCGAGCGTTGGGCCTGCCCCGGTCATCGACCTACCGGCTCCTGTCCCTGCTCGTGGAGCAGCGCTTCGTGATCTACCTGTCGGAGGGACGGCGCTACGGCCTGGGGGTCGGGGTGTTCGAGCTCGGCTCCGCCTACCTGCGGCAGGGTGGGCTGGAGCGGTTCGGGCGTCCGCTGATCGCGGCGCTCGTCGAGCGCACCGGAGAGACGTGCCACCTCGGCATCCTCGACGGGCGGGACGTGCTCTACCTCGTGGAGGAGGAGCCGGCCAGGGCGGACGCGTTGGTGACCGGGGTCGGGGTCCGGCTGCCGGCGCACCTGACCGCGTCCGGACGCTGCCTGCTCGCCCACACGCCACCGGACCGGGTGACCGCGGTCTACGGCCGCTCCGGTGCCCTCAGCCGCCGCACCGATCGGGGGCCCCGATCGGTACCGGGCTTGCGTGCGCGCTTCCACGTCGAGCGGCGGCAGGGCTACTCGGTGGAGGATGGCGAGGTCACCGAGGGGTTCGCCTCCGTCGCCGTCGTCGCCCGCAACCACCTGCAGCAGCCGGAGGCCGCCGTCGCGGTGACGTTCCGTTCCGAGCGCTACGACGAGCCGGCCCGGTCGCGGTTGGTCGAGGAGGCCCGCGACGTCGCGGCCGAGCTGACACGGCGGTTGGGCGGCCGGCCGCGGGGGGCCTGAGCGGGGCCGGCTGGTGGCTGTGGAGAACCGTCGGAGGGGTCGGTCGGGCTGCGCTTGCATGGCGGCAAGCGATCACGGAGGTGTGCGATGAGCATCTGGACCGACGTGCGGTTCGATGCCGCGACGGCGCACGCGGCCGCCCGCGAGCTCCGCTCGGTCGCCGCGGACGTGGAGGCAGCAGCCGAGCGGCGGGCGGACCTCGCGGACGAGGCTCGTGATGGGTGGACCGGCCGCCAGCGCGAGTGGTTCGACGACGCCGTCGGGGCGCAGCTCGCCGAGGCCGGCGACCTGGTGGCGGCGCTGCGTGCCGCGGCGGTGCGGATCGACGACGACCTGGCGGCCTCGGTGGCCGAACAGCGGCGGCGCGTGGAGGCTCGCCTCGCGGAGCAACGCGCCACTGAGGGGGCGGCGCAGCGCCGCGAACGCCTGGCGGGGGCGCGCTGATGGCTGCTTCGAGCGGCACCGTGTCGGCCCGCCCGAGCCGGCTGCACCGGTACCGCGATGACCTGCTGGAGGTCGACGCGGCGCTGCTGCGGCGTGGCAGCGGGCTCGGTGGGACCCTCGTAGCGTACGCCCAGGCCAACCCCGACGGCACGGCCGACCACGGGCACCTCGCCGACGATGTCGTGCTCCACGGCCGCGGGGGTCTCGTGGTCGACCTGCACGTCGGCGCGGTCGCCGCCGCGTTCGACGCCATCGACGGGTTCGACCGGTTGGGGCCGCGGTTCGTCCCCGCAGCGAAGCTGGACCGTCGCCTGCGCGAGTACGTCCGGGCCCGTGAGGACCACGACCTGGGAGCGCTGCTGACGCCCATGGACGACGTCATGTGGCAGGCGCTGGTGTGGGGCCCGGACGGGCCGCCCGAGTGCGTCGCGGGCACCTACGGCGGGGGCGGCGCGATCCTCGGTCCCGACGGCCGACGCTGGCCCGTGGTCGTCCCGGAACTCGACTGGGGCGGTCGCACGATCCACGCCAACCGGTCGGGCGATCCGCATCTCGATCCGAGGACGCTCGGTGGGACCGACCCCGGCTGGTTCACCGTCGATCGGATCGAAGGCGTGACACGCCTGAAGGACCCACCCGGGTGGCTGGGTCAGCTCGGGGTGTGGTCGTTGGGAGGGGCGTTCAGCAACGTCGCGCCGCGTCCGGACCTGCTCCCCAACCTCTCGATCGACGAGGACGGGTTCCCCCACCTCCATGCGGCGCCGGGGGAGGTCCCGGCCAGCTCCCCAGGGCGGGGCGCGAGGTCACACAGCGATGCGCTCGCGGAGGGGCTGCTCCACCCCGAGCGGGTGACCCTCCTGGTCGGGGGACGACCGGTCGCCGTCGATCCCCGTCGGGTCAGCCACTACCCCGACGACGTGCAGCGGGCCTTCCACCAGCACCGTACGGGTAACGCTCCTCGGTCGGTCACGCCGGGTGCGGGTCGGCAACGGCAGGTCCGCGGGGTCCGAAGCGGTCTCGACCTGCTCGAGGGCGCGGTCGCGGGACAGCAGTCGGTCAAGGACCTGCGCCAGAGCGGGTTCGTCCGGTACCAGGTGACCTACGCGAGCCAGCCGGATGGCCGCCGGCGGGCGGAGATCCGCGCCTACCGCGTCCAGCAGACCAACTCGCCGGCGCCGAAGCTGCAGGTCCGGCCGATGCACCTGCACCTCGCCGGCGATCGGCTCGTCGAGACCCCCATGGGCTTCGACGATCCGACGACCCCCGACCCCGGTTGGCAGCCAGCCGACCGGTACGAGGTCGTGACCCGGACGTGGTAGCACGTCCCCGTGCGACCGCCGCGGCACCGACCGACGTCCCGACCGCGACCGACGCCGGGACGGACCCGCACACGCTGTGCGGTGCGTGAACCTGCATGTCGCCTGACTTGCGAACCCTCGGACGAGCGCCTTCCGTGCAACGCGACGCGCACGCTCCCGGGGGATGCGTGCGCCTCCCCGCGCAACGTCGCCGACCTCGGCCCCGTCGCGCTCCCCGACCTCGCGAGGAGCGAGCCGTGCCTGAGCTGTACATCGACGGGACCTGGCGGGACGCCGCAGCCGGCGCCACGCGCGAGGTCATCGACCCCTTCGACGCGTCCGTCGTGCGGTCCGTGAGCGAGGCGGACGCCGATGACACCGTCGCGGCGATCGCCGCCGCACGTCGCGCCTTCGACCACAGCGACTGGGCGCACCGACCCGGTGCGGACCGCGGCCAGCTGCTGTCCCGTCTGGCCGACGCGATGGAGGCCGATGCGGAGCACCTCGCCGGCCTGGAGACCACCGACACCGGCAAGACCCTGGTGGAGAGCCGCCAGGACATGGCGGACATCGTCGGCGTGGTGCGTTACTACGCCGGCCTCGCCGACAAGGCCGCCGGTGAGGTGATCGACGCACCCGACCCGAGGATCCGCTCGATCGTGGTCCGTGAGCCGGTCGGCGTCTGCGCCCAGATCTCCCCCTGGAACTACCCCCTGCTGCAGGCGTCGTGGAAGCTCGCGCCCGCGCTGGCCGCCGGCAACACGATCGTGGTCAAGCCGTCGGAGCTGACACCGCTGACCACCATCCGGACCTTCGAGTTGCTGGCCGAGCTCGGCCTGCCCGACGGCGTCGCCAACCTCGTGCTCGGCGCCGGACCCACCGTCGGCGCGGCCATGTCGGCGTCGCCGGACGTCGACCTCGTCTCGTTCACCGGTGGGATCGTCACCGGGCGGCACGTGATGCGCGCTGCCGCCAGCAACATGAAGAACGTGGCGCTGGAGCTCGGCGGCAAGAACCCCAACCTGGTCTTCGCCGACGCGGACCGCGACCTGGCCATCGACCAGGCGCTCAACGCCGTGTTCTTCCACGCCGGCCAGGTCTGCTCCGCCGGGGCACGGCTGCTGGTGGAGGCCTCGATCCACGACGAGGTGGTGGACGCGCTCGTCGAACGGGCGCAGCGGATCGTGCTCGGCAACGGCCGTGAGCAGACCACGGAATCCGGACCGTTGATCTCCGCCGACCACCGCGCCAAGGTGGAGGGCTACGTCGCCGGCGCGATCGAGCAGGGTGCGACGCTGCGCTGCGGCGGTGCCCGGCCCGACGACCCGGCGTTGGCCGACGGCTTCTTCTACCTGCCGACGATCCTCACCGACTGCCACCCGGAGATGACGATCGTCCGCGAGGAGGTGTTCGGCCCCGTGCTCACCGTCGAGCCGTTCACCGACGAGACCGACGCGCTGGCTCGCGCCAACGACACGGACTCGGGGCTGGCTGCGGGGGTGTTCACCTCCGACCTCGGCCGAGCTCAGCGCGTGTCGCAGGCGCTGCGGTTCGGGACGGTGTGGATCAACGACTTCCACCCCTACTTCGCCCAGGCACCGTGGGGCGGGTACGGCACGTCCGGCATCGGTCGCGAGCTCGGCCACCTCGGTCTCGAGGAGTACACCGAGGTCAAGCACATCGCGCACAACACCGCCCCCGAGCCGCTGCACTGGTTCGGCATGCGCTGAAGCAGGTGAGGGTCTCGTCCGGACCGTCGCCTTCGGCTCGTCCTCGAGGTCGTGCGGTCCGGATCCGCGGCCACTCAGAAGCGACCGAGCTCGCCGACGACCTCGCCGTCGTCGACGAGCGTGACGACGAACTCCTCCTCCTGCTCGCCAGGCATCCCGGGCGAGCCCGGCGGCATCCCCGCCAGCGCGATGCCGTCGACGTCCGGCCGCTCCTCCAGCAGCTCGTGGATCGCTTCCATCGGCACGTGGCCTTCGACCGCGTAGCCAGCGACCTCGCCGGTGTGGCAGGACGCCTCGGCGTCGGGCACGCCCGCCTCGCGCCGCACCGGGCGGAGGTCGTCGTACATCTCCTGGCGGATCTCGAACCCGTGGTCAGCGAGGTGGTCCTCGTACTCCCCGCAGCAGCCGCAGGTCTCGGTGCGGTGGACGACGAACTCGACGTCCTCGGCGACGGCGCGGAGCTCCGCGTCGTCCGGCCCGGCTTCGGGGGTCGGGTCAGCTGGTGCGGTGCAGCCGGTGATCAGCGCCCCTGCGGCCGCGAGCGCGGCCAGCGACGGCCAGCGCGAACGCCGCGACGAGACGGACCGGTCGGTGACGGACCGGTCGGTGGGGGACCGTGGTGCGGTGCGGGACATGCCGGGCTCCGGTGCAGGGCGATGGGCAGCAGCCCACGGCGTCGACAGGTGCGGGTCGGCGCTCGGATCGCGCGCGGACGCCCGTAGCATCGACGCGACCCGGCGTCGCTCGCTGGGGCTGAAGGTCCCGAACGGCGAGGACGTCCGTTGGCGATGTCCGGCTTAGCGGCTGGTGAACCGCTCCCAGGCACGCCCCTCATGGCCGTAGTCGGCCACCTCGGGGTGGAGGATCTCCGCGAGGATCTCCACGGACTCCACCAGCCGTGGCCCGGGCCGGTTGAAGTAGTGATGCCCGTCGGTGATGGCGACCTGGCCCTCGCGCACGGCCCGGAGCGACCCCCAGCCGGGCAGCTCGGTGAGCGCGGCGGCCTCCTCGCGGGTGCGGTCGAGGTCGAACCCGCAGGGCAGCACCACGATCGCATCCGGGTCCAGCGAGCGGATCGTCTCCCCGTCGGTCCAGGGGGAGTGCGCGCCGGCTTCGCCCAGCAGTTCCTGTCCGCCGGCGGCGTCCAGCAGCTCCGGCATCCAGTTGCCGCCGGCCATCAGCGGATCGATCCATTCGATCGTGACCACGCGCCGGCGTGTCCGCGAGCTGGTCCGCTCCCGCACGTGCGCGATCCGGTCGGCCATGTCCGAGACCAGCCGGTCGCCCCGCTCGGGGACGCCGAGCGCCGTGGCGATGCGCCGCACGTCGGCCTCCACGTCCGCGAGCCGGTTCGGTTCGCACGGCACCACCTCGACGTCGCCGTCGAGGTGGTCGCGCACCGCGGCCTGCACGTCGGCGAAGCTCACCGCGCACACCTCGCACAGCGACTGGGTGAGGACGAGGTCGGGGGCGAGCTCCCGCAGGACGTGCGCGTGGACCTCGTACACCGACAGCGCCTGCTCGAGGATCGAGCGCAGCTGGTCGTCGATCGCGCGGCTGTCGCCGGTCACCGGGACGCGGGGCGCGGTCACGATGGGTAGATCCTCGACGCCCACCGGGTGGTCGCACTCGTGGCTGCGGCCGACCAGCTGGTCCCCGCACCCGAGCGCGTGGACGATCTCCGTGGTGGACGGCAGCAAACTGATCACGCGTGGCACGGGGGCTCCGGGGACGGCGACCGACAGGGCAGGTGCTCGACCCTAACGGGTGTGCAACCCGGGGGCCCTGCGAGCGCCGGAGCGACCGCCGGCCGGAGCGGTGATGCTCGGTCGGCCTTGGCATGGTCCACTCGCCCGCACGGTCCGACCGATCCGACCGCGTCGGTCATCCCGAACGACCCCGAACACCCGCGCTATCCCGACGTGCCCTCGGAGGTCAGTCACCGTGCGCCGCCTCTTCGATGGCCTGGCTGGGCTCGTCACCCACCGTCCCGTCGTCACCGTGCTGGTCATGCTCGGGCTCACCGCCGTGTTCGGTGGGTTCGCCGGCCAGGCCGTCACCGAGGACGGCGTCGCCGTGGAGAGCGACGTCGCCGATGCCCTCGACCGGATCGACGCCGAGTTCGGTGAGGCGCGGTCGGTGCTGCAGGTCGTCGTCACCGCCGAGGACGGCGAGGACGTCCGACGCGCCGACGCGGTGGACTACAGCGAGCGGCTCGAAGCGGCGATCGAGGACAGCGACGTCGCCGACACCTTGGTCGAGGACGACCAGCAACCGGCGATCGCCTCCTACGTCGGTGGAGCACAACTGGGTGCCGGGATGGCCGGCCTCGACGTCGCCGACCTGGACGACGAGCAGGTGCGTGAGCTCCAGGCCGACGCGCTGGAGATGCTCCCCCCGCAGGTCGCCGGACTGTTCGACGGCCTCGTTGCCGACGGTGACCCGCCGACCGCCGGGCTGATCCTGGTCTTCCAGGACGCCTCCGGGTTGGCGACCGAGGAGGCGCAGCTCGACCAGCAGCGCGAGCTGATCGCCGTCGTCGACACGGTCGACACCCCCGACGGGTTGCAGGCGGAACCGTTCAGCTTCGGACTGCTCCTGAGCGACGGTGATATCGGCCCGGAGATCGGTCGGTTGTTCGGCACCGCCCTGGCGATCATCCTGGTCGTGCTGGGGTTCGTCTACTGGATCAAACCCGACGCCGGGCAGCGCACCCGCATCGGTCGTCGCACCGCGGCGGACGTCGGGCTGACGCTCCTGGTGATCGTGCTCGCCGTGGTGTGGATGCAGGGCATCGGGGTGCTGCTCGGTCCCGACTACGCCGGGCTGATCAGCTACTTCTCGCCCCAGACCCAGATCGTCCCGATCCTCATCGTCGGGCTCGGCGTCGACTTCGCGATCCACCTGCTGGCTCGCTACCGCACCGAGGTCGGTCGTGGTGCCTCGCCGACGGCCGGGTTCACGACGGCGATGCGGACGGTCGGCCTGACCCTCCTGCTCGTCACGGCCGCGACCGCGATCGGGTTCCTGACCAACCTGGCCAGTCCGGTGGACTTCCTCGCCACCCTGGGTGTCCTCGCCGCCGTCGGGATCGCATCCGCGTTCGCGCTCACCCTGACGTTCCTCCCGGCGATCCGGGTCAGCCTCGACCGACGGGCCCAGCGCGCCGGTGCGCTGCCGCAAGCGGCGCTCGACACCCAGAAGGACGCGACGCTGCCGCGGATCATCGGCCGCACCGCCTGGTTGGCCGAACGGGCGCCGATCCCGACCCTGCTGGTCGCCGTGGCGCTGGCCGGTGCGGGCGGCTACGGCTTCACCCAGTTGGACAGCGAGTTCAACCTCACCGACTTCGTGCCGCAGGACGAGCCGCTGCTGGACACCTTCGACACCCTCGAGGAGGAGTTCGACGGTGGGTTCGACGAGACCACCGAGGTGCTGCTCGCCGGCGAGCTCGCGACCCCCGATGCGCACGATGCGACGGTCGAGGCGATCGAGCGAGCGGGCGAACTCGACGGGGTGGAATCGCTCGGTGGCACCCCGGACGGGACCACCCTGGTGGGCGTGCTCGGCCAGGCGTTCGGTGACGACGAGCTCGCACCCGAGCTCGCCGAGCTCGGGGTCCAGGACGACCTGACCGTGGCGGACGACGCGGACGTCGATGGGCTCTACACGTTCCTGCTCGACGAGGTCGCCGGTGCCGACGAGGTCCTCGCCGACACCGATGATGGCTGGGTCGGACGGGTGAGCCTGCGGACCACCGCCGGCCAGTCCGGCGCGTTGCCGCTCGAGCAGGGTCTGCAGGAGGCGTTCACGCCGGTGAGCGACGCGGGCGTCGAGGCGACCCCGGCCTCGCAGGAGATCGTCCAGGCCAACATCGGCGTGGACATCGAGGACTCGCAGATCCTGTCCCTGCTGATCGCGCTCGGCGCGGCGATGGCACTGCTGGTCGTGCACTTCACGATCGCGGCGCGGCGGCCGATGGTCGGCGTGCTGACCGTCCTGCCCGTCGGGCTCGTGCTCGCGCTGACCTTCGGGATGATGTTCCTCACGCGGATCCCCCTGAACCCGGTGACCGCCACCCTCGCGGCGCTGTCGATCGGCATCGGGGTCCCGTTCACGATCCACGTGACCTCGCGGTTCCTGGAGGAGCGCAGCCGACCGTACGACGGGCAGACCGCGTTGCGCCGCACGGTCTCGCAGACCGGCGGCGCGCTCGCGGGGTCCGCCCTGACCACCGCGATCGGGTTCGGAATCCTCACCACCTCGACGTTGGTGCCGTTCGAACAGCTCGGCTACGTCATCGTGTACGCGATCGCGTTCTCGCTGATCGCCGCGGTGTTGGTGCTCCCGAGCCTGCTCACCCTGTGGGACCGCAACGATCGTCGGCGCCACGGGCGGCCGGAGTCAGCGACGACCGACATCGCCGAGACCGTCCCGGCCTGACCGGTGACGGCCGGTCAGCCGTTGGCGCCGTCCCCGTCCTCCGGGTAGCCGCGAGCCTACGGTGCGCGGTGGCGGACGAGCCTCCTTCCGGGGCATCGTGCCGCCGCGGTCCGCTCACTGCCGCCGAGGTCCTCGTGCTCGAACTCCGCGATCTCCACAAACGCTACGGCTCGACGATCGCCCTCGACGGCGTCGACCTCACGGCCGCCCCCGGACGCCTGCTCGGTTTCCTCGGTCCGAACGGCGCGGGCAAGACCACCACGATGCGGTCGGTCTTCGGGCTGGTCAGCCTCGACGCTGGCATGACCCTCTGGGACGGCGCGCCGATCGATGACGACGTCCGGCGCCGTTTCGGGTACATGCCCGAGCAACGGGGGATCTACCCGAAGATGCGGGTGGGTGAACAGATCGCCTACTTCGCCGAGCTCCACGGCTGCAGCCGGACCGAGGCCCAGGGCGCGGCCGAGCGGTGGTTGCGCGAGTTCGGTCTCGCCGACCGGGCCGGCGACCGGGTCGATGCCCTCAGCCACGGCAACCAGCAGCGCGTGCAGCTCGCCGTCGCCTTGGCCCACGACCCGGACCTGCTGGTGCTCGACGAACCGTTCTCCGGCCTGGACCCGGTCGGCGTGGAGCGCATGAAGTCGATCGTCCGCACGGCCGCCGAGCGGGGCACCGCCGTGGTGTTCTCCAGCCACCAGCTCGACCTGGTCGAGGACGTCTGCGACGACGTCATCGTGGTGCGCGACGGCCAGGTGGTGCTGTCGGGCACGTTCGACGAGGTCCGCGACGTCGACCCCAGGCGTCGGCTCGTCGTCGGGTTCACCGACCCCTCGGCCTGCTGGGAACCGTCGGTCGGCGAGCTCCCGTCCGGTGCGCAGATGGTCTCGGCCCTGCCCGGCCGCACCGAGCTGTTGGTGCCCCCGGACATCGACCTCGATGCCGTCCTGCTCGCCGCTCGTCGTGCCGGGGAGCTGGCGCGGTTCACGTTCGAACCCCAGACGCTGAGCCAGATCTTCCTTGAGGCGGTGCGCCGATGACCCCGACCCACGCCGTCCGGTTGATCGCTCGTCGCGAGATCCGTGAGGGTCTGCGCAACCGGGCGTTGATGACCAGCTTCGGGGTCACGACGCTGCTGATCCTGCTGGTGGTGTTCCTCCCCACCTTCTTCGGGGACGACAGCACCACGGTCGGGGTCGTCGAGGGGGTCGAGGTCGACCGTGGCGCCCTCACCGCCGCCGCGGACGGGTTCGGCATCGACCTGGACCTGGAGGACGTCGCCGACGTGGCCGCAGCGGAGCAGGCCATCGAGGACGGGGACCTCGACGCCGTGTTGAGCGGGCCCGCGGAGCTGCTCGTCGAGGACCAGCCGTCGCCGGAGCTGCGGGCGCTGATCGCCGAGGTGGTCGGGCGCGACGCGGTGCTCGCCGACCTCGAGGCGCTCGGTCTGGATCCGCAGGAGGCCGCGGTTGCGCTGGACGCCGGCGACGGCGTGACGGTCCGTTCGCTGGATCCGACGGACGGCTTCGCCGAGTTCATGGTGGCGCTGGCGGGGACCGTCCTGATGCTGATGGGCGTGACGTTCTTCGCGTCGCAGGTGCTCACGGGGGTCGTCGAGGAGAAGTCGAGCCGGGTCGTGGAGGTCGTCCTCGGTGCCGTGCGACCGACGCAGCTGCTGACCGGCAAGCTGCTCGGGATCGGTGCGCTCGCGATCCTGCAGGTCGGTGGGCTCCTGGCGATCGCGCTCGTCGCGATGAACGTCAGCGGGGCCATCGAGCTACCCGCCACGGCCGGACCGACGATCGGGGCGGTCGCCGTGTGGTTCGTGCTCGGGTTCGCGTTCTACGCGGTGGTCTACGCCGCCGCGGGATCGCTGGTCAGCCGCGTCGAGGACGCGCAGAGCACGGCGGGGCCGATCGGGTTCCTGCTGTTCGCCGCCTACGCCCTGTCGTTCGTGGTGGTGGTCCCCAACCCGGAGTCGTTGGCCAGCAGGATCGTGTCGTTGATCCCGGGGGTGGCTCCACTGACCATGCCGGCGCGGGTCGCGTTCGGTGCGGTCACCCCGGCGGAGCAGGCCGCAGCGATCACCATCTCCGTGGTGGCGACCGTGCTGGCGGTGCGGTTCGCGGCCCGCATCTACCAGCGCTCGCTGCTGCGTACCGGTCAGGTCACGTGGCGCGAGGCGGTGCGCCAGCCGGGGTGATCCGGGTGCGTGCCGGCTACTCCGCGGGCTCGCGGTGGTCCTCGAGCAGGACATCGACCACGTCCCGGACGGACACGACGCCGGTGACGACCCCGTCGCGTGCCACCGCGATGTGGCGGACCTGCGCGTCGGACATCACCGCGGCGGCCTCGAGGATCGTGGCCTCCTCCTCGACCTGCACGAGCTCCGTGGAGGCGTAGTCCCGGACGCGGATGTCGTCGAGGTCGGCGTCCTCGGTGATGGCCACCGTCAGATCACGCTCGGACAGCACGCCGTGGACGCCCCGGGCGTCGACGACCACGAGCAGCCCGACGCGGTCCGCGGCGAGCGCCGTCGCGGCGGCCCGCAGCGTGTCGGTCGGCCGGATCGTCGCGACCGGTGAGCCGATGAGGCTGCCGATCGGGTCCTGCAAGGTGATGCCGAGCATCGTGTCCTCCTCTTTGTGCGGCACGGGCAGCGTGCGTCGCGGCGACAGCGGGGGGGAGGGCCGGAGGTCCCGGTCCCAGGGACCGAACGGTCTACCGCCAGGGTCGACCATCGCGGTCCCCGCCGTCGGGTGCCTCGTCCACCACCTCGACGTCGAGGTGGTCCGCCCCACCCAGCAACGCGGTGCGGCGCGCCTGCTGGGTGTCGGTGAGCTCGCCGAGGAACCCGGACGGGTCCGGTACGTCAGCCACGCGGACCGGCGTGGCTCCCTCCCCGAGGACAACCAGGACGTCGCCGACACCGGTGAGCCGGTCGCGCAGCCGTTGCTCGTACCAGGCGTCGGTGATGGTTTCCAGCGGCAGGTCGCGGTGTTGGCCACCCGCCCGCAGGCGCAGCCGATGGGTGGTCAGCGTGACCCGGCGGCGCGCCCACCGTGTCATGCTACGGCCGGCCAGCAGCGCCCAGACGGCCGCAGCGCAGAGGGTGACCAGCGGCCAGGCCAGCGGCGTCGCTGCCAGGACCGCACCGCAGACGGCGGCCAGCAGCATGGCCCACGCGATGGCCGGCAGCAGCGCTGTCCAGTGGGGTCGGAACCGGTCCACGGTCCGCTCGTCCGGGGCGAGGCGCCGCGAGGGACGGGCGTGCGCCACGCGGGACCTCCGGACGGATGAGGGGAGCCTGGCGCGCGTATGGTAGGCCTCGGCGGGACGAAAGCCCTGCCAGATGGGGCCGACCCGCACTGACAGCCACCGCTCTCCGATGCGACGGTGGGGCCGCTGGCCCCATCAGGCGAACAACCGCACCGGGGGCCTGAACCGAAAGGTCGTGCCATGAACCGCATCGTCGTTGGCGTCGACTCGTCCGAAGGATCCGAGCGAGCGTTGCGTTGGGCGCTCGACGAAGCCGAGCTGCGAGGGGCCGAGCTCGAACTGGTCCACAGCTTCCCGCCGCCGGAGATGGTCGCGTTGCCGGCCGTGGTGACGCTTCCCTCCGATGACGAGCTCCGGAAGGGGGCCGAGGAGATCATCGACGAGGCGCTGGCCAGCGCCGGTGGCCCGCGTGACGTGCCGATCGTGCGCACCGTTCGCTCCGGGGGTGCTGCCAGCGTCCTCTGCGAGGTCGCCGAGGGCGCGGACCTGATCGTCGTCGGCGCGCGGGGCCTGGGCGGCTTCCGAGGGCTGCTGCTCGGATCGGTCACCCACCAGGTGGTGGCGCACGCTCCGTGCCCGGTGGTCGTCACCGTCCCCGAGCATCGCTGAACCAGGGGTCGACCGGTGGTCCGTGGCGCGACCACGGACCACCGCAAGCTCGCCCAGCAGACGCGACCGTGTCACGTGGGCGGGTAGGCCGCCGGTGCGGGTAGGGTTCGCGGGCGCTGTTCTCCCGCTGCTCTCCGTCGTGCCCGTCAGGAGGTTCGCCGTGTTCGCCCCCACCTTCGTGGCGGCGTCGTGAGCGTCCGGTCCGTGCACCTCCCGTTGGAGGACCCGGCCGTCGACAGCGTCACCGCGGCGATCCACGACGTCCCCCGTTCGCGCGCGCTGCCGGTGTTGCTGGCACCCGGGGCGGGCGGGGACCTGGACGGCCCGGGTCTCACCGCTCTGGCAGAGACCCTCGCCGGGCTGGGACATCCGGTCGTCCGCGTCAACCTGCCCCACCACGAGCTCGGTCGGCGCTCCGCACCGCGCGCTGAGCGTTCCGTGGCGCCGCTACGGCAGCTCCTGCATGCCGCGAAGGAGGAGCTCGGCCGGTCCGGGAACTGGATCCTCGGCGGCAAGTCCTACGGCGGACGCGTCGCCTCGTTGGCGGTCGCCGGGGGGGTCGACGCCGCCGGGTTGCTGTTCTACGGCTACCCGCTGCATCCGCCCGGCCGACCCGAGAAGCTGCGGGTCGACCACTGGCCGGACATCGGCGTCCCGTGTCTGTTCCTGCACGGCACCCGGGACCCGTTCGGCGAGGTCGAACTGCTCGAGAGACAGGTGCGCAAGCTCCCACGGCGGGTGACGCTGCACGTGGTCGAAGGGGGTGACCACTCGCTGCGGGTGACGGGCCGGGCCAGCCCTGACGGCACCCCCCGGAGCGAGGCTGACAGCGTCGCCGCCTTGGCCGAGCCGATCCGGGCGTGGATCGGGACGCTCGAGCCGTGATCACCCCGCCGGCGGCGGACGGACCCGACCGCTCGGACCGACCGGCCACCTCAAAGGGACCGTCGTGATCCAGGAGTTCCGGGAGTTCATCAACCGCGGCAACATGGTCGAGTTGGCCGTCGCCTTCGTCCTCGGGGTGGCGTTCCAGAGCGTGGTCAGCGCGATCACCGAACGGGTGCTGTCACCGTTGATCGGACTGGTGTTCGGCGAGCCGAACTTCGATGGGCTGCTGACGTTCGGCTCGGTCGATCCCGAGACGGGCATCCCGGCTGGCAGCGTGGGAGCGGTGCTGACCGCCCTGATCAACTTCCTGCTGGTGGCACTCGCGCTGTTCGCGATCGTCAAGGCCTACAACCGCATGCAGCGCAAGGCGGAGGCCGAGGCCGCTGAGGAAGAGCCGTCCGCCGACCCGGAGGACGTCGTCCTGCTGCGCGAGATCCGCGACGCCCTGACCGCCGATCAGGGCACCGGTCACCCCTGACGCGGCCTACCCCTGGACCTGGTCCTTGCCCCGGGACTTGGCCTCGTACAGCGCCCGGTCCGCGGCGGCGAGCAGCCCGTGGGCGTCCATCCCCTCCGCGAGCATCGCGATACCGGCGCTGGCCGTGACCTGCAGCTGCGGGTCGAGGTGGTCCCACTGCAGGGAGCGGATCGCCTCGCCCAGCGTCGCGGCGACCGCGTGCGCGTCGTCGTGGTCGCAGCCGGGAAGCGCGACGACGAACTCCTCCCCGCCGTAGCGGGCGCAGACGTCGGTGGGTCGCGACCGCGAGCGGAGTGCCTCGCCGACGTCGCGAAGCACCTCGTCGCCGACCGAGTGGGAGTGGCGGTCGTTGATCACCTTGAAGTCGTCGAGGTCCAGCAGGATCAGCGCCAGCGGCTCGCCGGTCTCCCGCGCCGCGGCGACCCGGTCCTCGAGGGCGCGGTCCAGTCCACGTCGGTTCAGGATGCCGGTCAGCGCATCGGTGATGCTGTCGCGGACCACCTGATCGAGCTGGAACCGCACCTGCAGGCTCCGTAGACGCTGCTCGGAGTCGTGATCGAAGGAGCGCCGCTCGACGGTCCGCAGCCGTTTGGCCCACTGGAGCGCTTCGGCGAGGTCGCCGCGCTGCTCGTGGAGTTCGACCAGTACCTCCGCCGCTCGCGCCTGTTCGCGTGCGACGCCGAGCCGCTCGGCCTGCTCGTACGCCTCGGTCAGCAGCCGGGTGGCGTCCACCAGCTGCCCGTCTCCCATCCGGAGCCGGGCGAGCCGGGTGCGCGCCTCGCAGGCGCCGTGTTCGTGCCCGGCACGCGCGTAGCGGTCGATGCTCTCCGCGTACAGCTCCGCCGCGCGTGCGACGTCCCCGGTCGACTCGTACACCACGCCGGCGTTGTGGAGGGTCATCGCCAGACCGCGCTGTTCATCGAGCGCCGTGAACGTCGTCCGGGCGGCACGCAGGTGCGTCAGCGCCTGGTCGTAGCCGCCGCGGGCGGTCTGGACCTTGGCGAGGTTGTTGTGCAGGCCGGCCGCGACCACCTCGTCGTCCTGCGAGGTGAGCGCCAGCGCCCGGGCGTAGGCGTGCTCGGCGTCGTCGAGTTCGCCGTGGTCGTAGAAGGCGATCCCGATCCGGTTGAGGGTGAAGGCCTGGCCCGGCCGGTCGTCCAGCTGCTCGTAGGCAGTGAGCGCCTCCAGCAGCAACTCGGTGCCGCCGGGATGATCGCCGATCAGGACGTTGAGGTGGCCGGCTTCGACCTGGGCGCGTGCCAGGTCCTCCAGCGGGCCGTCCGCCAGCAGTGACCGGGCCTCCGTGAGCGCACGTAGCGCCGCCGGGTAGTCGTTCAGGGCGACGTGACAGGCGCCGGCCAGCGTCAGCGCACGCCCCACGCTCAGATCGTCACCGGCCGCGGTCGCCTCGTCGCGCAACCCTTCGGCGACCTCCAGGGTCGCGCGCGGGTCCTGGTGGCGGCCACGCCAGGCGTCGGCGAACCGGCTGGAGAGATCCGCGTCGGCTGCCAAGCGTGTGCTCCCGGAGGTAGCTCTACTCATCCTCGCCGCTGAACCGGCGTGTGATCGCCCGTTGCACCGCCCGTTGGGCGGCGTCCTGCTCCGCTGCCTCGGCCTCGCTGGCCCGTGACCCGCGCGAGCCGGGACGGACGTGGCCCTCCTGCCGAGCCGTCGCCGCCACGGCCTCCGCGACCGCAGGGACCACGGAGCGGTCGAACGGCGACGGCACGATGTAGTCCGGGGCGAGGTCGTCGCCCACGATCGAGGCGATCCCCTCCGCGGCAGCGACCTTCATGCGATCGGTCACCGCGGTGGCTGCGGCGTCCAGCAGGCCCCGGAACAGCCCCGGGAACGCCAGCACGTTGTTGATCTGGTTGGGGAAGTCCGAGCGGCCCGTGGCCATCACGCCGACGTGGCCGCGGGCGACGTCGGGGTGGATCTCCGGCGTGGGGTTGGCCAGTGCGAAGACGATCGGCTCGTCAGCCATCGTCTTCACCAGCTCCAGCGGCAACGTCTCCGGACCGGACACCCCGATGAACACGTCGGCTCGCTCGAGCGCGACCTCCTTGCCGCCGGTCAGCCCGTCCGGGTTGGTCTGCTTCGCGACGCGCCGGCGGATCGGGTCGACCCCGCCCTTGCGGGTCGGCTCCACGATCCCGTCGATGTCGACGGGGACGATCCGCTCGATGCCGGCGGCGCGCAGCAGGTTGATGATCGCGACCCCGGCGGCACCGACCCCCTGCACCACGACCCGCAGCGAGCTCAGCTCCCGGCCCGTCACCTCGGCCGCGTTCATCAGGGCGGCGAGCACGACCACGGCCGTACCGTGCTGGTCATCGTGGAAGACGGGGATGTCCAACCGCTGCCGCAGCTTGCCTTCGATCTCGAAGCAGCGCGGTGCGGCGATGTCCTCCAGATTGATGCCGCCGAAGCCCGACGCGATCCGTGCGACCGTGTCCACGAACGTGTCCGGATCCTGCTCGTCGATCAGGACCGGGTAGGCGTCGACGTCCCCGAAGGACTTGAGCAGCATCGCCTTGCCCTCCATCACGGGCAGGGACGCCAGTGGGCCGATGTCGCCGAGCCCGAGCACCGCCGAGCCGTCGGTGACGATCGCCACGGAGTTGGACTTGATCGTCAGCCGGTAGGCGGCGGTCGGATCCTCCGCGATCATCCGGCACACCTTGGCGACCCCCGGGGTGTACACCAGCGCCAGGTCACCCGGGCCATCGACCTCGCGGGTCACCTCGACACGGATCTTGCCGTGGTCGTGGGCGGCGAGGACCTCGTCGGTGATGGCCAGCAGTTCCACGCCGGGCAGGTCGACGAGGGTCGCCGCGATCGTGTCGCCGTGCTCGGCGTCGCGGACCTCCACGGTGACGTCGCGGAACACCACGTGCCGTTGCTGGCTGGTGCGGTCGGTGCCGACCACCTCCGCGCCCTGCTCCTCGATCGCGCGAGCGACGTCGGCGAGCTTTCCCGGCAGCTGCTCGACGGCCAGCCGGTAGGTGATGCGTTGCGGCAGGGGTGGCAAGGCGGCTCCGGAGCTTCGGTCGTCGGCCGAGGATAGGGCGCCGCAGGTGACAGCTAGCATCGGCTCGACGTCACCGTCGATCCGGCCCAGCCCCGGCCGAGCCACCTTCGCAGGGAGAACCATGTCGGCTGAACTTCCCCAGCGTTCCATCGACACGATCCGCACCTTGGCCATGGATGCGGTCCAGCGCGCCAACTCCGGCCATCCGGGGATGCCGATGGGCTGCGCACCCATGGCGTACGTGCTCTTCCGCGAGGTGATGCGCCACGATCCGACCACGCCGGACTGGCCGGCACGCGACCGGTTCGTGCTCTCCGCCGGGCACGGATCCATGCTGCTGTACGGCGCGCTGCATCTGACCGGCTACGACCGCCCGACGATGGACGACCTGAAGGCGTTCCGACAGTGGGGGTCGGTCACCCCCGGCCACCCGGAGAGCGCCGACCTGGCCGGGGTGGAGACCACCACCGGGCCGCTCGGTCAGGGGTTCGCGAACGGGATCGGGATGGCGGTGGCGGCCGAGCGGCTGGCGGCGGAGTTCGACGGTGGCGGCCACGACCTGGTGCCGCAGCGGGTGTACGGCATCGTCTCCGACGGCGACCTGATGGAGGGCGTCGCCTCCGAGGCCGCCTCGCTGGCCGGCCACCTCCAGCTCGGCCGGGTGACCTACCTCTACGACGACAACAGCATCACGATCGACGGTGGCACCGCCAAGGCGTTCAGCGAGGACGTCCTCGCCCGGTTCAACGCCTACGGCTGGCACACCCAACGCGTCAACGATGGCAACGACCTCGACGCGATCCGTGCAGCGATCGCCGTGGCCGACGCGGACCCGCGTCCCTCCCTGATCGCGGTACGGACCGTCATCGGCTACGGCGCACCCGACAAGGCCGGCACCTCGGCGGCGCACGGCGCCCCGCTCGGCGAGGACGAACTGGCCGCCGGGAAGGCCGCCTACGGTTGGGAGCACCCGCCGTTCCACGTCCCCGACGAGGTCCGCGAGCACCTGGACATGCGTGAGCGGGGCCGCCAGTTGCGCGCCGAGTGGAACGAACGCCTCGACCGCTACCGGGACACCCAACCCGAGCTGGCGTCGGAGTTCGACCGGCGGGTGATCCGCGGAGAACTGCCGGACGGCTGGACCGACGCGCTGCCGACCCTCGACGGCAAGGACGCCACCCGCAAGCACTCCGGCGCGGTCATCAACGCGCTCGCGCCGGTGCTGCCGGAGCTGTTGGGCGGCTCCGCCGACCTGGCCGCGTCCAACAACACCGACGTCGATGGTGGGGGCGACTTCTCGGCGGACACCACCACCGGCGACGAGCCGGCCGGGCGGCTCGGCCGCAACCTTCGGTTCGGGATCCGCGAGCACGCGATGGCGTCCATGGCCAACGGCATGGCGCTGCACGGCGGTGTGCTGCCGTACGTGGCCAGCTTCCTGGTCTTCACCGACTACTGCCGGCCGGCGCTGCGCTTGGCGTCGATCATGCAGCAGCGGGTCATCTACGTGATGACCCACGACTCGATCGGGCTCGGCGAGGACGGCCCCACCCACCAGCCGGTCGAACACCTGGCCAGCCTGCGGGCGATCCCCGGCATGACCGTGATCCGCCCCGCCGACGGCGACGAGGTGGTCGACGCCTGGCGGACCGCCATCGAGACCCCGGGCCCGACGGTCCTGGCGTTGACGCGACAGGGCCTGCCGCCGCTGGGGGACAAGCCACCGCGTCCGGCCGAGGCCGGCGGGTACGTGCTGGCCGACCACGTCAACGCCGAGGGCGACGTGGACGTCATCCTGATCGGCACCGGCTCGGAGGTGCAGCTGTGCGTCGACGCGGCCGAGCAACTGGTCAGCGAGGGTGTCGGTGTGCGCGTGGTGTCGATGCCTTCGGTGGACCGGTTCCTCGCCCGAGACGCGCAGACGCGGGCGGACGTCCTGCCGCCTGAGGTCACGGCTCGGGTCGCGGTGGAGGCGGGAGTGTCGCTCGGATGGGACCGGCTCGTCGGCGACCGCGGGGAGGTCGTCAGCCTCGAGCGCTTCGGCGCGTCGGCACCGGCCGACCGGCTGTTCGAGGAGTTCGGCTTCACCCCTGACCGCGTCGTCGAGGCGGCCCGGCGGTCGATGGGCTGACCGGGGCGCCGGTCTAGCGCCGTCGTTCGGTGGGGTGGTGGTCGACGGTTCGGCCATCGTGTTCGGTGCTGTTGCCGGGTGGGTGGCGCGGGTCAGGGCTGTGTGACCGGTTCGGCCCAACCCGCAGGCGGCGTTCCGGTCAGCCGCCGGCCCTCGCCGCACGCCGGTTCCACGTCGGTGGCCGGCCCTCTCGCCGCACGCCGTGCGCTGGCCCCACGGCGGTGGCCGGCCCTCTCGCCGTACGCC
>SKJX01000077.1 GCA_007121785.1 Nitriliruptoraceae bacterium
CCACCCCGGGGGTGCTCGTGGAACGAACGCCCCACCATCCGTGGAAGACCCGTGTGATGATCAGCGCCGCCGGCGCGGCCACCAAGGGCCGTCCGGCGGGGACGGGCGACCGGCCGACACCCCACCAAGGGGGTGCGGAACGGGTCTCGTCCAGCCCATCACACGACCCACGTGAGCATCGACGCTGATGCGGCACTGACAGGCCCCGTGACGAGTCTCTCGTCACGGGGCCCTGTTGTGCGCGGCCGGCTCGATCCGGCCGACCGGACGGGTCGGCTGGTCGGGGCGGTCAGCCGGGTGGGTCGGTGCCTTCTGGGGAGGTCGTCTCGCTCTGGGCGGCGGCCGGGTCGCTGCTGGTGACGGTTCGGCGTTCGGTGGCGATCCGCTCATCGCCGGTGGGATCGGGCTGCTGGTCAGCGTCGGCGAACGCACGCAGCCGGCGCCGGTTGTAGCCGGGGATGGTGAACCCGAGCAGGACGTTGATACGGGTGAGGTCGAACCCGCGGGAGAAGCGGGTGTCGAGGTCGAC
Source organism: Nitriliruptoraceae bacterium (assembly GCA_007121785.1). GTDB lineage: Bacteria > Actinomycetota > Nitriliruptoria > Nitriliruptorales > Nitriliruptoraceae > SKTG01. The sequence goes on from SKJX01000077.1 coordinate 530, forward strand.
GAAGTCGCCACCCAGGGCGGAGTTGATCCATCCTGGGTTCGGGTCTGCCGGGTGAGTTCGTCGATGCGGACGGTGCCTTGGTAGGTGCCGGGTTCTGCGCGCCGCCTCGTCGGCGCCGAGCGGTGGCAGCGGCAGGTCGCGGAGCTCGGCGGGCAGGGTCTTGGACACCAGGCGGCCGTTGTAGATGAACGCGTTGTCGTTGAACGGTCGGGAGCCTTCGTGGTGGGAGGTGGTCTGCCAGGTGACGTGGATGCCGGCGGCGTGCAGCGGCGCGGAGGACCGGTCGGGGCTTACACCATCCTCGACTTCGGCGCGCGTTCGGACAGGGCGGCCTTGTCGGCGCCGTTGCTCCAGGTCACGTCGCGGGCCATGATGAACGGGTGGAGCTCGTAACCGACGTAGGTGCCCCTTGCGGCGCTCGGTCGCGGTGCGGTAGCCGCCGCGGGCGTCCGGGTCGGCGGTGTAGACCTTGCGGCGGTCGTGGATGCCGTAGCCCAACACCTTGGCAGCCGGCCGCTCTTCACCGGCGGGGGCACGACCTTGCTCGTCGACCGGTTGGCTGCCGGCGCTGTCGCCGTCGTGGACGACCTCATCGTCGCCATCGATCTGCTGGGCAGGTGTCACGACCGCGGTGCCATCGATCGCGACCGAGGTCGTGGTGACCACCTCGTCGGTGAACCGACCTCCGGGGAACGAGGCGATGAACATGTACGAGGTGGCGGCCTCGGCGGAGCCGATCCGATACGCCCCCGAGCTCGACGTCACCTTTCGGTAGGTATCCCGTTGACCGCCAGGGAGGCGTTGTTCCATCCGTCCGTGTCGGTGATCTCCTGGCCGAACCACGCGGGTGGCTCGAACGCGTCGGCGGTGTCGGTCGAGTCGAACTCGACCTCGACCAGTACCAGCCCCGCGAGGCTGTCCTCGAAGACGTCGACCTCGGCGCGATGGTCACCCAGCCGGACCACGTGGCGGGTCTTCACGAGGCGTGCGTCTGTGGTGGCCGGCCATAGGGCTTCGAACTGCTCACGGGTGATCGGAAGCTCGACCTCGCTGCGCTGCTGCCCACGGCCGGTCTTGACCGTGAGCAGACAGGTCGCACCGGCCGCTCGTACCCGCACCTCGGCCTCGTTGGTGATCGCGACGTAGCCCTGGCGGATGGCGACTGATGTCTGGGCCTGTGCCAGGGGGGCGTCGCCTGCCACGAACCAGGTGCGCTCGATCTCGATCGTCAACGGATCTCCGGAGCCAGGAGCCTGGCGAGGGCGCGAGAGTACACTTCGGGTCCCCTGCCGGTATGGGGGCGTGGAGGACGCGCTGCATGGCACGACGTTCGCCGCTCGTGGCCCTGGACGTCCGCAGGGACGCGGACCGGGTAACCGAACTCCTGGACGGCTACGACGACGTTCGCCGTGACGGGCCGGACCTGACCGTCCACCGGGCCCTGCTCGACACGTTCGATTGGCGTATCCGGCGAGCGGGTGGTGCCCTCAGTTGGTGTGACGGGACGCTGACGTGGCGAGATCGTGCCACCGGGCACACCCACACCGTGGCGCAGGAGGAGCTTCCGCGGTGGCCGGACGACGTCGTCGCGGGGCCCGTCCACGACCTTGTCGCCGATGCCTGCGACGTCCGGGTCCTGCTGCCCCGTGTCGAGGTCGACCTCACGGTTCAGCGCTACCGCCTGCTCGACGACCTCGACAAGACCGTGGTGCGGATCGACCTGGAGCGCGGATGCGTCGCCGACGGCACCCCCGTGGCAAGCCTGGTGGTCCGCGGCGTCCGCGGCTACGACGGCGAGCACGCCGGCCTGGTCCGCCGTCTCGCTGAAGACCTCGATGGCCAGACAGCCGACGGCGAGCCGGCCGACATCGTGTTCGCGGCGGCCGGGCTCGAGCCCGGTGGCTACACGGGCGAACTCGCGGTCTCCCTCGAGCCGACCATGGCAGCGAACGAGGCCATCGCCCGCACGTGTCGGCACCTGTTGCAGACGATGCGAGCGAACGAGGACGGGGTCATCGCTGATCTCGACACCGAGTTCCTCCACGACTTCCGGGTGGCCGTCCGTCGCACGCGGTCGCTGCTCGGCGCGTCGAAGCGGGTGCTTCCAGGCCCGGTGCGTGACGACTTCCGGAGGCGGTTCAAGTGGTTGGGCGACGTCACCACACCGGTGCGGGATCTCGATGTCTTCTCGCTGGCCATCCCGGAGTACGCCGACGCGGCGGCGCGAGGGGACCTGGAGGTGCTGCAGCCGTTGGCCGACCTGGTGGCCGCAGATCAGCAGCAGGCCCATGCCGCCCTCACCACGGCGCTGCGCTCGCAGGACTACGCCGATCTGGTCAGCGACTGGAGCGAGACCCTGGAGGCTTCACCGACGGACGAGGAGACCACCGAAGCGACGGATCCGATCGTCGAGGTCGCCCGGCAGCGGATCTGGAGGGCGTACCGGGGGGTCCAGCGGGACGGACGCGCCATCGATGATGATTCGCCTTCAGAGATGTTGCACCGACTGCGCAAGGACGCGAAGAAGCTGCGGTACCTCCTCGAGGCGTTCGGTGCGCTGTTCGATGCAGACCGTACGAAGGTGGCTGTTCGCGAGTTGAAGCGGTTGCAGGACAACCTCGGGGCCTTCCAGGACGGCGAGGTGCAGTCCCAGGGGCTACGCGGGTTCGCGATGCGCATCGCACGGCGACCGGCCGACGTCGACACGGTGATGGCGCTCGGCGTGCTGGCCAGCCACCTCGAGCAAGTGCAGGACGACGCGCGTGCGCAGTTCGCCAAGCGTTTCGCCCGCTTCGACCGCTCCGGCAACCGGGCGTTGTACGAGGGGCTGTTCTCCCCCAAGGCCGTGCGATGACGGTCGAGTGCCCAGGAGTCGTGTCATGAAGGTGCTCGCGACCTACTCCATCAAGGGCGGCGTCGGCAAGACCGCCGCCGCCGCCAACCTTGCGTGGCTGGCGGCGCGCGACGGGACACCGACACTGATCTGGGACCTCGACCCACAAGGGGCCGTGACGTTCAACTACCGGATCCATCCCCGCGTCAAGGGCGGGGCCAAGGGCATCGTCGGCGAGAAGCGGCCGCTCGAGGACGCGATCAAGGGCACGGACTACCGCTCACTGGACCTGTTGCCCGCCGACCTCCGCTACCGCCATCTCGATCTGCTGCTCGACCAGGTCAAGAGGTCGACCCAACGGCTGGACCGGCTGCTCAGCCAGTTCGAGGACGACTACGAGTGGGTCATCCTCGACTGCGCCCCGAGCCTCTCGCTCACCTCTGAGGCCGTCCTGGTCGCCGCCGATGCGGTGCTGGTCCCCGTGGTGCCGACGACGTTGTCGACGCGGACGCTCGACCAGCTAACCGCCTTCGTCGCGGAGCAGGTGTGCACCGACGTCGAGATCCTGCCGTTCCTCTCGATGGTCGATCGACGCAAGAAGCTCCACCGCGAGCTCCAGAACGAGCTGCTCGACCGCGACCCGCGACTGCTCCGCACACCGATCCCCAACGCCAGCGCGGTGGAGCGCATGGGATTGCTCCGCGAACCACTCGTCGCCACCTCACCGCACCACCCCGCAGCAGCGGCCTACCAGGCGCTCTGGGAGGAGATCCGCGAACGCCTGCATGAGACGAGCCGATAGCGCGAGTTCGGGGCATCGAGCCGGAGAGGCGCCCTGCCCACGTCGCGGGACCGCATGGTGCCAGGTCGAGGCTCATGCCGGCGTGGGGTGATCCAGGCGCCGCAACGATGCGGCGATGTCATCGGCCCAGACGTCGATCGTCGGCCCGTCGCGGTGGTCACCGGCCGGGCGGCGGGCAGCTGCTCGACGAGTCGGACGAACCACCCGTGCGCGGGGTCCTGTGAGTTTCCGGAACACCCCACCAAGGGGGTGCGGAACGGGTCTCGTCCAGCCCATCACACGACCCACGTGAGCATCGACGCTGATGCGGCTCTGACAGGCCCCGTGACGAGTCTCTCGTCACGGGGCCCTGTTGTGAGCGGCCGGCTCGATCCGGCCGACCGGACGGGTCGGTGCCTTCTGGGGAGGCCGTATCGGTCTGGGCAACACCGTTGGGGTCGGGCAGCTGGTCGGCGGCGGCGAAGGCGCGCAGCTGGCGGCGGTTGTCGCCGGCGATGCTGAACCCGAGCAGGGTGTTGATGCGAACCATGACCCACCGCGCCGATCGTGCGGAGCATCGAGGCGAACGACGTCGCCTTCCGCGGCCGGTCAGCGCTCGTGCAGCTTCGCCAGGAACGTCGCGACCTCCTCGACGCGTGGCCCCTCCGTTCGCGGCGGCGACCGGTGCACGAGACCGAAGCGCTGACGCATCGGTACGGCCACGCCGCTGTCGGCCACGCGCCCCTCGCGGATCGCGGCGCGGGCCAGTACGTCGGGGACGAGGCTGCACCAGCCCGGGTTCCCGGCGACCAGCTCCAGCGCCCCGGCCCAGGTGTCGACCTGGGCGCCGGCCCGGCTGGCCACCCGCACGGGCGAGCCGATCAGGGCCTCGGCCGCCCACAGGTCCTCGTAGCCGAGCACGTCGACCCGCCGACGTGGCCTCCCGTCGGGGCTGGTTGGGTTGCACACCAGCAGCGCCGCGACCGGTGGACCGAGGCGCTGCTGGACGTCGGCCTTGAGCTCGACGGTCAGGTCGGCTTCGACGTGGACCCCGTCCGGGCGCCAGATCGACGACACCGCCAGCACGTCGATCTCCAGCTCCCACCGAAGCTCGGGCAGCGCCGGGGCCAGCACCTGGCTGACATAGGTGACCGGTGCGCGCACCGTCACCTCGGTGGGTGGCGGATCAAGACCGAAGATCCCCTCGGTGCCGCGTTGCAGGTCATCGAGCGCCTGCTGCACCACCGGGAGGTAGGCATGACCGTGATCGGTCAGCCACAGGCTCTGGGCACCCCGTTCGAACAGCAGCTGGCCGAGGTGTCGCTCGAGCACCTTGACCCGGTGGCTCACCGCCGATGCGGACAGCCGGAGCTCTCGCCCCGCCTCCGCGAACGAGCCCCGCCGAGCTGCGGCATCGAACGCTCGCAGCTCGCGCAGCGACGGCAGGGAGTCGACCATCGCGCCATCCTAGGTGGCGATGGTGGGCGTCGCCCCGAGGTCGAGACCGCATCACCTGCGTTCTCAGCCCGCAACCCTTGCGGCCCCGTGTCGTTGTCCCCCGGCACGCCCGAGGTGACACTCCTCGGAGTCGAGGCGCGCACAGGAGGATCCATGATTCCCGCCGACATCCGGGCCGACCACCTGCGGGTCCCGGCCCCGGACGGACGCCAGCGGTGGCTGCACCACGTGTGGCTGCGCGATAACTGCGGATGTGCGCAGTGCCGGGTGCCGCAGTCGGGGGAGCGTCAGCTGTTCACCGCCGCCATCCCCGACGACGTCGCGCCGAGTCATGCCTACCTGGATGAGGCCGGCGCACTGCACGTGGAGTGGTGTGACGGCCACTTCTCAGTGTGGAGCTCCGAGTGGCTCGACGCGTACGACTACTCGGCCCCGGTGCGCGCACCACTGCGGGAGATGCCGAGGCTCTGGGACGCTTCGGACCACGCCGGGGTCATACCGCGCATGCCGTGGCAGGAGGTCCGCGACGATCCCTCGGCCGAGCTGGCCTTCCTCGACCGATACGCGGCCGCGGGCGCGGCGGTCCTGACCGGGGTCCCGAGTGCCGACGGCACCGTTGCCGAGGTGGCTGATCGGCTCGGCCACGTCCGCGAGGTCGCCTTCGAGCGCGTCCACAACGTCCGCCACGACCCCGCCGGCTACAACGTCGCTCACACGACCTTGGACCTGAA
>SKJX01000013.1 GCA_007121785.1 Nitriliruptoraceae bacterium
CGCTGCTCAACGTCGGCGGCGTGCTCGAGCAGTTCGCCAGCCCCGACGACCTGCTGCGCGCCCCGGCCAACGACTTCGTCGAACGCTTCGTCGGCGACGATCGCAGCATGCGCCGGCTGCAGCTGGCGACCGTCGCCGATCTGCCCCGCGACCAGGGCTCGGTCGTCGAGGTGACCGCGTCGGTCGATGAAGGGCGCGCGGTCATGCAGCGGCGGCACAGCGAGTGGCTCGGGCTCACCCAGCACGGCCGGTTCCTCGGGTGGGTGCACACGGACGAGATCCGCGACGATGCGCCGTTGGCGTCGCTTGACCGGCACGTCTCCGCCGCGGTCGTGCGTCCGGAGAGCACCCTGCGGTCCGCCCTGGAGATCATCATGACCTCCCGGGCGTTGGGTGCGGTCATCGAGGACGCCGATGGCCGGTTCGTCGGGGTCGTGACCCCGGAACGGCTGCGCGACGGGCTGGATGGGGCGTTGGTCCCCGATGACCTGACCACCGCAGCCGCTGTGGGGTCGTGACGGTGGGTGGGGGGTTCGTGGGGGCGAACCCGCTGCTGCGGTGGAGCTACCTCGTCGAGCAGTGGGACACGGTCCAGACCGCCATCGTCGAGCACGTGCAGCTCACGCTCGCGGCGGTGAGCATCGGGTTCCTCATCTCGCTCGGGTTGGCCGCGATCGGGCTGCGGTTCCGCTGGACCATCGGGCCGATCACCGGGTTCTCGGCCTTCCTCTACACGATCCCGAGCGTGGCCGCCTTCGGCCTGCTGCGCAGCGTCTTCGGGACCAGCCTGCTGACGGCGATCATCCCGCTGGTCGGCTTCACCATCCTGATCCTGGTCACCAACATCCTGGACGGGTTCCGGGCGGTGCCGGCGCCGGTCAAGGCCGCCGCCGACGGCATGGGCCTCAGCCCGCTGCGGCGGGTACTGACGGTCGAGACCCCGCTGGCCGTGCCCTACATGATCAACGGCCTGCGGATCGCGACCGTCACCACGGTCGGGCTGGTCGCCGTCGCCGCGATCGTCGGGTTCGGCGGGTTCGGGCGGCTGATCTTCGACGGGCTCAACCGCACCTTCTGGACACCGATGACGATCGGGGCGATCGGCTCGATCCTGCTCGCGCTGCTGTTCGACCTGCTGTTCTTCCTGTTGGGGTCCGCGCTGACCCCCTGGGCACGGAAGCGGCCCGCATGACCGGCACGCTGACGCTCGCCCAGGCCGCGGTCCCGCGGGACATCACCCTCACCGAGTGGCTGGGGGATCCCGACACGTGGCTGGGCTCCTCCGGCATCCTGGCCAACCTGGCCGACACGGTGACGCTGTGTCTGGCGGTCATCCTCACCGCGGTGATCATCGCCGTGCCGCCAGCGGCGCTGCTGGCGCACAAGCGCAAGGCCGAACTGGCCTCCGCTTGGCTGGTCAACATCGGCCGGGCGATCCCGACGTTGGCGATCGCCGCGTTCCTGGTGCCGATCTCGTTGCGCAGCGGGTTCGGGTTCGAGCCGTGGCCGATCTTCATCGCGTTGACGATGATGACCCTGCCGCCGCTGTTCCTCAGCACCTACGTCGCGATCAAACAGGTCGACGCCGGCGCGGTCGACGCCGCCCGTGCGATGGGGTTCAGCTCCCGCGAGGTGCTGCTGACCGTCGAGGTGCCGCTCGCGCTGACGGTGATCTTCACCGGCATCCGGGTCGGCGCCGTCCAGGTCGTGGCCACCGAACCGATCCGGGCGTTCCTCGGCGGCGACGGGCTGGGCAGGTACGTACGAGATGGCATCGGACAGAACAACGATACGCTGACGGTCGGTGGCACGGTGTTGATCGCCGCCCTCGCGGGGCTGACGGCCATCGCCTTCACCGTCCTCGAGCGGATCGTCAAACCCCATGGGGTCCGGCGACTGCGTTCGGACGCCCGCCCACGATCGACGGAGACGACCTATGAGGACGACGCCCCTGAAGTTCCTGAGCCTGCTGGCGGCATCGACGCTGCTACTGGCCGCCTGCGGTGACGAGGCGCTGGAGGACGTCACCGACGACGACGTCGCGGACACCGATGCCGACGACGATGTCGACGATGCGGATGAGGACGACGCCGAACCGGACGATGACGCCGACGACGACGCGGCAGCGGACGGGCCCGCGATCGTGCTCCGCGGTCAGGACTTCTCCGAGTCGGTGACCATCGCGGAGGTCTACGGGCAGTACCTCGACGCCCAGGGGTTCGAGGTCCAGATGGAGACCCCGGCCGGCTTCCGTGATGAGGCCATCGCCGACCTGGAGTCCGGCGAGTTGAACATGATCGTCGACTACATCGGTGGGGCGCTCACGGCGCTCGCGCCCGACGAGGAGTCCTCCGACGACCCGGACGAGGTCATGAGCGTCATCGAGCCGGCGTTCGAGACGATCGGTGCCGTCACGCTCGACTACGCCGACGCGGTCAACGGCGACGCGTTCGTCGTGCGCGGCGACGAGGACGCGGAGACCATCTCCGATGTCGCCGACCTGGATCTGGTCTTCGGCGCGTCCGCCCAGTGCTTCGAGCGGCCGCAGTGCTTCCTCGGCTACACCGACCCGGACGTCTACGACATCGAGTTCGCCGACGAGACCACGATCGAGTTCGGCCCGCTGCTCGGCGAGGCGCTGGCCGCCGGCGAGGTCGACGCGGTCGTCTGGAACGACACCGCGCCGCAGATCGAGGAGGAGGGCTTCAAGGTCCTCGAGGACGACCAGGGCCTGCACCCGGCGCAGAACATCGCTCCGGTCCTGTCCCAGGAGCTGGTCGATGCCTACGGTGACGACCTGGTCGGCGCGATCAACGAGCTGTCGGCGATGATCACCACCGACGACCTGGTCGCCTGGAACGTGGAGACCGACCTGGAGTTCCGCGAGTCCGACGACGTCGCGACCGAGTGGCTGGAGGAGCAGGGGCTGCTCTGAGCGTTCCTGGGAAGGGCTGGCTGGGCCGTCGGAGCCACCTGGCCGGACGGTGACGCGGGAGCGTCGTTCCCGTGCGTCGCGTTGAGCGCCGAACGGATGGTGCCCGAGCTGGATCGGCTCGGGCACCACCGTCGGCCCCCCGGGGGAGGGGGCCAAGGCCCGGAGGGGCGCCGGGCCGGTCGTGGTCAGCTGGTCGCGGTCTGCTGTCCGAGCGGTCGGCTCCGCGTCACGAGGGCCGCGTCCTGGGCTCGGTGGTGTTCACCTGAAGCTCCCCCGGTGGTCATCCGAACCTCGCCACCAAGGGCAACGTCGGCTTCGTCGTTCGAACACCACCCTGCGGGGTATCGTCGACCGCCGCAGCCGGCCGTGGCCGGGGATCCGCCGTGCGGATCGCCGCGTCGAGCAGGGCACGCGCCCGGCCGGTGATCGCCGGTGGGTGCTCGGGCAGTTGACGGATCAGATCGCGGCGGGCGCGCACCAGCAGCTGGTGGTCGCCGGCGCCCACGATCTCCGCGACGGCGTGTTCCGGTGCCAGTGGTGAGTAGGCGAGGCCGAACGCCAGAGCGGCGATGGCCCGGGACGTCGTCGACGGGTCGGACGTCCTGCCTCCGCGCTCGGACGGGGACAGAACGGCCGCGGTGGCGGGATCGATGGGCTCGGAGTACGGCACCAGTTCCACGACACCACCCCACGATCTGCTCTGACGGCCCGTTCCGGGGAGCCGACGTGAGCGAACGCCACACGAACGGGAGGGACCAGGGACCCCTGTCCCGGTCGCAGCGACGGGACCAGACCAGGCACGTCGACCATCCGGATGTCCAGCTCGAACTCCGCCGCAGCCGGTGTGAGCTACAGCAGGTCGGCGACGATCGTCAGCCCGCCGACGGTCGCCCACATCGCCAGGTGGACGAGGATCGCCGGCCGGTCGCGTAAGCCCGAGGCGGCCAGCCCCATCGCCGCGAGCAGGCCACCGAACCCGAACACGGGCAACAGCCCGTAGGTGACCACCAGGAAGGTGAACAGGCTGATCTCCTGGAGACGTTCCCATCGCCCGCGCAGCGGCAAGAGGTAGGCCACCGCGACCGCGCCTTCCAACAGCACCGTCGCGATCGCCAGCGCCGGAGCGACGGCGACGCTGCGGGACGGCATGTCCAGCTCGGTGGGCTCCAACGGGACCGTCGGGTCGTGGCGCAACCCGACGATCTCGTGCCGGTTCTCGATCGTACGATCCGCCTCGTGCCAGCCGACCGCGACCAGGACCCGGTCCATGTTGCCGTCGGTGGTGAGCAGGTAGGTCAGCAGGCTGCCGTCGACGAAGTCCGGGACCAGCAGCTTCCAGACGGTGGCGAAGACGAACACCAGCCCGATCAGCCACCGGGCGGTGCGCCGCAACGCGGCCACCGGGTCGCTGGTCATGCCGGTCAGCAGCAGCGCCAGCAGCCAGTACAGCTTCAGGTAGTGGTGGTTGTCGAGGTCGAGCAGGGGAGAGCTCAGCGGTCCCGCCGCGGCGAGGACGAACAGCACACCGAGGACGCCGACGCGCCAACGGCGGTCGCTGACCAGCCACGGCACCAGCAGCAGGGCACCGACCGCCGCGATCCTCGCCACGGGGAAGGTGCCGCGCGGTGAGCTGATCAGGTAGGTGACCAACGTCAGCGTCAGGACCATGCCGGTGCGGCTCAGGTAGGGCGTGAACAGCCGTCGCAGCCGCCCGCCTCGGTTGGCGGTCGGCGGCTCGACCGGCCCCTCGTGTGGCGCGGCGGCGGTCTCGGTCGGCTCCTCGGTCATCCGCTGCCCGTCGGATCGCCGCGGACGGTCCGTTCCGCGATGACCTCAGGTACGACCGTTTCCGAGTCCCGATCGAGCCTGAGTCGGTGGACCTGCAGGTGGACCTCCACCGGTGGCGCCAACGGCTCGGTCAGCTGCGGGTCGACGTCGACCAGCTGCTCGGCCGGGATGACGACGTCGTCCTCGTCGACCACCAGCGGCTCGTCGATGACGGCCTCGCCCAGCCGTTCGAGCCGTGTCGGGGTCGGCCACGCCCGCGCCTGGACGAACGGTCCGCCCAGCCTCGGTGCCCCGCGCAGTCGCCGGGCGTTGAACGGCAGCGTGTCCCCGTCCTCGGTGACCACCTCGATGCGGACGCCGCGCAGGTCGTGGCCGTCCATCGTGGAGAACATCCCGAACCCGGCGCCGCGCCAGGGGGTGAGCTCGGTGGTGGATGCGACGACCATCTGGGTCAGCGCGACGCTGGCGAGCAGCACGGGCACGACCGCGATCAGCCACCGGTCGCGCCGCGTCGCGCCCCGCCCCGTCGTCACCGCTGCCGCCCCTGTCGTCCGAGCCCGTGCAGCGTAGACAGGGGGGTGGGGTGATCGGCGTCGGCTCGGTACGGTCGCGCATCGATGGCGGGTGCCCCACCATCCTGACGTCGAGGTGGGGGCGGACCCGCACGACCGCGGAGGCGCCATGGACGACGTGTTCGGGGGGCTCGCCGGGGGTCCGGGCGACCCGCACCAGCCCCATGAGGGGCCACGGGTCGGCCCGGCGGCGCTCGAGCCGGCGCTGCACGACGCGCGTCTGTGGGGTGTGGAGCTCGACACCCGCTACCGGGTGCTGGCGGCCACGGTGGAGCCGACACCTGACCGCTTCCCGTGGGGTGAAGCCGAGGACCGGCGCATCCAGCTGCTCTGCCACCCGGTGTCCACGATCCTCGCCTCGCTTCGGCGCGAGGCCGGGGAGGAGAAGGCGGTGCTGGAGTTCGCCGACCAACAGCTGCTGGACGTCGTCAGCGCCTTCGAAGGTGCGCGGCTGTCGACCCCGGTGTTCGGCCTGCCCGAGCCGCGGCCCGGTAGTTGGGGGCCGACGTTCAGCCTGCAGGGTCGGTCCAGCGCACCCGACGGGGTGGGCATCACGCTCACGTTGGCCGTGCGCCATGAGGACCTGGCGTTGCATCTGTTCGCCCGGTTCGACGAGTTGCAGGTCCAGGATGCGGCGGGGGAGTGGCTGACGCTGCCGGACTGAAAGATGGGCCCTGCGGCCTCCACGACCATCCTGCGTGGCTGGCCGCGTCCGCGGGGCCATGGCGGTCGCCGGGTGCCTCTCTTCGACCGAAAGCTCAGGCGATGCCTGCGGGAACCTCATGCAGGACGCTGTCGACGCAGGGCACGTCCGCTCCGCTGGTGCTGCGCACGTTGTATAACGAGCTAGGGTGGTGGTGACGCTGCTGAAGTCTGGGAACCACCACCTCGACGTCCAAGGGGTTGCTCGTGCCCACCACCCGATCGCGTACCGGCGACCGCAGCCCCTCGGACCGCAGGCACGTCGGGCTGACCCTGCCGCGCGAGGTCAAGCGCCGGATCATCGCC